>JAYUFT010000121.1:0-16955 GCA_043738605.1 Candidatus Dormiibacterota bacterium | reverse complement strand
ATGCGGTCCAGAAGCAGTGGGCCGCCGCGCCGGAGCTGCTGCACATGCCGGTGTGCTGCCGAGGCGGCCAGTTTCTCGAACCGCCGCTGCCGCGCATCTGATCTTCCGGGGTGTGCGTGGCGGGATGGATACGAGCGCGCGGCCGAAGCCAACCCCGTTCTCGGATGAGTCGACCCCAGGTTGCGGGGGAGGCGAAAAGCGTCCCTATGCGCTGGGCGCGGAGCGCGAGGCCGCGCACCGACATGTGGCGATAGCTGCTGCTGGTCGCCAGGTCATGCATGGTCCGGACTTCGTCGGGCGTGAGCTGCGTCGGCGTCGTTCGTGGGCTGCTGCTGACGTCGTCGAGTTGGCACGCGCGCTCGGGTCGATTCCACGCGTGGTACCGTGAGCGAGAGAGGCCGAGCACGCGCAGCGCCACCGCGAGCGGCAGGCTCGCCCGCGCTCGGGCAATTGCAGCCAGGAGCTTCGCCTTGGCGGCGCCATCTGGAATGCGCGTCTCGTCCAAGCGCACTCCGGCGAGGCGGAGTAACATGAAGAACAGCCTCGCGATCGCGCTGAGCACCTCGTTGCGCTGGCGCAGGCGGATGACCTCCGCCTGGAGCTCGAGCGCATCCTTGGTCACCACGTCCAGCGTCACCACCGCACGGGGCCCGCGGCGACGCCAGCTCACCGCGGTCGACCTCGGCACGCCCAGCCCCTCAAACAGCTGCGCGACACCTTCTTCGCATGCCAGCTCTCGCAGGCGATGATCGTACGCTCGTCGGCGGCCGGACATGGCCTCCTTCATCGCCGGCATCCAGCCCGGGGCACAAGTCGGTAGTGCGCTGGAAGCAGTCTGATTTCATGCGTGTTGCAATTGCACGCACCAAACTCCAGGATGTCTTGATGCGTAGCACCGCTGGGACTACCCGGGCGCGCTCCGGATCAAGGCCGTTTCAGGACGAGTTGCACGTCGGTGCGGCCAACCTTCACGCGATCGAGGCGCGCCTTTGGATCGCTGGGCGATCGCGTGGTGGGATCCCCGTCCTCGTCCAGGCGCGCTTCGATGAGGAGTTGGTTCGGGAGCGCCTGACCCATCATCGAGTCGGCTTCGGTCAGCTCGAACGCCGCCGGGAATCTGGCAGGCAGACGCTTGACGGCGACCGGCGGGCCCTCGCTGACCCCGGCAGCGCGCGCGAAAACAAAGAGGACCCCGCCCGGCGGCAGGTTGCTTCTCAGCGATGGATCGACGTCCACGGTGCCCGAGACGCCGCGGCCCGTGGTCCTGCTCCGCTGTGGCGCCCCCTCTCCCGGAGTGGCCAGACCCACGTGCGGATCGGGGCCGCCGGAAACGGCGTTGGCCTGGGGCACCGGAGTCTCGCCCTTGAGCTCCGTCAGGTACCGCCGGAGGTCCGCCGCGCGCTCGGGGAAGCGCTTGGACGCCCTCGCGATGGCGGCCTCCGCAGCCGGCATGCGCCCCTTCCGCGCGTATGCCAGGGCGAGATAGGCGTAGCCTTCCTCCATGTCGGGGTCGGAGGCGAGCGCTTTGGTCAAGAGGCTCACGGCGACGTCCACCTGGCCCATGGCCAGGCGGACCATGGACTGGTAGGCGAGTGCGCGAGGATTCCCCGGCGCGCGTTCGAGCACCTTCGCGGTTTCGTTCCAGACGCCCATCCATTGCTTTCTTTCGACGTACAGTCGAGCGAGCGCGAGACGGCCCTCGAGGTCATCCGGATTGCGCGCGAGCGCTGCCTGGAGGCTTGCCTCTTCGGCAGTGGCGGATTCGCCGACGGCAGGCTTGCTGGTGATCGGGGTGTTGCCCGTCACCGAGCCGCCGGGCTCCCGCGGCTTCGCTGACTGGTACACGAACAGACCCAGAAGCAAGACACCGGCGGCGCTGCCGATGCCCCAGAAAAAGCCACGCAGGCCTGCGCGGCCATCGGCGGTGCGAGCGGGGAGCGCCGGTTCCGGTTGGGCGATCTCCGACGCGAGTTTCGTAGACATTCCTCTCTCCTCGAGGGCGAGCAGGGCTCTCGCTGCCTCCAATTCCAGCGCGTACCGTTCGCGTGCGAGCTGTTCGGGAGTTCTCTTGCTGGCGGTGTCCTCGAGCTCGCGGAGCTGGCGCAGGAGCGCCTCGCTCTTGCCGGCGAGGTCGCGCATTTCCACTGCGGGAACGCTGTCGAGAGCCCGCGCGGCACGGCGGGAGGCTGCGCGCAAACGCCAGACGAGCCCGATACCCAGGACCAGGCCTACGGCGAGGACGATCAGGCCGGGGACCCAATCGACCGTTGTCTCGGCGTTCATGACCGTTCCTTCGGAGAAACGCCATCGGGCCAGCCATAAGCGAGCATCCGCACCCGGCGAAGAGCGGCAGCGAGACGCGCGTCGCCCGGCGTCGCATCGCGCGTGGGCAGATCGGATACCGTCGAACCTGCGGGAACCGCCTCGGACTCACCCGTCTTCGGCCGCTTCATGGCCCAGGCGATCACCGCACCGCCGGCGATGAGGCCGGCAACAGGTCCGAACCAGACCAGCCAGTTCACGCCCCGCATCGGAGGCTGGAGGCGCACGAACTCGCCGTACGAGCGTTCGAAGTCTTCGAGGATCTGTTCCTGGTCGTAACCAACAGCAAGCTTTTCGCGGACCTCGGCTTTCATGTTGCGGGCCATGAGAGCAGGCGAGTCGGCCACCGAGAGGCCCTGGCAGACCGGGCAGCGCAAGAGGGCGCCGATCTCGTCGGTCCGGGCGTCGAGTTGGGGTCCGGAGAGCTGCGGTCCTCTGGGCCCAACCGCCAGCAGCCCCGTCAGAGCGAAGGCGACGAGCGTCACCGGGTACCGCCCTTCGCGCGGTCAACCAGCTCCATGATGGTGCCGCGGTCCAGGGGCCCGACGTATTTCTCGACGATGCGTCCGCCGGCATCGATGAAGAAGGTCTCCGGCACGCCGAAGACCCCGAACGCGATGGCGGCTTTGCCGTCCTGGTCCATCAGAGTTGGATAAGCGCTCCCGCGCTGTTGCAGGAACTCGTGGGTCCGGACCTCCTCGTCCTCGTACACGATCCCCAGGAACTGAACCTCGGGGAGGGATCGCGCCGCTTCGGCAAGCGCGGCGTGTTCCTGGAGACACGGCACGCACCAGGTCGCCCAGAAGTTGACGACCACCGGCTTGCCGCGGAGAGAGTCGAGCGCGACGGGGCTTCCGCCGCCCACGAGTCCGAGCGAGAAGGCAGGCGCGGGCTGTCCGACGAGCGGGGACCGCACCGAGCGTGGGTCGCGGCCAAGGTTCGCGACGAGGACGGCGAGCAAGGGAAGGGCGATGACCAGGCCGGCGACGAGCACCTTGCGATTGAAGCGCGGCGCTCGCTCGGTGTCCGCGCTGGAAGTGCCCGCAGTCGCCATCAGCGGGACCCTTCGACCGCCAGGGGACCGGGGACCGGCGCCCGCACGGCCACCGTCGCTCCGCGCATGGACGGCACCAGGGCCACCAGCCCGCCCAAGGCCATGATGGCCGTGGCGATCCAGATCCAGGAGACCATCGGGTTGATCAGCACCAGGAGACCCACGGTGCCCGCGCCCGCATCGATGTTGTGGATCGACAGGTACAGGTCCTCGGTGAGGCTCGTGCGCACCGCCGGCGAACCGATCGGTTCGCGCTGCCCCTCGTACTGGCTCATGCGCGGATACAGCGCCCCGAGGCTGCGGCCGTTCTTGCTGATGTCCACCCGCGCGAGTACGGATTGCCGGTGGGGTTCGGAGACCTGCTCGGCGCCCACGAACGTCAGCTGGTAGGCGCCCAGAGTCGCGGTCTGCCCCTGGGTGAGCTGCACCTCCTTCGAGCTGCCCATCGTGCTCGAAACCGCGATGGCCACGATGGCGAGAACGGCGCCGGCGTGGACGACGTACGCGCCGAGACGACGTCGTCCGCGGCTCTGCGTCTGCCGGAATGCCTCGAGGAGACCCTCTCCGTGCGCCCGCATCCGCTGGCGGACCGGAAGAAACATCTCGGAGAGCGTCACCTGGGCGGTGAAGCCCCCGAAGAAGAGGGCAAGAAGCGTCCACAGGTTGCGGACCCCCAGGGCGAACCCCGCGAGGGCGATCACCGAGGCGCCGAGGAGCGGCGGCAAGAGCGCACTGCGAAGCTGCTGCGGCGTCGCGCGTCCCCAAGGCAGCGCAGGGCCAACCCCCATCACGAAGAGCAAGGCCACGCCGATGGGCACCGACATCCTGTCGAAGTACGGCCGGCCGACGCTCATCTGCACTCCGCGCGCGGCTTCCACCACCAGCGGGAAGACCGTCCCCAGCAGCACGGTGAAGGTAAAGAGCACGAAGAGGAGATTCTGCACGAGGAAGATGACGTCCCGCGAAGGACCGGTCTCGAGGCGGCCGTCCGAGCCCAGGCGGTCCACCCGGAGCGCGAGCAGGGCCAGGGAGAAGAGAAGCGCGGCGGCAAGGAACACGAGGATGGTCGGACCGATCGCGCTCTGCGTGAATGAGTGCACGGAGTTGAAGACACCCGAGCGCGTCATGAAGGTGCCGAGAATGGTGAGCAGGTAGGTGGCGAGCACGAGGATGACGGTCCAGCCCTTGAGAACGCCTTTCCGCTCGACGAGGAGCGCCGAGTGAAGCGCCGCCGTCGCAACGAGCCAGGGCAGGAACGACGCGTTCTCGACCGGGTCCCAGGCCCAGTACCCTCCCCAGCCGAGCACCTCGTAGGCCCACCAGCCGCCCAGCACGATCGCGCAGGTGAGGAAGATCCAGGAGAGGAGGAGGAAGTTGCGGAGCGGCCGGATGAAGTCGTTGCCCAGGCGGCCGACGAGGAGCGCGGCGCAGGCGAGGCCGAACGGAATCGTCATCCCCACATAGCCCGAGTAGAGGAACGGGGGGTGGATGACCATCAGATAATGGTTCTGCAGCAGCGGATTCGGCCCGGGCCCGTCCAGGGCGGGACTGAGCACTGTCGCGAACGGCTGCGCAGGCCCCGCGAGCAGGAAGCTGAAGAAGGCGCCACACGCCAGCCAGACGCCGATCGCGTAGGGCATGTACTCCGGGTGCTTGTCTGCATTCCAGAAGGTCGCGACCGCCACGTACACACCCATCACCAGGCCCCAGAACAGGATCGACCCTTCGAGCGACGACCAGAGGCTGACGATGGAAACCCACGTCGGCACCGATCGCGATCCGACGTGCGCCACGTAGCTGACGCTGAAGTCGTGGGTGAGGAGTGCGTATTCCATCACCAGATTCGCCAGCACCATCGACGCCGCGAAGGTGTAGGCGAGGCGGCGGGCCCACTTCCAGCCAACTGCGCTCGGCCTCGCGCCCGCGACGAAGCCCACCAGGGAGCCGGCGCTCGCGGCGAGGAGCGCCAGCAGGATCAGGGTGCGGCCGAGGAGAGGGACCATAGGCGGAAGGCTCCGGTCTTACGGTGGGGACACTGCGATCGCCGTGCCCGGCGACGGCGCCTCGTCGAGTCCCACCGTCGAGCGCATCAGCTCTTTGATGTCGACGTTCTTGTCGCCCGGGGCGCGGTACTTGTTGTCGTGAGACACCATCAGGCGGCGGCTTTCGAAGCTTCCGTCCTTCACCAGCGTGCCCTCGACGACCACGCCGATGCGATCGCGGAACAACTGGGGAGGCACGCCGCGGGAGACCACGTGAACGATGGCGGTGCCGTCGGTGACGTCGAATTCGAGATCCGAGACGCCGTCTCCGCGCTTTACCGACCCGACCGCCACTTGCCCGCCCAGTCGAACGGTGGCCCCGATCGCCTTGCTCCCGGCGCTGCGCAGCTCCTTGGGCCCCCAGTAGTACACGAGGTTGTCGCCGATCCCGCCAATGGCGATGAACAGGAATGCGGCCGCTGCAACCGCCAGCGCCCCCAACGCGAACCACTTGGTCCTCGCCGGGCTCAAGCGCGGATCTGGCAAGAGAGTTTCGCTGGTGCTCATCCGCGTGCCTCCCGCTCGGCCGCGCTGACGGCGCGGCGCTTCTCGGTCCGGTAGCGCAGGAACACCGACGTCGCGTAGGCGGCGAACACAGCGGCCGTCGTCAGATATGCGGCCGTCACGAATTCCCACCCGCCCTCGACGACGCCGCTCACCAGGCACCTCCCGGTACCGTCGAACCGCCGGCGGTCTGCGTCGCATCTGCGAGGGGAGGTCCCAGTTCGCTGCGCAGCCGCAGCGCCGCCACCCGCGCCCGCAGCCAGACCAGGCCGGTCCAGAGGAAGAGGATGCCGAAGGCGTTGATCCGCAGAGGCAAGTGGAAGGCGCTGGAGACGGTCTGCGGCGTGGACTGCGCCTGGTGCAACGAGTTCCACCACTTCACCGAGAAGTAGACGATGGGAACGTTGACGAAAGCGACGATGCAGGACACCGCAGACCAGACGGCGCGTCTCGAGGGTTCGTCGACGAATGCGCGCAACGCGAGGATGCCCCCGAACGAGAACACCATCACCGCGGTGGTGGTGAGTCGCGGATCCCAGTCCCACCAGACGCCCCAGGTGGGCTTGGCCCAGATCGATCCCTGCACGCAGAGGAGGAGGGAGAGCACGACGCCCATCTCCATCGACGCTTCCAGCCGGCTGTCCCACTTCCAGGCGTTGGTCAGCAGAAAGCAGACTGCGCAGACGAACGAGAACGTCAGGGCGAGCATCGCGTTCCAGGCGGTCGGCACGTGGACGTACATGATCCGCTGCACGTCGCCCATGAAGACTTCCGCGGGAGCCTTCGTCAGGCCCCACCAGGACCCGGCGAGGAGCAGCGCCACTCCGAGCGCGACGAGCGCTAAGGGTCTTGCCGGCGATCGTTGCATCAGTCCTCCACCACGCGCCCGAAGAGCAGGCCACCGATCGACCAATGTACCACTGCGAACGCAACGAGAAGCGTAATCCAAGGTCGGAATTGAGCCATCGGGTCGCCGAGGATCAGCAGTGATGTAGCCTTCACTGCGGCGAGGAGCACCGGAACAACCAGTGGAAACAGCAAGAGGGGCAGGAGCGTCTGGCGAGCGCGGGTCTGGGAAGTCATGGCCGCGTAAAGCGTCCCGGGCGCGGAGAGACCGGCTGTGCCGAGCGCAATCACGCCGAGGAGGGACGGCAGACGAAGAGTGCCCGCGTCGTAGAGCACGACCATGATCGGGACCAGGGCAGCGCCAAGCACGGTGAGGTGAAGCCAGTTGGCGATGGCCTTTCCGTAATAGAGGCCTCGCTCGCTGGCCGGGAGCAGGAGCAGGCCTTCGAGCGCTTGCTCCTCCATCTCCCGCTCGAAGCTTTCGGCCAGGGATAGCGTGGACGCGAGGAGCAGCCCCAGCCAGAGAAAGCCAGCCGCGTGCTGGCGCAGCGCCGCAGAGTCCGGTCCGATCGCGAAGCTGAAGAGCAGCAGGGTCGCAGCCCCGAAGGCGAAGATGGCCACCAGCTGGGCTCGCCCCCGCCACTGGAGGAGAAGGTCCTTGTGAAGGGCGGCCAAAAGATCATTCACGCGCCCTCCGCGAAGCCGGCTGCATCCGCTCCCGCGGGCTCGGGAAGGTTTGCGGCCGCACCCGCGAAAACGAGGCGGCCGGCCTCCAGAACCAGGCCGAGGTCGGAGAGCTTCCGGCCGCGGTGCACCAGGTGCGTGGCCATCAGCACCGTCGTCGCTTGCCTGCGCAGCCGCTGCAGCAGACCGTCCACAAGCAGGAAGCCCGGCGGGTCGAGGTGGCCGTACGGCTCGTCGAGCAGCACGACCTGGGCCTCCTGCTGCAGGACGCGGGCGAGCGCGAGGCGTTGCCGCATTCCGGCGGAGAACGTCTGCACCGGATCGTCGCCGCGATCGGCGAGCCCGACTTCCTCGAGGCGTGCCAGAAGCGCGCTTCGTCCCGCATCGGTACCGAGGAAGCGCGCGGACACCGCCAGGTTCTCGAGCGCAGTCAATGGTTCGTACAGATGGGTCCGGTGGCCGAGGAGCGCGATCTTCCGCCTTACGCTCTGCCGATCGCTGCGCACATCGAGGCCGAGGATGCGGACGGTCCCCCGGTCCGGGCGGATGGCGGTGGCGAGCACCCGCAGCAGGGTGGATTTTCCCGAGCCGTTGCGGCCGGCGACCATCACCAGCGATCCCTGGGGAATGTCGAAGCTCACGTCTGTCAGGGCCCAGCGGCGCCCGTAGCGCCGGCAGATCCCGGAGGCAGCGACGGCGATCATCGACGCACGCCAGCGCGAGGCAGGCTGCGGTTAGTTGCCACTGATCGATCCGGTCCCGAAAACTCCAGGAGTCGGCGGGGTCAGATGGTCCCTACCGCCGACGTAATGGCATGAGGTGCACTCCTCGCCATTCGTCGAGCCATTGTGGCTTCCGATAGTCGCCTGCCTGATGCTCATATGGGTCACGGTCAAAGTGGTTCCTGTGGTCGTCGCATTGGCCGCGGTCGAAACAGTAATTGATGTGGCGCTGGGTATCGCCGTGATCGTCGTATTGATCGGAATCCCTGTCCCGCTGATTGTCATCCCCAACGTCAAAGCACTGGTGGAGCCGGTGGTCACGGTCGTGCTTCCGCTGGTCGTATCTGCGATAATGGTCGAGGACACTCCTCGACTGACCCATTGGCTATTCGAACTATGGCAAGCCACGCAGAACGTGGGGTTGGTCGAGATATTGTACTGGCTCGTCCCCAGGTTGGGAGTTGCAGGCACGCCGTCGACGGTCACATTGCGCGTCAGCCCGTCATGGTTGAAATCGATGATAGTCGAGAAGCTGGAGCCCGCGTGGCATTGCGCACAGCTGGTATACGTGCTCGGGCTCGGATGCGCGAAAGTAACGGTATGCGTAGTCGGAGAACCGTAGCCCCAATTCGTCAAGGTCACGAGCGCGGGAGCTGCGCTCGCTCCAAGCCAGTTGGGGGTCGGCGTGCCGGTTCCCGGCCAGGAGTGGCAACTGCTGCAGTCCTGGCTTCCTGGGGTGGCGGTGAAAGCGGTGTGATCGAACGCGGCGAAGCCGGCGCCAGGCTTGACGTTCATGTGGCAGTCGCTGCAGCGCCCCGTGTTCCCGTTCATCAGCAGCGGGTTCGTTGAGGTGAAGTTCGCGTGGAACGCAGCCTGCGCCCATTCCTTGCCTTGCACACCGGAAGCGGTCGAGACGCCCTTCTGTGTGTGGCAGAAGTTGCAATCGTGGCCCGAGATGTTGATGTCCGCGTGCGTGATCTGATCGAGCGTGCCGGAGGGAACGCCGGTGGTGTTGTCGGCAGCTGCCGAGGTCACGGTGGAGGAGTTGGTGAGGCCCACGGGCAGGTTGTTGTTGGTGCCCGCCGTGGAGCCGCCGCCGTTGGTGAGACCATGGCACTCCTTGCAACTGCCCGGGTTCGAGACCACTCCGTGGAACGAGTCTGACTTGCTCCACGCGGCCCCCGAAGCCTTCGCGTCCGCCGCGTGGCAGGTGACGCAATCCTTTCCGGTCGCGAAGCCGGAGCCGTGGTTCATCCACTGGGCCGCGTTGGTCGAAGTACCTCCCAGGGGCAGGTTGTAGTTCACGCTGCTCTGCGTGGACGCTTTCGCGGCCGGCTCGGAGATCGCATGGCAGGTGAGGCAGGCGGTCGGCTGTGGCGCGAGGCTCGCGTGGAAGGCCCCCGGCTGCCACAAGGTCGAGACGTCCGGAGTGCTAGCCCCCCTCGACAGCGCGGTCGCGTGGCAGAGCTGGCAGTTCTGGAAAGTGAGCTGGCTCGAGGTGTGCTTCATCGCGTAGTTCACGCCGCTCGAGAGATCGGACTTGGCGGCATCCGCCATCAAAGGATAGTGGCAGGTGGTGCAGTCCGCGGGAACCGCGGCGCCGATGTTGGTGTGGAATCGGCCATCCGCCCACCCCGGAGTGGTCGATCCGGCATGGCTGTGGCAGGTCGAGCAATCGATCTGGTTCACGTTGGAACCTGAAACGAACGTCGCGTTGTGATCCATCGGCTGCAAATCCGAACCGGCCAGCTGGACGATCCCCGTGGGCCGCATTTGCGCATGGCAATCAAAGCAATTGCTCGTGGGCTGGGGCAGCGAGTTGGCCGTCAGCGCCGAGTGGAACTGGCCATTCTGCAACCCCGGGTTCGGGCCGATCGGCTTTCCAGTGGAATCGATCCCCGCATGGCACTTCGAGCACGTCGGGTAATCGGTGTCTTTCGTGGGACGCAATGAGGGGGGAACCTGGAGCGAAGTGTGCAGCATCGCGTTGTAGAGCGTGGCGGTGATCGAGCTCGTGCTGGTGACGAGTTTTGCACCGGGCGGGTGGTTCAGCGTCGTCTCCGTCACGCTGATGAATTGACTGGGCGCGCTGATCAGCGTCGAACCTGGATACCCCAGTCCGCCTTTCCAGTCGCTCGTGTTCGCGCTCCTTCCATCCCAATAGGTGACGTAGGAGGATGGATTCGCCTTCACCGTCGCCTGGTGGCAGCCGAAGCAATCGCCAGTGCCATTTACCGAGTGATCGAAACTCCCGGGGAGCGCGCTTGCTGCTGCTGCGCCGTACACCAGGTCTGGCCGCTGCGTCGTGTGGCATTGGAAGCACGTGGTGGCCGAGGTGGTGCCGGCACCATGCAGGAAATATCCGCCTGCCCAGTTCTGCTTCGGCGTTCCGCCCCAGGTACCGGTCCCGGGACCGGCGTGGCAGGTGACGCAATCCTGGCCCGCGCCATGCCCGATGCCCAACGTGTTCGGCACGTCATCGAACGGCGAGTTCTTGTACGTCGTGCTGACCCACGTTGACGTCGAGGTCGGCCGCTCGCTTGCGTGGCAAGGCAAGCAACTCGTGGGCGTCGCGCTGCCCGCGAGATGGAACTGACCTCCGGACCACGAGCTCCATTGCGTTGCGCCGCCGTTCAGGTGGCACGACGTGCAGTCGCCCAGCGCCTCCGCGACGGAGTGGTCGAACTGCACGTTGGCAGGGAGGGCCGCATTTGCCGAGGTGAGGGGGACCGCCGGCCGCGAGTTGGCGTGGCAGTCGACGCAAGAGTTCGGCTGCGGCAGGGGTGCCGCCGTCAAAGACACATGGAAGCGAGCCGGGGTCGTTCCCGCCCGACTCGTCGCCCAGGTCGCCGACATGGTCATGGTCGGAGTCACGTGGCAGACCGCGCAGTCCTGAGGAACGGCGCTCGCCTTGGTCGGCAGTCCCTTGCTCCAGAGGACGGCGTCGTGCTTCATTTCACTGGAGGCGGGGCTCCTCGCTGGATTGGTCGCGGTCGGGCCGACGAAGCCGATCGGCATCGAGCTGGCATGGCAATCCGCGCACGCCGTCGGTTGGGCCAGGCTGAGGCTCGCCAGCGACAAATGGAGATCGCCCGGAAAAAACGCGCCCATGCCAGCGTTGACGTGGCAGTTTCCGCAGCTCGTGAGGGAGGCGGCGACCACGTTTGGCGATGCGTGGTACATCGGCATGGGCAGAGTCTCGGTCTGGGGACTGAGGCTCGAAATCGAGGTGTCCACATAAGACGGGATCTCGGCGTTGATCGTAAGGCTCTTTGCGGGATCGCTGATTGCGCCGGCAGGAACGGCTCCGCCTGCAGCCCCGTTGCGGTGGCACGAGTAGCAGCTGGCGCTGTCGTAGGCGAATTGCGACACGCCGCGGTGCCCGGCGGTGAGGGTGGCCTGGTCCTGGTGCTGGTGGCAGGAGAGGCAGTCGAACTGCTTGAAGCTGTTGCTGCCGCCATGGCACGAGTTGCAGGTGATCGCCGGGGAGTCCGAGCCGAGCGCGTGCTTCGACCCGGCGGCGATGGGGAAGAACGATTCGTGCGCCTTGGTGTCGATCATGGTGTTGGGCCGCGCCGCGCTGTTGACGCCTTGGCCGCACGCGGAGGCGAGGGTCAGCATGGCGAGCGAAAGGATCAGGCGTGGGACTCGCATCTGCAGCTCCTTCCCCAGCGGCCCGGGAAATCCGACCGCGACGAAGGTTAGATAGCAATTGCGTTGCTCGGCGCAAGGTGCGCCACCGTGGGGAACAGTCGCGAGCGGAAAAGTGCAATCGTTCGCCGAGGAGGAAGCAGGCCCCACATGTACTTACTTACTTGTGCTTCTTCACGCCGCGCTCCAGATCGTCGCCTCACGAATTTCTACGAAAATACCCAGATCGGAGATGTCTCTGACACCGCCCATCGCCGCCGCGATACTATTCGACCCATTACGGGTGAGTCGCGGACACCCGTAGCGCACTGGCGCGAGATGGGCCTTTTACCGGAAACCGCGTCGTAAGCGTTCACCGGCTGGTGAATCAGACAGTACAAGCAGTCGGCAATAAAGACGGCGCCGCGCAACCCGCGTCGCGAGCGCGACAGGCGCGTTCGAGGTAATCGAGCAAAGGCCTGCGCTGCTGCTTGAGCGTGGTGACGGCGGTAAGGATGCGCTCGACGAAACGGCTGCCGTCAGCGGTAATCGATCGTCCAGGGTGACGTTGACCCGGAGTCCCCATCGCTTGTTGATGCGACCGCTCGCGCGCACCTTCGGATTGAGAGCGATAAGTCCCGCACTTCGCTTGCGGAAGCAGAGACTGATGAGGTCAGTTGCCGCCGGGAAGGCCTGCTCAAGGAGCCAGCCAAGACGTTTGAAGGCAGATCCTTTTCCGAGCAGTTCCATCCGCGAAACAAGACGAGTCGGATTCCAGTCCTTGCTCTCGCGGTAGGTATGAAAGATCTGTGCGAGATGCCGGAAGCCGCCCACCCAATCGGGAGTGATCAGCGCATCTGCGATCGTCAGCTCACGGTCGGAGACCTGGACACGCTCGCGGCCCCGCCAGATGGTGGTTGCCTTCTCAATTCGTCCGCGAGGAATCTTGGCGATGCGAAATTCGGCGCCGAGAAACGAGAGCCGGCTCCGTCCAACGGATGCGGCCGACGCGATGAAGACCGAGCGAAAGATCTGCTCCGTGAGCCCCCAGTGTTCGGCGGCGCTCCAGCCGCCAACGTAACAGGGAGCGAAGAGCTGCTTGCCGAGGTGGTGGTCGGATCGAACCGGGGTCCTGCCGGCTCCCCCTCGCTGCGCTTCGCCCACGACGACGCGCTGTCGGTGGCGGAGGCGCTGCGCCAGGTCGGCCAGTTCGCGCCGGCCGACGTGCGGGTGTTGTTCGATCCCGCTCCCGACGCGGTCCTGGAGGCCCTGGATTCGGCCCTGGCGGTAGCCGGCGGTGGCGAGTCGATGCTGCTCTTCTACTACTCAGGCCACGCCGACGCGCAAGCGCTCTATTCTGACGGCAGGGCGCTGGCGATCGAGCAGGTGCGCAAGCGGCTGGAGGACCCGGCCGCCTCGGTGCGGGTGGGAATCGTCGATTCCTGCAGCGGGGGCCGCGCAAAGGTCCACTGCAGCTCATCGATCTGGGCAGCGGCCTGGTGGTGATGGAAGTGCCGGAAGGCGCGCGCCAGCTGCGGCTGGCGGTGCCGGCGGGGCACTACCTGCCGGCGGGGCACTACCTGTTGCGCAGCTCCGGCGAAGGAGGGCCGCGCGCGCGAGGTTACCGTGGGCGCATCGCCGCTGGCGCTCGACGAGTCGAGCCTCTTGCCGGTGGAGACGCCGGCGCTCGCCGCCAAGCGCGGTGAACGCTCCCGTCTCGAGCTGTCGGTAGCGGCCGCCAGAGCGCCCTGGAGTTCTTCTTCGTTGGCGCGGTGGACGGCCGATCCACACCCGCAGCTGGCCATCGATGCTTACTCCACCGTGCACGAGATCATCGCACAGGAGGAGTCGCTGCGTGCCGACGCCTGGCTGCGAGTGAACGATTTCCTCGATCTGAGCGTCCTCAACCCCGGTGCCGCGGCGACGCTGGCCGCAGGTCCTTGGGAGGTGACCGGCCATGCTCGGCTGCTGACCGCCCTGGGCTCGCCGCTGGCGCTGCGCTCGCCGTTCGAATTCGGTTGGGATGCGGGCTTGCAGTCGGCGCTGTCGATCACCTCGTCCATCTTTCGCTCGACGGGTATTGGGGAGCATTCCGCGTTTCGGACTTCAGCCGGACGCTGACGGTCATCGGCGCCGGCGCGACATGGACGCCCCGGTAGCGTTGTCAGCGCGGCTCGATTCCGCTACACGGGCAACAGTAGCATCGACCATCCCCCTCCGGACCGCCCTACAACTGGAGCACCGCGAGGGGCGCATGCACAAGCGCTGGGCGCCTCCGCTAGTTATAGGAATGAAGGTTCTCGAAACCAACGCCGCGTTGAGCGTTGGGCGCGCGGCTACGACCTCGCGGCGTACGAACGGGCCTCGGGATTGCGCGCGGCCGAGAGTCGATTCGCAATGGCGACGAAGCCTGGCGCATCGAGCGGGGCGGTAAGACCGAGCCGCTCCGCGCTCGAGCCGGCACACGCCCCGGCCTCTCGCTGATCCGCAACCGCCTCTCCACAACGAGGACCGAAAGGATCTGCCCATGATTTCCCACGCGCCTGGGAAGGATGCCAGAGCCACGCGCCTCTAACGGTGCTAGCCTGGCGGACCTGGCTGGCGCCGGTCGCGCGCGCGAATGCAGAGTCTCCAGTCGCGCGACGCTGGCTGGCATCGCGCCGAGCGTCGGGGCAGGGAGATTCGCCATGGTCGACATCTCGTTCGACGGTCAGCACGCGGTCTTCGAAGTGCGGGGCCTGCACAAGGTCTGGGCGCTCAAGAGCCGGCTGCGCATTCCGCTCGCGCACATCCGCGCCGTGAACGCCGATCCAGCGACGGCGCGTCGGCCGCCGGCGGGGCTGCGGCTGCCCGGCACCCACGTACCCGGCCTGATCACCGCCGGCAGCTACCGCGAGTTTGGCGGCCGCTGGTCGTTCTGGGATGTGATCCGATCGGATCGCGCCATCGTCGTGGAGCTCACCGATGAGCGCTACGCCGAGCTGGTGATCGAAGTCGCCGACCCGGCGGGCGCCATCGCGATGCTCCAGCACGCCCGGCCGTCTGCTGCCTGACACCTAAACAGTTTTCGCAAAGTTCAGTTCGCCGGCAGTCGAGTGCAGCATTTCGTCGCTCCGCGGCTCCCCAAGGGCACGCAGAGTTGGCGCCACCAGCGCGCCGCAGGTGCCGTCGGGCTGCCGGATGGCGGCGTGCGCTCAGGCATTTCGACTGGCGAGCGTCATCGGGCCCGCGACGAAATGATTGTGTCTGCGCTGATGAAGCGACCCAGAGCCGGATCGTATAGCCGAGCTTCGTAGTTGGACAAGCCTAACTCGGAATCCCATCCCTGGTCGGTGAACTTGACGGACTTACCATGGGCGCACTGTCTGACTCGATCCGGCCGTACGGCTGGTAGAACAACCACTCAGCGGTGCTGTTCGCGCCATCCGTCACCACTCGCGTACTGCCGAGATGATCTGGATGGAAGTAGCGGACCGAGCCGCTATCGTCTGAAGCAGCGATGCGCATGCCGCCCGCATAGATGTACTTCGTGCAGGTCGCCCCACACTCGTACAGCTTGCCCGCATAGAGGACGGTGGCACCCGGCGTCATCTTCGAGACCCTCTGGCCTGATCCGTCGTACGTCAGTGTGGTTGTCACACCGGACGATGCTCCCGCCGCCAAGAAACGTGGTCAGCGCGATGCGGAAGTGAATCGAGATGGTCTCGTCCGCGACAAGGAGAAGGTGGCGCTCGAGCGGGTGGTCGAAGAGCTGGAGATCAAGGACGCCGCGCTGCCGACCCGGCTCCGCCTGCTGCTTCGCTGCTGAACTGGATCAGGTCGAAGCGGTTCCCGTAGAGGTCCTCGAAGACCGCCACCGTGCCATAGGGCTCTTTCGACGGCGGGCGCACGAAGACGACCCCGCGCTCGAGCAGCGCCCGGTGATCGCGGGAGAAGTCGTCGGTCTCGACGAAGATGAAGACCCGTCCGCCGGTCTGGTTGCCGACGCTGGCCTTCTGCTGGTCGTTGACCGCGCGCGCGAGCAGGATGCCCGTGCCCGTCGAGCCGGGCGGGCGCACCCGGACCCAGCGCTTGGCGTTGCCGAGGTCGGTGTCCTCGAGCAGCTCGAAGCCGAGCTTGGCGGTATAGAACGCGATCGCCTGGTCGTAATCGACGACGGTGACGGCAAAAAGGACGATGTCCTGTCGCATTAAAGCAAGGTGATATATCAGGGGGCAAACCTCAGCGCGAGGCGGAACGCAGAAGCCCCGCACCGCGTGGGAAGTTGCGGAAGGCCTTTCAGCTCACAGCTCGGCTACCCGAGCGCGATCAGCGTCCCGTCGCGTGCCTCAACAGCTCGCTCGCCGACGGAGGTGTTCCTCGTTCAAGACGATTACGTGGTCGAGTAGTTCGCGGCGGATGGTGCCGATCGCTCGCTCGGCAGAAGGGGTTCTGCCACGGCGAACGGGGCGTTCGTCATAACTTCGGCGATGCCCATGCCTCTCAGCCGTCGCCGAAACTCGCCGCCGTAGATGCTGTCGCGATCGTGGAGGAGGTAACGCGGCGCTGAGTCATCGGGAAATGCCTCGACGATTTGCTGCGCGGTCCAGGCGGCGGTGGGGGAATCGGTCACGTTGAAGTGGATGACTTGACGGCGACGATGCAGCAGGACCACGAACACGTAGAGCACCCGGAAGGTCGCGGTTGGTACGACGAAGACGAGGTCGGCGAGGTGGTTCTGAAGGAACGTTCGCCAGGTCTGAGAGGGTGGCTTCGGGCGACGCGGCATGAGTCGGGCAACGGTGCGCTGCGAGACCTCGAGCCCGAGCCTGAGCAACTCGCCGTGAATGCGTGGCGCACCCCAGAGCGGATTCGCCCGCGCCATGGTGCGCACGGGCTCCCAACGAAATCACGGTCTCGGGGCGAACGAGGTGCAGCGCCTCGCGCCACCTGGCCCAGCGGTGGGAGAGCCACATCCAGAACGCACGATCGAGACACCCGAATTGCGGTCGCTTCGATCTGCGGCGGAGCAGGGCGAGTTGCTGCCGGAGCGCCAGGTTGTCGAGAGTGAGGTCAGTGCGGGTTCTGAGCGCCGCGCGCAGGGCGCCCAACAGAGCGAGTACGAGGGACATTGCTCTCCATGGCCACGCCGCTCGCCCATCGTCCAGTCTC
>JAYUFT010000120.1:0-1850 GCA_043738605.1 Candidatus Dormiibacterota bacterium | reverse complement strand
CGCTTGCATGGCTCACCTCGTACTCCGAGAGTGACTCGCCAGTAACGTCTGCCAGGCGTTGCCGTGCCGTGTCGAGCCACATACCCTCTGGGCTGGTTCCGACGTCCGCCACTGTCATGCCCCCACGGTGGCAGGGAGTCCCCGCTTGGGTACAGAGCGGATCGTTGGATGGAGCCCCACCCGCAATAGCGAGAACACGACGAAGAAATGACCCAGGAGGTCTGTCGCTACTCCGATTGCGAGGGCCACCACGCTGCCTGTGGCGATCGAGATCCCGACGAGGACGAGTGTCCCGCCGATCCCGAGCCCTACCGCGACGCCGAAGAACAGCCACGTCATCGGCCCGCGCGTGAGCAAGGCCACGGCAGCCTCCGCCGCCGCCTGTCGGACCTTTGCCGTGAGGATCACGAGGCTGATCAGTACGCCGTTAAACAAGAGCAGCGCGATCCCCAACCATTCGATCCGCGTCCGTGTCGCTTCCCCCGAAAAAAGTTCGACCAAGAGCGTTAGCGACGTACCGCCGAGGAGGGCGTAGAACAGCACGAGCACAGGCATCAGGTACGAGTCCCAGAGCGGGACGCCCCGGCTCGCCTTCAGCACAAAACCGTCGTAGAACATCACGACGACCGCTGCGACCAAAGCCACGACCCCGAAGGCGCTTGCAACGCCGCGGGGGACGAACGAGATGTGGACGTAGGGAGCCACGTAGATGGCGCCGCAGGCGAGGTAGACGCCCATCGCAATGGCCCCGCGCGAGATCCAGGACGTACGCCAGCCGACGACCACGCGCAAGAAACGCAACGGCCGACCGAGGTACAGCAGGTGGGCCGTGCCCTTGCCGACCCCGACGATCAGCAGCCCGACGACCGCGCCCAACTTGAACTGGCTGAAGTAGGAGACAACGAAAAGGCCCGCTCCGACACTGCCGAGGAAGAACGCCGTGGCGAGTAGCCAGGCCCACTCCCGCTGGGGCTGGTAGCCGATCAGGAACTGGTTGGGCCGAAGCACCAACGGCCGGTCTTTGGACATCCCGACTCCTTTCTCTCTATTCCACGTAGTAGACCGAGGGGTTGGTGCCGAATTCGGGCAGCGGCTGCTGGCCGTTTCGCTCCCGGATCAGCACGCTCACCTTGCTGTCGGCGTCCTCGAGGTCGCCGAAGATGCGGGCATCGGTCGGGCAGGTGATAACACAGGCCGGCTCTAGGCCCTCGTCCACGCGATGAGCGCAGAACGTGCACTTGGTGACGGTGCCCTCCTGGAACCACTGCCACTTCTTCTCTTCGAAGTCCGTGCGCTCGCCGTAGTAGCCAGCCTCGAGGACCCCCTTCTGAAGGTAGAAGCGGGCGGCGTAGGGGCAGGCCGTCATGCAAGCCCGGCAGCCGATGCAAAGGTCAGGGTTGACAAGGACGATGCCGTCGTCACGCTGGTAGGTCGCCTTCGTCGGGCAGACGGACACGCACGGCGCGTCCGCGCACTGGTTGCACAGCACCGGCACGTAGACGGTCTTGGTATCCGGGTAAGTCCCCGTCTCCTCGGTGTAGACCCGGGCCCAGTAGGTGTCGGGGGGAGTGCCGTTCTCGATCTTGCAGGCTACGGTGCAGGCATTGCAACCGATGCACCGTGCCAGGTCGAGGACCATACCCCAGCGCGTCATGTCGCCGACTCCTTCCCGAGCTTCTCGACTCTCACGCGTGCGACGGATTCCAGGGCGCCGCTGAAGTTGTCCGTGTACTCGAGCTCCGCAGACAGCAGCGTGTTGAAGTGCGTGCCCTTCTTACCCCCCCGCGAGCCGATGAGGGCGTTCGAGACGGCGACGGTATCCGGGTGGACGCCCTCGCTGAGCGCCGCGC
>JAYUFT010000119.1:0-5950 GCA_043738605.1 Candidatus Dormiibacterota bacterium | reverse complement strand
CGGTGGTTCTCGTGTTCGCAACCGTTGGCGTCCTTCTCCTCGCGCGCCAGGCTCGCAACGAGCCGCCACCTGGAACCGCGACTCCGACAGCCACGCCCGCACCAGCTTCCATACCTGGTGTCCTGACCAAGCCGCCGGGCCGAATTCAGATGCCTTCGTCTGCGGAGTTAAGCGCACCTTCAGCCAACGTCATATGGACACTCGTGGACTACCGATATCTGTATCGCTCTACCGACCGCGGCGCCACCTGGAACCAAAGACCCGTTCCGGCCAAGTTCCAATACTTCTCACCCAATATCTCGTTCATCAGTGACACCGAGGGCTGGTACAGCGTTAGCTTCGAACCCAACGGCGACTGCGCCACTGAGACGATCTCTATTTGGCACACGACTGACGCGGGCGCCACATGGCAGCCACTTGGATCCAACGGCATTGCAGATGCACAGTGCAAGCAAGGTCTAGCGATTGTGGATTCAACTCGCGGATTTCTCGATGCATGGGATTCAAATCACGCCCCGCTGATTTACCGCTCGACAGATGCCGGACGGACGTGGATTGGATCCGCTCCGCTCCCAGATCCCCCCGGGTTTAAGACACGAGCAGGCTCCGTCCTGCGTCCTGGACTTGTACGCGCCTTCGGCTCTGTACTTCTGGTTTCAGCTTCCTCCACATCGGCCTCGGTGACGCAATACGTGTTCCGTTCAACCGATGGAGGAGCAACCTGGGCTTATGCAACCAGCGCGGTCCAACCGGACGGGAATGTGACCTTTGTAACAGCCGCGCGCTGGCTCAAGCTGATCGGGCCTGGGCAGTCAACAGAGACAACCGATGCCGGCTTCACCTGGCATCGGTACGCATCCGACTATTCACAGGCTGCCCCGGTCGCCGCCAATTTCGACTTCGCCGATTCCACCGTCGGTTACGGAACTGTGCGCGGGGAGATCTACAGAACGGTCGACGGCGGTCTCCAGTGGAAAACAATCCACACGCCTGGGACCTAGCGAGTCGCCGGGACGAGCAGACCTCGCAGAGCTGACGCCAGCCACGCGCCGGTCAGGCCGAGCAGCAGGCCGACCAGACAAGTGAGGACGAGTGGAATCGCGGGCTGGCCCGTGAAACCCATGATCGCGGCCAGGCTGCGCGCCGACGGCCCAAGTCCGAAATACACCTGCAAGACTGCCAGGCCGAATCCCCAGCTCACCAGGCCTGCAAGCGCGCCCGCGGGAACGGCGACTCGGCCTTGCCCAATGAAGACGCCGATTACCAGTCCTGCCAGAAACGTCACCCACCAGGCGCCGAACAGAAGGCCCGTCAGCGAAACGGCCACGCCGATGAGCGTGATGAAGAACCTGAGCCAGCCTTTCATGGCTGCATCGCCCAGGTCGCCACGCCGGATGCGAACGAGGCTTCGTCGGCGGACAGCATCGGCGCGTACAGGCCGCTCCACCACGCGTCGACCTTGTTCGTGTACCACGCGGAGGCGGGGTTCTCACTCTGGCCGCCCGGATAGATGCCGCTGAAGGTCTTCGCGCCCCAGTCAACGACCATCCTCCAGCTAGGACCGTGAGTGGAGGGATCGCCGCCCGCCGCGAGCGGTGTGTTGCCGTCGCCGCGGTCGAGCCGCGGGCCGTAGCTGAGACCCGACACCTGGGCGAGGTTCTCGAGCTCGCGGGTGTGGAGCTTGCCCCACGTCCAGGAGCCGGGTTCGCCACCGAGCTGCTTGCTCAAGGAGGAGAAGGCATCGTGGAACGCTGCACGCAACGTCGGTTCCTGGGACGGCCCCGAGCTGAGGGTCGCCGCCTCCAGGAATTGCCCCAATGCATCGTCCAGCTCGCTCCGGTCCACCGAAACGTTCTTTGCCTTCCACGTCGGGTCGAAGGATTGCGATAGGTACGACTGCCAGAACGTCGACCAGATCGAGGCCGCGGCGGACCCTGTCTCCATCCGAAAGTCCCAGCTTGCCAACAGATCGCGCGCCTGCTGCTCGGACAAGGTGAGCTGGTCGCCGGCCAGCGCTTGCACAAGGATCGGTGTCATCTCCGACGCGAGGAAATCGCGCGTGTCGGTCTGCAGCGCCATCATGTCGGCCGCGGTGAGCTTGCCGGGCTGGCTGAGCACCCGCTTGATCTCGTTCGCCCGGTAACCCGGGTCGAAGAAGTTCGAGGCGGTGCCGATGTAGTACGGGTAGTCGGGTCCAACCTGGCGTTGGTTCGCGCTCCACACGATGTTGCTCGGCGGGTCGTAGATCTGAGGTATGTCGTCGTAGGGCACGGTGCCGGTCACGTCGTACTCGCCGGTGCCCGGCAGCGGTAGCCAGGGCTGGCCCTGGGCGACGAGCGGGTAGTAGCCGGCTGAGATGAGGCCGATGTTGCCCGCGTCATCCGCATAGACGAAGTTGTGGGTCGGGGAGTGCCAGTCGCGCAGCGCGTCGCGAAAGCCCTGGTAGTTGGAGGCCTGGCCGACCCGCATGAGGACGCCGAAGTCCTGCGATGCGATGTTGCCGGCCCACCACACCGATGTCGTGAGGCCGCGCTCGCTGATCACCGGACCGTGGGTGCTGAGCTTCACAACGAGGTGGTCGGTGGGGCCGCCCAACACGGGGATGTCGTACTTGACGGTGTCGTAGTTGTGCCAGGCGTCCTTCCAGAAATACTGGCCGGGGTGTGCCGTGTCCTCCTTCTCCTCGTAGAAGAAGGTCTGTTGGTTCTGCGCGTCGGTCAGGCTCCAGGAGATGTGCTGGTTGTGGCCGATCAGCACGACTGGGGTGCCGGGGATGCTGACGCCGCTCGTGTGATAGTCGGGCGAGTCCTCGGTCAGCTGGAACCAGATCGAGGGCAATGTGAGATGCAGGTGAGGGTCGCCCGCCATCAGCGCGCCGCCGCTCGCGCTCTTCGCTCCGCCCACGGCCCAGTTGTTGCTGGCGCCGCCGGTGGCGAGAAGGCCTGGGGGAAGGTTGGCCAGGCGGTCGTGCAGTGCCAGGGCCGTAGCTGCCTGGGAGTCGGTGACGGAGCTCAGCACCGTGATCGGGGCGGGCTTGGCCTGGGTCGGATAGGGGCCAGGGTCGTAGGGCGATTGAGGGTTCGGGGGGAGGACCGGGAACCACTGCTGGGTCAGGTCAGGGCCGAGCGCCTTGTTGAGCAATTCCATCACCAGCGGCGTGTCGGTGAAGTTGAGAGTCTGCGTCATGTCGCCTTTGACGATGAGGGTGTCGATGGGCGTCCACGGCTGGGGCTGGTAGCCGAGCAACGTGAACATCACGTCGAGCTGATGCGTTTTCCTGGCCTCGTCGATCCTGTCGTTGACGCCCTTGGCGTAGGCGGTCAGGGCGACTTTGGTGATGTCGTCGGCTTGGGCCCATTCCAGCTGCGCGGTTCGCAGGAGGCCAAGCTGGAGCTCGAAGCGGTCGCTGTCGAGCGCGGCCTTGCCGATGACCTGGGATAGGCGGCCCTCGCCCTGGCGGCGCATGAGGTCCATCTGGAAGAGGCGGAAGCGGGCGTGGACGTAGCCGACGGCCAGGAAGAGGTCGGCGTCTGTTTGCGCGACGACATGCGCGGTCCCGTCCTTTTCGAACATGACACGGACCGGTTGCTGAAGGCCGGCGATGGTGAGGGTTTCGTTGTGGACGGGGGCGGCTTCGGCCGCCATCGACCAGGCGCCGGTGGCGGGGTTGAAGGTTGGGCCTAGGGCCGGCAACGGGCCGGCGCCGATGAAGGAGGCGTAGAGGACGGCGGCGGAGACGAGCAGGGCCAGGAGCGGGTTGATTGCGCGCAGTGGACGGCGTGGCCGGCGCCCTGGGCTTGGCGCGAGGGTGGGGGCGTTGGGGACGTCGGGGGTTTTTGGGTCGTCAACCTCTAACGGGGCTTCAACGGCGGGGTCGAGGGTCACTGCGGGAAGTGTGAGCCAACTCAGATTCCTGCCGTACGAATGAGCACGGGCCGGCAGAGAAAGCAACCACCGGCACGAGCACGGGGCAATGGCATCGCACGACGGGGGGTGCAGGGACCAAAAACAGAGAGCGTCCAATGAGTGGGGCGAGCGAAGCGAAGCCGGCAGAGAAAGCAACTGCACGAATGAGCACGGGTATGGGGCCTGGCACGGCGGGGGTGCAGGAACCAAAAACAGAGACCGTGCAATCAGCGGGGCGAGCGAAGCGAAGCCGGCAAAGAAAGCAACCGCACGCATGAGCACGGGTATGGGGCCTGGCACGGCGGGGGTGCAGGGACCAAAAACAGAGAGCGTGCAATGAGTGGGGCGAGCGAAGCGAAGCCGGCAGAGAAAGCAACTGCACGAATGAGCACGGGTATGGGCCTGGCACGGCGGGGGTGCAGGGACAAAAACAGAGACCGTGCCAAGGGACGAGGCGAGCGAAGCGAAGCCGTGAGTGAGCCGGCCGCTACCCCTCTTCTTTCGCCGCCTCTTCCTTCCCGCGTCGCGCAATCTCGGCGACGACTGTTGGATCCGCCAGCGTGGTCGTGTCGCCCAACGGCCTGTTCTCCGACACGTCGCGGAGCAGCCTTCTCATGATCTTGCCCGATCGCGTCTTCGGCAGCTCGGGTGTGAACACGATGTTGGCCGGCGCCGCGAACTTTCCGATCACGGTGCCGACGTGGTTGCGCAGCTCCTTCATCATCGCCGGCGAGCCTTCAATTCCGGCCTTCAACGTGACGAAGGCCACGATGGCCTGGCCCGTCTGAGCATCGTTGCGGCCGGCGACTGCTGCTTCGGCAACCGCTTTGTGGCTGACCAGGGCGCTCTCGATCTCGATTGTCGAGATGCGGTGGCCTGACACGTTCATGACGTCGTCGACTCGACCCAACAGCCAGAAATCCCCGTCCTCGTCGATGCGAGCGCCGTCGCCCACGAAATACGTGTCCTTCCAACGGCTCCAGTAGGTCTCCTCGTATCGCTTGGGGTCGCCGTAGATCCCGCGCAGCATTGCCGGCCACGGTTTGCGGATGACCAGGTAGCCGCCGCCGCCGGGCCCGACCTCCTTGCCATTGTTGTCGAAGACCGCGGCGTCGATGGTGGGGAATGGCTTGGTTGCCGAGCCTGGCTTGAGCGTGGTGATTCCCGGCAGCGGAGTGATGAGGATCATCCCCGTCTCGGTCTGCCACCACGTGTCAACGATCGGCGTGCGGTTGCCGCCGATGTGCTCCCTGTACCAGACCCACGCCTCGGGATTGATCGGCTCGCCCACGCTGCCGAGCAATCGCAGGGAGCTCAGGTCGTGCTTTGCCGCGTATTCCGGGCCCCACTTCATGTGCGTCCTGATGGTGGTCGGGGCCGTGTAGAGGATGTCCGGCTTGTAGCGCTCGACGATCTGCCACCACCGATCCTTGTCGGGGAAGTCGGGCGTGCCCTCGTAGATGATCCCGGTGGTGGCGTTCGCCAACGGCCCAAAGACGATGTAGCTGTGGCCGGTCACCCAGCCGATGTCCGCCGCGCACCAGAACACCGAGCTCGGCTTGATGTCGAAGATGTAGTGGTGGGTGGTCGCGACGCCGACCAGGTAGCCGCCCGTGGTGTGGATGATCCCCTTGGGCTTGGCGGTCGTCCCGCTCGTATATAGAAGGTAGAGGAGGTCCTCCGAGTCCATCGGCTCGCATGGGCACGACGCGGGGTCGTCGCTGAGACCCTTCATGACGTCCTGCGCCCAGAGGTCGCGCCCTTCTTTCATCGTGATTTCGCCGCCGGTCCGCTTGACCACGACGCATGTTTTGACCGTGGGCGACGAGTCCATACCGGCATCCGCATTGGCTTTGAGAGGCACGCGGTGGCCCCGGCGCCAGCCTTCGTCCTGAGTGAGCATCACCTCGCATTCCATGTCGTTCATTCGATCGGACAGTGCCTCTCCGCTGAACCCGCCGAACACGACGGTGAAAGGCGCGCCGATGCGGGCGCAGGCGAGCATCGCCACCGGGAGCGCGGGGATCATGCCCATGTAGATCGC
>JAYUFT010000118.1:0-17248 GCA_043738605.1 Candidatus Dormiibacterota bacterium | reverse complement strand
CCGAGCTTTTCGGCGACGTCGGCAGCTCTGTGCGCTATCGCGATGCGGCGGAGCGGTTGCGCGAGGCCACCGACACATCCCTCTACAGCCCCGACCTCGGCCGGTTCGCCCGCAGGGTCGCTGTCGAAGAGGACGGCACGCTGACGGTCGACATGGTCAACGACAGCGCGATCTACGGGCTGTGGCGGTTCGGCATGTATCCGCCCGATGAGCCGCGAATCGTGCAGACCATGAAGGCGATCAGCGAAGAGCTGGCCAATCGCGGTCCGGCTGGAGGCATCGCCCGCTACCGGGACGACTACTACTTCAAGGTCGACCCTGACACCAACAAGGTGCCCGGCAACCCCTGGTTCATTTGCACGCTCTGGCTGGCCCAGTGGTATATCGCCACGGCCAAGACGGCGCATGACCTGAAGTCGGCGCGCGAGATCATCAACTGGGTGGTTGCCCACCAGTTGCCTGGAGGCTTGCTGTCCGAGCAGCTCGACCCCAATACGGGGGCGCCGCTCTCGGTCTCACCGTTGACGTGGTCCGCAGCGGAGCTGATCACCACGGTCGACGAGTTCTGCAAGCGGTCGGAGCGGGTGCGTCGCTCGGCCCTGTCGACAGTTCCCCCGCTGCCCGCGAAACCCGCCTAAAGCGGGATATTTCCGTGCTTTCGCGGTGGCCGCTCCACCGTTTTCCGCAGGCACAGCTCCAGACCGCGCAAAAGCTCACGGCGCGTCTCCCGCGGCTCGATGACGTCGTCGATGTACCCGCGCTCGGCCGCCACGTAGGGGTTGGCGAATCGCGCCGTGTACTGGGCGACCAGCTCCTTACGGCGGCCGGTGGGGTCAGACGCCGCGGCGAGGTCTCGCTTGTAGATGATGTTGACCGCCGCCTCCGGGCCCATGACCGCGATCTCGGCGCTGGGCCAGGCGAGGTTCAAGTCGGCGCCCATCTGCTTGGGTGACATCACGCAGTAAGCGCCGCCGTAGTCCTTGCGCGTGATCACCGTGAGCTTCGGCACTGTCGCCTCCGCGTACGCGTAAAGGAGCTTGGCGCCGTGGCGGATGATCCCGCCGTGCTCCTGGTCACGACCGGGCAGGTAGCCGGGCACGTCGACAAAGGAGATGATCGGGATGCCGAAGGCGTCACAGAACCGGATGAACCGGGCCGCCTTGACCGAGGCGTTGATATCGATGGCGCCCGCCAGCACCTTGGGCTGGTTGCCCACGATGCCGACCACGTGGCCGCCGAGCCGGCCGAGCCCGACGACGATGTTCGGCGCGAAGAAGGGCTGGACCTCGAAGAACTCGCGGTCGTCAAGCACGCGGGAGACGACGTGGCGCATGTCATATGGCTTGTTCGGGGCCTCGGGCACTATCGTCTGCAGCTCCGGGTCGGCGCGGTCCGGGTCGTCCGTGGTCGGCACGAACGGCGGCCGCTCTCCGTTGCTCGAAGGCAGGTACGAGAGCAGCTTGCGGACTCCGGCCGCACATGCGGCCTCGGTTCGCGGCAAGAAGTGCGCCACGCCTGAGGTCGCGTTGTGGACGTCGCCGCCGCCGAGTTCGTCGAACGAGACGCTCTCGCCGGTGACGACGCGAATCACCTCTGGGCCGGTGATGAACATATAGCCCTGGCCGGCGACGATGAAGATGAAGTCGGTGATGGCCGGGGAGTAGACGGCGCCGCCCGTGCACGGACCGGCGATGATGCTGATCTGCGGGATCACGCCTGACGAGCGAACGTTGCGAAAGAAGATGTCCGCATAGCCGGCGAGCGCGACCACACCCTCCTGGATGCGCGCTCCACCTGAGTCGTTGATCCCGATGATCGGCACTCGGTTTCGCAGGGCAAGCTCCTGGACCTTGACTATCTTCTCGGCGGTCACCTCACCCAGCGAGCCGCCGTAGACAGTGGCGTCGTAGGCATAGACGGCGACCGGACGGCGGTCGATCTCGCCAAACCCAGCGACCACGCCATCGCCTGGGATTCGCTTGTCCTCCATGCCGAAGCCCTGCGCGCGGTGCGTCGCGAAGACGTCGAGCTCCACGAATGAGCCCTTGTCTAGCAACATTTCGATGCGCTCTCGGGCGGTCGCTTTGCCGGCTGCGCGCCGCTTGTTCTCAGCGGCAGTGTCCGCATGGAGGGCCTGGTAGCGCCGCTTGCGGTACTGGTTGATCTTCTGCTCGGAGACGGTGGTTGCGATGCGCTCCGGCGCTTCGACTCCCTCCATCGTTGGCGTCGTCCGGCGCACGGGCGTGAGACTTTTTGGTCTGCGGGCGGCCATACGGCATATGGTAGGCGCCGTGCTGAGCCGCCTCAGACAGGCTGCTGCCGAGGTCCTGTCGCGGCCGGCTCTCTATTGGGCCCTCGCCGGCGTGTTCTGGCTTCGCGTCATCGTCCTGTCCGCCCTCGTGCCTCGCCGTCCAGACGCCGAGGGCATATGGGAGGGCGGCCGCGCCTATCTCACCGACCCTTCCCATCTGTACGACGCCGCGGCGGCGTACCTCGCCCAGACCCACGTCATCGCGCCGCCAGGCGTCCTCGCCGCTTTCGTCAGCCCGCCTCCGGTCGCAGTCCTGGCCGTACCCATCGCGCTGCTCCCTCGAAGCGTGGGAGTCGAGGTCTGGACGGCCATCGACGCAGTCGCGGTTCTGGTCGGACTGATACTCCTGTATCGAACCCTCGCGATCACCAATCGCTTGGCGCAGCCCGTGTTCTGGCTCATCGCCGCTTACTTCCCGCCTCTCTTCGCGGACATCAGCGCCGGGCAGCGCGGCGGCGTGATCCTGCTCGGGGCGATGGCCTCGATCTGCTTCGAGTCGCGCAGGCCGGCGCTCGCGGGGGCCGTCGGCGGCCTCGTCTCAGCCATGAAGTACTACCCCGCGGCGATGTTGATCGGCACCCGGCCCGCGCATCGCGTGCGCTACGCGCTGGCTCTGGGCACGGTGCTAGTAGTCGTCACTGCGGTGACGTTCATCCCGCTGGGCGCCGGCGGCGCCCTCTTCTACTACCAGCACGTGCTGCTGCCGTCGCTGGCTTCGCACAATGCCGACTGCGCCTACGACTCGGTGCGCACGTTGTTCGCCCGCACCATCGGCGGCGAGCCCTATCTCCTCCCGAACGGCAGCGGCGTTGTGGCGGTGACGTCGCCCCTGCACCTGGCCTCGCTCGCGCTGGTCCTGTCTTACGCGAGCGCCCTGCTGTTTGCCGCGGCGGCGGCCTGGGCGGCGTGGCGAAGCGGCTGGAACTCGGCCTACGGGATGGCCGTCGGCTTTGCTCTTGGGGCTTTGATCCCAAACGAGGTATGGCCTTACCAATGGCTGCCCCTGCTCCCGTTGGTGCTTCTGGTCGCGGTACGGGCGATCGAGAGGCGGCGATGGCTGACCCTGGGCCTCCTCGGGGCTTGCCTGCTTGGTTTCTACCGCCAGCCCTGCGATCTGATCTTTCCGAACCTGTGGACTGTTGCCGCAATTGGGGTCTTTGTGTTGGCGCTATGGGAGAATCGCCTTTTCCGTTCTGAGGTCTCATCGACCTCGCGTTCCGAGTGAGGGAGGAAGCACATGCCGCTGAACGCTGAGGTCAGCTTCACGTGGGTGGGCCACGGGACCTGGAAGGTGCGAAGCGCCAAGTGGAAGGAAATCATCATCGATCCCTGGGTCATGAACAACCCGGTGGCCCCCGAAAATCTGAAGAAGGTCGAGAAGTGCGACCTGATGCTCATCACTCACGGCCATTTCGACCACGTCCATGACGCGCTCGAGATCGCCAAAGCCCACAAGCCGAAGATCGTCACCAACTTCGAGATCGGCCAATGGCTCCAGTCGAAGGGCGTTGACGCGGCAACCATCACCGGCGCGAACCTGGGCGGCACCGTCGACGTCGATGGCATCAAGGTGACCCTCGTCCACGCCGAGCACTCGTGCGGCATTAGCGAGGGCGGCCAGATCCTGTACGGCGGTCAGGCGTGTGGACTGGTGATCGAGTTCGAGAACGGGTTCACCGTCTATTTCGCGGGCGACACCGACGTGTTCGGCGACATGGCCTTGATCGCGGAGCTGAACCACCTGGACGTTGCGTTCCTGCCGATCGGCGACCTGTTCACGATGGGGCCGAAGCGCGCCGCCAAGGCCGTTTCGCTCCTGGGTGTCAAGAAAGTGGTGCCCATGCACTTCGGCACCTTCCCGCCGCTGGTCGGCCGCCCATCGGCTCTCCAGGAGCTTGTTGGCTCGGGCGTCGAGGTGCTGGACATCAAGCCCGGCGACATCGTCTGACGTGGCCAAGCGGCGCCGCCGAAGAAATGTAATTGGGGCCTCCGCCACCTGGATGGCGAAAGCGATCAGGTCAGGTCGGATGTCGTCCGAGGAGATCGTCAGCGCGCACATCGAGCAGATCGGCGCGATGAACCCGCACCTGAACGCAGTCGTGCGCACCGAAGGTCACAAAGCGCTCATCCAGGCTCGGGCCGCCGACCGCCACAACACGCGCGGCGCCAAGCTCGGACCCCTTCACGGGGTGCCGTTCACGGTGAAGGACATCTTTGACACCGCCGGCGTGGTCACGACAGCCGGATTGCGCAAACTCGCGGATAACGTCCCGACGAAGGACGCCACAGTGGTTGCGCGCATGCGAGCCGCCGGCGCGATCATGATCGGCAAGACCAACTGCCCGCCAGGCGGCATCGGCGACGACAGCGCGAACTCGATGCACGGCGGCACGCGAAACCCGTACAACCTCCAGCGGTCGCCGGGCGGCAGCAGTAGCGGCGAGGCGGCAATCATCGCGGCCGGGGGGTCGCCGATCGGCATCGGCAGCGACTCCGGCGGCAGCATCCGGCTGCCGGCCCATTTCTGCGGAATCGCCGCCCTCAAGCCGACGGCCGGGCGCGTCCCCAGCACCGGAGGCTATGAGCTGGTCGGCGGCCTCACGGACCCCCGCAGCCAGGTCGGGCCGATGGCGCGCTTTGTCGACGACCTGTGGCTGCTGCTGCCAATCCTGGCCGGGCCTGACGGCGTCGACTCGGGCGTGATCCCGATGCCCCTCGCCAGGCGGCTGGGCGCCCTCAAAGGCTTGAAGGTTGCGTGGTACGCGGACGATGGCATCACCAAGCCCACGAGGGCGACCTCTGCCGCCGTACGGGCCGCCTCGGTCGCCCTCCAGAAGGCCGGCTGCAAAGTCACACAGGCGCGGCCGCCCGGTCTCGACGAGGCGCGGGAGGTGACACTGGGCTACTGGGGCCGCAAGCGCATCGCCACCGAGCGACTGTTCCTGCGCTGGGACGGTTTCCGCAGCGGCCTGCTCGCGTTCATGGCGGAATACGACCTCATCCTCAGCCCGGTGGCCGCCGGCCCGGCGCCGGAATACGGGGCCAAGTCGAGACTCGAGAACCAGTTCAGCTACACGATCCCGTACAGCCTGGGTGGCAATCCATGCGCAGTAGTCCGCGCCGGCACCTCGCCCGAGGGCTTGCCCATCGGCGTGCAGCTCGTGGCGCGCAACTGGTGCGACGACGTGGCCCTGAGCGCTGCCAAGGCAATCGAAAAATCGCTAGGAGGTTGGAAGGCTGCTAGCGTGATCCCGTGAAGTTCCGGTACTCGCGTTGGGACGGGACCCAACGGCTGGAAGACCTCGACGCCGGGGCCGTGCTCGATGCGCTCTCGGATGACTTGATGAACTACGGCGACCTCAACGCCGCACTCCAGCGGCTGCTTCGATGGGGATCGCCCGACATGCCTGGCCTCGAGCAGCTGCTCAAGCAGCTTCGGGAGGCACGCGAGCGCGAACTTGGTCGCTACAACCTCGACTCGACGGTGGAGCAGCTGCGCGAAAAGGTGCAGGAGGTGATCGACACCGAGAAGAAGGGAATCGATCGCCGCCTCAATGAGTCGCAGACCGCCGAGGCGAAGAAGCTGATGGAGCGCATCGCCCGCCAGCGCAACGGACAGCTCGACCGCCTGCCCGACGATATTGGCGGCCAGGTCAAGGGATTGCGGGACTACGAGTTCGTGGACGACGAGGCGCGCCAGAAGTTCGAGGACCTGATGCAGGGCCTGCAGAAGCAGATGGTCGACCAGATGTTCCAGGGCATGAAGGGCTCGATCCAGCAGATGCAAGGCCAGGATCTGACGCGAGTCCGCGACATGGTCCGCGAACTGAATACGATGCTCGAGCAGCGCATGGAGGGACGGACCCCCGACTTCAACGGGTTCATGGAGCGCTACGGCGACATGTTCCCGCCCGGTATCAACAGCCTCGACGAGCTGCTCGAGCACCTGCAGCGGCAGATGGCCCAGATGCAGTCCCTGCTCCAGAGCATGAGTCCCGAAGCGCGCGAAGAGTTACGCCAAATGATGGACGCCGTCCTCCAGGACGACTCGCTGCGCCTTGAGCTCGCCAGGCTCTCGGGCTTCATGCAGGCGATGATGCCGCCCTCAGAGCTGTCCGGGAAGTATCCCTTCTTTGGTGAGGATCCCCTCTCGATGGGGGAGGCGATGGGCCTCATGGAGCGGCTCCAGCAGATGGACCGCCTCGAATCGCAGCTGGAGCGCGGCAGCTTCCGGCCCGACGACGTCGATCGCTCGCTGGCGCAGCAGCTGCTTGGGGACGAGGCGAGGCAGGCCATCGACCAGCTGCGCAAGCTGACCGACGTGCTCGAGAAGGCGGGCTATGTCGAGCGCAAGGGCCGGCGCATGGAGCTCACTCCGCGCGGCATGCGGCGGATCGGCCAGTCGGCGCTCCGCGACATCTTCGACCAGCTCAAGAAAACCCGCATGGGCCAGCACCAGCTGTGGCGTGGCGGCCTGGGCAACGACGCATCCGACGAGCTCAAGGAGTACGAGTACGGCGACCCGTTCCTCCTCGACCTGAAGGAAACCCTGTTCAACTCACTCGTGAGGGAAGGGCCGAAGCTGCCGGTGAAGATGGAGGCGAAGGACTTCGTGGTCCATCGCACCGAGCATGTGACGCAGGCATCGACAGTGTTGATGATCGACATGAGCCGATCGATGTTCCTGCGGGGCTGCTTCCTCGCCGCCAAGAAGGTGGCGATCGCGCTCGACTCCCTGATCCGCAGCCAGTATCCGCGAGACTCGCTTTACGTCGTGGGTTTCTCGAACTACGCCGTCGAGCTCAAGCCGCAGACGCTGCCGCAGCTCGCGCTCAACGACTACGTCTACGGGACCAACATGCAGCACGGCTTCCAGCTGGCGCGATCGTTGCTGGCGAAGCACCGCGGCAATCGCCAGATCATCATGATCACGGACGGCGAGCCGACCGCCCATCTCGAGGACAACGGGAGGGCGTACTTCGCCTATCCGCCGACCTTCAAGACCATCCAGCAGACGTTGCGCGAGGTGAGGCGATGCACCCGCGACCGGGTCGTCATCAATACTTTCATGCTCGAGCGCGGCCCTTACCTGACCGAGTTCATCAATCAGATGACGCGTATCAACAAGGGCAGGGCGTTCTTCGTGTCGCCGGACCGGCTGGGCGAGTACGTCCTGGTCGATTACGTGAGCGGCAAGCAGCGCCGTCGAGCCAGCACCAAACGGTCTCGAATCGCTTAACTTTCTTCACATCCTTAACAGCGAATTGTTGAGGCAATGCCGCCCTGAATTCCGGCGCCAACAGCGTTTGAAATGACCCGGTTTTGGGCATGACAATCCAATCGATCGGCTCTATACGAGGCGGTCTTTCGGAGGCGTGGCGGATAACCGCCCGCAAACAACATGGGCGCGATTCTCGTGCTCTTAAGCGTCATAGTCCCACCGGTCGTTGTTCTCGTGGCTCTCGTCGTCGTTGCCAGATCGATCGTCGTCATCGGGCCGGCCCAGATCGGCCTGGTCGCCAAGCGGTTCTCGACCAGGCATAACACCACCGACACCCCGCTGGCCTTCGAAGGCGAAGCGGGCTACCAGTCGGACCTGCTGATGCCGGGAGTTCGTTTCAAGCTCTGGCCGACGTATACCGTGTCGAAGTACCCGTGGGTGCAGGTCCCCGCTGGCGAGATCGGAGTCGTCATCTCTCAGATCGGCGAGAGGCTGCCCATAGGCGCGAAGTCGGCCGTGTACCGGCCCGAATTCGGCAACTTCACCGACCTGCGCGCATTTTTGGCGCACGGCGGCCAGAAGGGAGTTCAACGACCCGTGCTACCCCCGGGCACTCTGATTCCGGTTCACCCCGTTGCGTTCCTGGTGGCCACCGCGACCAAGGCGTATGGGTTGCCGATCAACCGGCAGATGGTCAGCCGCGGGCCGCTTTCGCCTGAGTCATTCGGTCTGACGCCGCAGCAGCTGCGCGTGACCGTCATCGCGCCCGAGGGCGACCAGGATCTCGTCGGAATCGTGACCACGCTCGATGGCGACCCGCTTCCGCCTGCCGACATTGCCGGCCGGATCGGGGGCTTCAATGACATCGAAGCGCTCGAGGCACAGGCGAACGTGTCCGACTCGGAGCTCATCGAAGCCCTTCTTGGTGCCAAGAACCAGCTTCACAACAACTACCAGGACTTCCAGGCGTTTCTTGACAACGGAGGGCGCATCGGTTTGCAGCACGATCCGCTGCTGTATGGCGCCTACCTGCTCAATCCGTTTCTGGTGCGCGTTGAAGCGGCGCGCATGCTCGTGGTGAACCAGGGCGAGGTGGCGGTGATCAAGAGCTATGTTGGGCTGCCCACGCTTGACACGTCAGGGCCCGAGTTCAAATTCGGGTCCATCGTCCAGCCAGGCCACCGGGGCATTTGGCGCGAGGCCCTGCGCACCGGCAAGTACCCGCTGAACCCACGGATATACGCGGCCGAAAAGGTGCCGACGTTCATCCTGACGCTCAACTGGGCGGACGCGAGCTCGGTGGCGCACAACCTCGATGCGCAGCTCAGCCCGATCGAGGGCAAGAGCCGCGAGGGCTTCGTGTTCACCATCGACCTGCAGGTCCAGATTCACGTGCCTGACACCAAGGCGCCCAAGGTCATTTCGATGGTGGGTTCGATGCAGAACCTGGTCAACGAGGTCCTGCAAGCCGCGGTCGGCAACCATTTCCGAAACACGCTCCAAGGACTGGAGGCGATTCGGTTCATCGAGACTCGAGACGCCGTTCAGGCGGCGGCGTTTGACGCAATTTCGCGTTATCTCTCGGCATACGAAGTGGAGACGCGCGGCGTCTACATCCAGGACGTCGCATTTCCTGAAGAGCTGGTCGGAGTGCTCACGAGGCGTGAGATCGCCAACCAGGAAAAGGCCACCTTCGTGGAGCAGAAGGATGCTCAGACCGTGCGCATCGACCTCGAGAAGGCGCGCGGCACCGCCGACATGCAGGCGGCGCTCGCCCAGGCGCAAGTGTCAGTTGACATCAACCGCGCTCGAGCCGACGCACGCAAGGCTGAGGCTGACGGCGAGGCGGCATACGTCGAGTTGACAGGCGCCGCTGAAGGGTCACGCCGGCGGGCGATCGGCCTGGGCGATGCCGCCGCCACCGAGGCGCTCGGCCTGGCACGGGCCCGAGGCTATCAAGCGCAGGTGGAGAGTCTGGGTGCGGGCTCGACGGCGGCGGTAGCCATCGCCAACGCGGTTTCGGACGGCGGGCTGCAGGTTGTGCCGGAGGTCCTGGTCACTGGTGGCGGCGGCGCTGTCGAGGGACTGGCAGCGACGCTCATCCGCGCCATGAACGGCAAGCATGAGTCGAAGCACCCGCTACGGACGCGCCGGCGCGACGCAAGCAGCGCCAAGTCCAAGGCGTCTTCTGCGGCAAAGCTGTAGGCCCCGGCGAAGCCGGCACCTGGGAGGGCGTCGGGCCGGGCAATCTGCTCGGCCCAGCCCGTCCGCTCGGACAAGGCTCGTGCGCCGTTCCCTATGATCAACTCAGTGCCCAACAGGGATAGATCTGCGCCCGAACGCCGCAACCTGAGCGCGGCTGCCCTCTACGAGCACGCGATCTTGCGCGGCGAGGCCGTGATCGTATCCACCGGCGCCCTGACGGCCGAGACCGGCCACCACACCGGCCGCTCGCCGAAGGACAAGTTCTTTGTCAAGGAACCTACGAGCCAGGAAGCCATATGGTGGGTGGCCAACCAACCGATAGCTCCTGACAAGTTCGATGGACTGCTGCAGCGCGTCGACGAGTTCTGCGACAGCCACGAGGTTTTCACACAGGACGTTTTCGCTTGCGCCGATCCGCGCTACCGGCTGAAGGTGCGCGTCGTCAGCGAGCTTGCCTGGCACAGCCTCTTCGCCCACAACCTCTTCATCCGGCCGAACGCGGACGAGCTGCTCAATTTCGCACCCGACATCGCGGTGATATCGGTGCCTTCAGTGAAGGCTGATCCGAAGCGCGACGGGACCCGAAGCGAGACATTCATCCTGGTGAACCTCGCTCGTCGCATCGTCATCATCGGCGGCACCGAATACGCGGGCGAAATCAAGAAATCCATCTTCACCGCGCTCAACTACTTTCTGCCGGCACAGGGTGTGTTTCCGATGCACTGCTCGGCGAACGTCAGCAGTGGTGGCTCCGACGTGGCGCTGTTCTTCGGTCTCAGCGGCACCGGCAAGACCACGCTTTCCGCCGATCCGTCCCGCCGGCTGATCGGCGACGACGAGCATGGGTGGAGCGACTCGGGCGTCTTCAACTTCGAAGGCGGCTGCTACGCGAAGACGATCAGGATCCACAAGGAGTCTGAGCCGGAGATCTACGCGGCCACCGAGCACTTCGGCACGATCCTGGAAAACGTCGTCTACGACCCTCGCACGCGCATCCCGGATTACGACTCCGAGAAGCTCACCGAGAACACGCGGGCCGCCTACCCCGTCGACCTGATCCCGAACGCCGTCCTCTCAGGGACCGGCAAGCACCCCAGCAACGTGATCTTTCTGTCGGCGGACGCCTACGGGGTTCTGCCACCGGTGGCCCGTCTCGACGAGAAGCAGATCCGCCACTACTTCCTGTCCGGTTACACCGCCAAAGTCGCAGGCACTGAGCGCGGGGTCACGGAGCCCGAGCCGATATTCAGCACCTGCTTCGCTGCGCCATTTCTCGTCCTGCCCCCTGAGCGGTATGCCGACATGCTGATCGAGAGGGTCAACCGGCACCACGCCGAGGTCTGGATGTTGAACACCGGTTGGGTCGGCGGGCCTTACGGGGTTGGACAGCGCATGTCGATCGCGCACACCCGCGCGATCGTGCGCGCGGTGGTCCAGGGCAAGCTGCACGGCATGCCGACCCACATCGATCCTGTGTTCGGCCTGTCGATTCCCGACCACGTGCCTGATGTGCCGCATGAGGTGCTGGACCCGCGCACGAGCTGGGCTGACCCCGAGGCCTACGACAAGCAGGCCAAGAAGCTGCGCGCGATGTTCGAGGAGAACATCCTCACCATCGGCAAGAGCGCATCGCCCGCCGGCTGACGCATTGAAGGTGGCCATCGTCGGCAGCCGGCATTTCTCCGAGCCGGATCGAGTCAGCGACTACGTCGGTTCGCTGCCGCACGGCGCCTCGATCATCACCGGCTCCGCGAGTGGCGTCGATGCCGCGGCCACCAGGACGGCTCGCGCCAAGGGCATCCCGGTCCAGGTGATCCCAGCCTCGTTCGACGAGATGGCGGATCCCAAGAAGTCCGCGGCCCGCAACCAGCGCCTGATCGACGCGTGCGACATCCTGGTCGCGTTCTGGGATGGCGCGTCGAAGGGCACGCGGAACACGGTGGAGCGGGCACTGGACTCAGGGAAAGAGGTGCACGTCTTCCTAGGTACCCCGCTCGCCGCTAAGTAACATTGATGCGATGGCTGTCGCGATCGCGGTGCGCGCGCGACTCTTCGCCCGGCTGCGCGAGCAGGCCGGCATCGACGCCGAGAATGTCGAACTGCCGGCCGGATCGACAGTTGCCGACGTCTACGAAGCGATCCAGAGGCTGCATCCAGGCTTGCAGGCCGACCGGGGCTCGGTGCGCGCAGCGTTAAACCAGGAGTTCGCCGGGTGGGACGCGGTGCTCGCCGACGGCGATGAGGTCGCCTTTATCCCTCCCGTAAGCGGAGGCGCGCACGGCGTGGGCATTCTGTTTGAGCTCACCTCGCGGCCGCTAGACGCGCGCCGGATGGAGGCTGCCGTCGCCCACAAGGGCGCCGGCGCGATCTGCACTTTCACTGGCGTGGTCCGGGATTCCTCGCGCGGCCGCTCGGTGACTCACCTCGAGTACGAGGCCTACGCCGAGATGGCCACCTCCCAGATGCGAAAGATCGCCGACGAGATTGCGGAGAGGTGGCCCGAAGCGCGGGTCGCGATGGCGCACCGCACAGGGCGCCTGGAGATCGGCGAGCCATCGGTCGTCGTCTCGGTGTCGAGCCCGCATCGGGCAGAGGCGATCGCCGCCTGCAAGTGGGGCATCGATAGGCTCAAGGAGACGGTGCCGATCTGGAAGAAGGAGCACGCCACCGACGGCACGTACTGGATCGAAGGAGATTCGGCGGAGCCCAGTCCCGGCATCAGCTAAGTCACTTTCCTGGACCTTTAGGTATCTTATAGGTCCACTTTTCTGCATATTCATGTGCCCTATAAGTCTCTTCATTACGTAAATATGTGATCTATAGGTATACTTAGACGGTGCTAAATTCAGGATCCGAACGAGAATTACGGCGCCGACAACTTGACCGCATGCTCGAAGCGCTTCCGCGCGACCTACTGCTACACCGCCCGTCACGCGGCTGGATTCGCGAGATCCGGGCAGCTTTGGGAATGACCGCTGCCGAACTTGCCCGCCGCCTCGGAGTAAGTCGTTCCGCAGTCGCCCGCATGGAGCGCGACGAAGCCGCGGGCGGCATCACGTTGAAACGTCTTGAACGTGCAGCTGCTGCTTTGGGCTGCTCACTCGGTTATCTCTTGATTCCAACGCGTCCGCTTGGTGAGGTCGTCCGCGAGCGGGCACGCGCCGAGGCATCCCGATTGATTGGCCAGGTAGATCAAACGATGGCTTTGGAGGCCCAAGCCACGAATGCCGAAGAGCGAATCCGGGCTATTGATGAGCTAGCCGCTGAACTAGAACGGCGGGGTAAGAACTTATGGCTAGAAGCGGATTGACCGCACCGGCCATGAATAGGGACACCCCAATTGATCCTGACGAAGCCAAGGGACTAATACCCGACCTACTTACGCAGGCTCAGCTGAACGAATACGAACAGTTGAACATCGGACGCGCCTGGCTTTGGGCTCGGTCCAGTCGATTTCTGAAACGTCGATTAGTCAGCCGTGATGGCCTGCAGCGACTACATCAACGGATGTTCGACAGGACTTGGAAGTGGGCGGGCCAATTTCGGCGATCCGACAAGACGATTGGAGTTCCGTGGACTGAAATACCGGTCGAGGTCCAAAAGGTGTGCGACGACATTCTCTATCAGCTCACTCAGCAGTCCATTTCGTTGGAAGAAATCGCCGTCCGGTTCCACCACAGATTGGTCAGTGTCCACCCTTTTCCAAACGGTAATGGTCGTCACGCGCGTATGACCGCCGATCTCCTCTGCCTCCAACACGGGGGCAAGCCATTTCCGTGGGGAGCATCCGACTTCGCAACCAAAAGCAGCGTGCGCACTGCCTATATCGACGCTCTGAGAGCCGCCGACGTTGGCGACATCATTCCGTTAATGAAGTTCGCGGCATCCACCCACCGGAGTTAACAGTTCGCCGGCTAGTCTCTGACCCTCGCGATCGATAGGCCGTCCCGGATCGGGACCACGACGCTTTCGAGACGCGCGTGCTTGGCCACCTGCTCGTTGTAGAACGCAACGTTCCGCGCCTGCTGCGTTTTCGCCTTCACCACCTCGCCCTGGCGCAGCGCGTTGTCGGCCATGAGCAGCGCCCCTCCGTCCAGGTGCTCGATGCACAGCTCCAGCACGCGCCGCGTCACATCCTCCGAAGAGAATGAGTTGAGGAGGTCGATGAAGCACGCGTCAAAACGCCCCTGCAGCTTTTCGAGCCCCTTCACTGCATCCTGTTCGACGACGTCCGCTTGCTTGGCCAGGCCCGCGTCTGCAAAGTTGGCGCGGGCTCGTGCAGCACGCTTGCCGTCGACCTCGAAGCTCGTCAACGTCCCACCGTCGGTGCCGCGAAGAAGCCAGATGCCGCTGTAGCCCGTGGCCGTGCCCAGCTCAAGGATTCGCTTGGCGCCGGCGATCCGCACCAGCAGGCTCAGAAACGCACCCTCGTGCGCTTCGACGATGGGGATGCCCTCGCGCTCGGCCTCCTCCTCCATCCGAGCCAGCACCGGATCTCGCTTGGGCAGCAGCCCATCGAGATAGGCCTGAAGCGCGTCGGTAACTTCTACTGTTCTCATCTCGTCACAGTCTCCGGTGCAAGCACCTCCAGAACTCTATCGATCTCATCTTCCGTGTTGTAGAAATGAGGAGACAGCCTCACGAAATCGCGATGCGTTCTCGCTATCACCCGCGCCGCGTTCAGATCGCGCAGCACCTCCAGGTGAGTCGCTCCCGGTTTCCGGAACGAAACGATCCCTGATGATTCTGCGCGGGTACGAGGCCAGGGTTCCACGATCTCATAGCCGCGGTTTGCAAGGCCGTCCGCCAGGCGAGCCGAAAGGTCCAGGACGCGCGCCTCGATCACCTCGGTGCCGACCTCGAGGAGCAGGTCAAGCGCCGAGCCCAAGGCGGCGGTGTCGAGCATCGAGACCACAGACTCCTCGAACCGGCGCGCCGTCGGCGCAAATGCAAGCTTCGGATCGAAGTACTGGTCGTGCTCAGTCACCGAAACAGCGCCCACCACTCGCGGCCGCACCTTGTCGAGCAGCTCCGGCGTGAAGTAGCAGAAGCCGACGCCTGGCGGGCCGAGAAGCCATTTGCCGGCGCCCGCGGCGCAGAAGTCGATGGGCATGCGGCTGACATCAATTCGCAGCGCGCCAACGCTCTGCATCACGTCGACCGCGAACACGATCCCTCGACGCCGGCATTCGGCTCCGATGGCATCGATGTCGACGCGAAAACCATTCCAAAACTCGACGTGGGAAATCGCCACCACGCGAGTGCGCTCGTCGACCATGGAGAAGATGGCATCCGGCAGCACTCTGCCGCCGACCAGCTTCGCCTGGCGAAACTCGACGCCATCGGCGGCCAACGCCATCCACGGGTAGACATTGGCCGGGTACTCCCATTCCGCACCCACCACGTTGTCTCCGCGCTTCCAGTCCAGGCCCTGCGCTACCAGCGACAGGCCATGGGCGGTGCTGCGAGTCAGCGCGATTCCGTCGGGCGAGCCATTGAGGAGCTGGGCCGCGAGCTCACGCACCCGATCGGCTTCGTCGAACGCAGCGCCGGCGGGGTAAGGGCGGTTCAGGGCGCCGTCGACGACCTGCTCGATGGCCGCACGGCTGCGCTCGGTCATGGGCGAAACACCTGCGTGGTTCATGTGGATGTAGTGCGCAGTCAGCGGGATGAGGCTGCGCGCTTCGAGTGGATCCATTCGCTCTATCTCCTCAGGAACTGGACCATCAGCGGTTCGAGTGTCGTGATATAAGCGCACAAGCGATCGCCGGCGTCATCGAGCACCGCCTCGTCGAGTTGCGCCGCGGCCAGCGTCTCATACAAACGTGACCAGCCGCGATCCCAGGGCTCGAGCTCAGCGCGAGGCAGGCGTGCCTTCACCTCTACCATGCGGCTCCGAAAGTAATCGAACGCGCGCTGGTTGGCCTCGGCGGAGCCTTCGAAGTGGAGGCCGACCTCGAAACGCCCAGCCCCGGTGTGGTGCCAGGCCTCGTAATGAATCTCCGGGTGTCCGTAATGGAGCTTGAACAGCCGCCCATGCCCGCGGCTGGTCTCGTAGCCTCGAAGCTCCTGTGGCAGCCGCGCTTTGAGGGCCTTGCGCAGTCCGGTGAAGAAGTCGCTCGGCGAGAGCAGCCGGCCGAAGGATGGATTGACGGATCTTCGCCGCCCATGCGGCCCATCTCCGTTGTTGCCGCCTGTGCTCCTCACTACATGTATGTTCAATACATTCCGTTCCGGTGCGCGGCGGCGCCTAGGATCTGGACCACCTGGACGACGAATCTCTCGCCAACCACCTCCGGCAGGCTGCTCCAAGGCCGCGCGTACCAACCGGCCGAATATATCTCGTAAGCTCATGGCGATGGCTTTTGTCCCGACCGTCACCGAAAACGAGGGTGGCAACCGCGAGCGCTCCTTCGACATCTACTCGCGGCTGCTGAAGGACCGGATCATCCTGATCAGCCGTCCGATCGACGATGTCGTCGCCAACCTCGTGGTGGCGCAGCTGATCTACCTCTCAGCTGACGACCCGGAGAAGGAGATCCAGATCTACATCAACTCGCCGGGCGGATCGGTGACCGCCGGCTTCGCCATCTACGACACCATGCAGTACGTTCGCTCGCCGGTCTCGACGGTCTGCATCGGCCGCACGGCCAGCTTCGGGACCGTGATCCTGATGGCGGGGGCGAAGGGCAGGCGATTCTCGCTGCCGAACGCGACGATCCACATGCACCAGCCGCTCATCGGTGGCAAGGGCCTGCAGGGCCAGGCCAGCGACCTCGACATCCACGCGCGAGAGATCCTGCGCATCAAGGTTGTGCTCAACGACCTCATCGTCAAGCACACGGGCCAGCCGCTCGAGCGAGTCGAGCGAGACACCGACCGCGACTACTTCTTGAGCCCGGAAGAGGCGATCAGCTACGGCCTGATTGACAGTCTCATCCAGCAGACGCCGGCGCCGGTTCTCGCCGCCACCCGATAAGCCCCGAGGCTCGCAGACACAGCCAGCCAACGACCAGCACGCCGACGGCCGTGGGCCATGGAGCCGGGACGACCGCAGCGATCGCCGCGCCTACCGAAAGCACGAGCCAGTCCTGCCACTGAGCCTCACCCCAAACAGCTAGCGCGAACGCAACGAGCACCAGGTCGGTGGGGAGTGCATGCGGCGCCACGAGGACTCCGCCCGCGATCAGGACGGCTGCTGCGGCCCTCATGTCATTCTTGCGCCGGCGGGCAAGCCATAGCACGGCCGCAAGCGCGACCAGGGACAGGACCACGATCGCCCCACCCTGGTCAGCGCGCGGCAGCACCGTCCCCAGGTGCGCGAGGTCGACCTCGCGGGCGCCGAGCTGCACGGTGCCGCCCAGGGCGGGAACCCATTCGAGCACCCAGCGCGGGTTGAGGGCCGCCGAAGCTGCCAGCAGGGCCACGCCTGCGACCGCCCAGCCTGCGAGGACGCGCCACTGTCGGGTCAGCAGCAGGGCCGCGCCGAGCGGCAAGACGAGCTGCGGCTT
>JAYUFT010000117.1:0-17251 GCA_043738605.1 Candidatus Dormiibacterota bacterium | reverse complement strand
CCACCGGTCCTCCCATCGAACACCTCCTTGGGTCGCCTCAAGCGTCCTCTAAGTCCAAGGTGGTGGTGCAATGACCCCTTGAGATGGCAGTCGGTTCTCTCTCATCGCGCGTGCGGCTTCGCCGCAGGCCTGCCTCCCACGACTGCGTCGCGGGGACCCCAGAGGTATCAAAGTAATGGCCGGGGGAACCCCGGCCAACCCTGCCGCGCTAGTTGGCTAAATGCGAAGCCCGGTTAGACGGGTTCTGGGGCTCGATCGACTTCGCCCGCGCCGAGCCGGCTGTGCAGCATGGCGAGCGGGCGTGGCGCCCACCAGTTGGCGCGACCCAGGATGCGCATGATTGAGGGAACGATCAGGATGCGCACGATGGTGGCGTCGACAGCGATCGCTATCGCCAGCCCAACTCCGATGGCCTTGATGATCACTACGCCGGCCAGGGCAAACGCAAGGAACACCGCGACCATGATCGCCGCCGCGCCCGTGATGAGCCGTCCGCTCTTCTCGAGACCCATCGCGACAGCAGCCTGGTTGTCACCGGTTCGCCGGTACTCCTCCTGGATGCGGCTTATCAACAGCACCTCGTAGTCCATCGACATCCCGAAAACGATGCTGAAAAGAATCACCGGGATGCTGGGATCGATCGATTGTGGCGAAAAGCCGAGCAGATGGCTGAAATGACCCTCCTGAAAGATCCACACCATGGCGCCGAACGAGGCTGAGATCGAGAACAGGTTGGTGATGACAGCCTTCAGCGGCAATATGACCGAGCCGGTGAGCAGAAATAGAACGACGTAGGTGACCAGCAGCACCGTGCCGACGGCGATCGGGGTGCGCTCGAGGATGTAGTTGACGATGTCGAGGTCGAAAGCAGTCGGACCGGTGGCCTGAACCTGGCCGTCCGGAACGCTTTCCGCTCGCACAGCGGTCACGATCGAGCGCGCCTCGTCGCTCGTGTATTGCTTGTTGGTGACGACGCCGAGGCGCGCGATGTGCGGGCCGGCGCCAACTTTCAGCGCCTGCCGAAGGGCGGCGGGCAGCTGCGCGGCCGGCCCGGAATAGAAGCTCTCGTATTGCTCTCGGGTCAGGCTCGAGCCGAGGTTGACGATGCTGTCGACGCGAAGAACGTAGGGCAGGGCAGCCAGGCGGCGCGACAGGTCGTAGATCGCTCCGATGTGATCCGCGGTCATTGGGCTACCGTCGGGGTAATAGACCACTGCTTGGATGGTGGTCTGGTCCTGCCCGGGAAAATCGCTCACGAGGATGTCGTAACCCTGACGCGCATCGTTGTGAGGAGGCAGCTGATCGACGTCGCCGTTGGCCAGGCGTAGCTGCAGGAACGGCGTGCCCGCAACCAGGAGGATCGCGAGCGCGGGCACGAGCACCACCCATGGCCGGCGCATCACCCAGACGGCCATCGAGTGCCACGCGCCGGTGCCGTCGGGTCTCCGTCGGCCGAGGAACGGGAGGCGTAGGCGGTCCACGCCGGGTCCAATGACTGACAGCAGCGCCGGTAGGAAAGTCAGACCGTAGACGACCGCCACCGCGACGACGATTGCTCCGGCGGCGCCCATGGACGCCAGGAACGTTCCCTGAAAGAAAAGCATCGCCGACAGTCCCACCGCCACCGTGATGCCCGAGAACGTGATTGCGCGGCCGGCCGTGGACATCGCTTTCGCAATCGCGTCCTCACGTGATGCCCCGGCTGCCAGCTCATCGCGGAAGCGATTGACGATGAACAGCGAATAGTCGATGGCCACACCAAGCCCGATCAGGGTCACCACGTTGATGGCGTACTGGGAGACGTCGGTGAAGCGCCCGAGGAAGAGCGTGCCGCCGACGCCGCCGACAATCGAGAGGACGCCAACGCTGATCGGCAAGAGGGCGGCGACGACGGAGGCGAAGATGAGCACGAGGAGTAGCAGGGTGATCGGGAGTGCGACGAGCTCGGCGCGCTGTAGGTCTTGCTCGAGAGTGGTGTTGAACGCGAGGTTGATCGGCACCTGGCCGGTGGCGTACACCTTTAGCCCGCTGGGGTGGATCTCCGAGACGACCTGCGGCAGGTAACTCTGAGCTTTTAGCGAGGTGTCCTTGAAGTGGACTATCACGAGGGCCTCGTGCCCATCCTTTGAGATGTAGCTCGACGGGGCGCTCTCAGGCACAGGGTATGGCGTGTCGACTCCAGCCACCCGGGTATCGGCGAGGAGGCCCGCAATGGATTGCTCGACGGCCGATTGGAACGCCGGATCGGTGGCGGTCAGGGTGCCGCTGGCGAAGATGAGCTCCATGGTCGAACCGGTGGGAGCGGCCTCGGGCTGGATCTCCGCGGTGATCAGCTTCGCGGTCTGGCCGGCTGCCAGGTTGGCGCCAAAGCCCCCGTTGCCCGCCAGCGTTCCACCGGTGAAAATGCCGGCGACCGATAGGCCCAAGAGCACTGCGGAAACGATCAACATCGGCCATCGGCGTCGGTAGACAAAGCGGCCCCAGCGAGCGAACATCCGCACCACGATACAGGCCCTGGATACAAGGCCCCGCGCCTACTCGGGCGTTACTTCAGCTTCCATTGAATGCTGTCGAGCAGCGGCCCGGCGGCGGCGATAAACGCTTTGACGTCAGCCTGCGGCGCCAGGATCAGGATCACGTAGTAGACGCTGCCGTCGGCGTTGGCGCCCGCGAACAGTGGCGCAGCGGCTGGCACGCTCTGGCCGCCAGAGGTCAGCGTGAAGCAGAGCTCCCACACGATTCCGGCAGCTCCGTTCAGTGTCGCTGCCTGGGTCTTGCTCCCCGAGCAGGTCTTGGTGTCGGGGTACTTGCCCTGGAAGAACTTGTCGACCGTGTCCTTGTTTTGCTGGGCGTTCTGAGGCGGATTTGAAGCTCCGCTTCCGATGGTGACCGAGCCGGTGCTGGCAGCGTTGGAGATCGTGATGCTCTGGTCGTCCTTGTTGACCACCGTCCAGCCCGCCGGCAGGTTGAACGTGACGCCGTTGTTCGACACCGTCCCGCTGGTGGTCGTGCCCGGAGTTGGACTGCCCACAGGACTTGGGGTGCCGGCGGGGCTGGGACTCGGCAGGACTCCAACTCCCTGGTTGTTGCTGGTGCTCCGGCTGCCCAACACCGCGATCCCGGTGGCGCACCCGGCCATCAGCAAGACGAGCACGACGATCGCGGCAATGATCAGCGTCCACGGCGTGCGGTGCACCGGCGGCTGAGGGCCGACAGCACTCGGCGCGTAGTAAGGACTCTGATAGCCGGGCGGTGGCGGCGGCGGCGTGGCCGGCGGCCCGGGCAGCGCCGATGGCGCGGCCGCAGGCTGCATGGCGGCGATCGCTAGGGGAGTCCCGCATGCCTGGCAGAACTGATTGCCATCCGGGTTCTGGGTTCCGCACCTCGCGCACGTAACCGCCATCTATTCGCCTCCCGATGGGGTGGCGGCCGGGTCTTTGCGCGGCCGGCGGCTGCGTTTGATCGAGTTTGGAGCCGCCGTCAGCGCCATGCCGCAGTTCGGGCAGAAGCCGGAGGCGACGATGTGCGTGTGGCAGCTGGCGCAGACCGTCTCGGCGAAGCCCATGTGCGCCGCTTCTTCCAGCAATGAGTGATGCAGCAGGTAGCGGACGTAGATGAGCAGAGCTCCGACCACCACTGCCTGCCAGATGAGGATTGCCAGTGGGTTGACCGCCGTGTCCTTCAACAGCAGGGTCCCAGCAGAGAAGGCGATGTGAGCGATCACCGCCATTGCGACCGCCCCGATCTCCCGGCCACCGAGCCGTCCGCGGCGGTAACGCCAGATCGTCGCCACGATCATGCCGGTCGCGCTTCCCTGCATCAGCGGCTGGAAGACTGCCAGCGTGGTCAGGTCGTAGATCCAGTTGCCCGGCGCGACATGGGCCAGGCTGGTCAATGCGCTCGAGAAGCCGATCAGGCCTTCGGCCAGACTGAATCCCAGGCCGGATGCGACCCCGAAGACAAGTCCGTCGACAGTCTCGGGAAATTCGGCGTGGTTGGGCAGGAAGTACGCGGGGATAGCCTTCAGGGCCTCCTGCACGACAGGCATGAGCAACCCGACGATCAGCAGCGCCCCAACGCTGATGGTCGCGCTGCCTAGCGGATTGTGGTTGTAATCGAACGGGTTGTAGATGGCGCGACCAAGGATCGTGACCACGATCCCGACGACGATTCCGCCTCCTAGCGTGAAGCCAAGGACCGTCGCCGGCTCGTCGCGATAGACCTGCGCCTCGTAGAGGTAGATGAGGTAGAGGACGGGCACGAGGAACGCGGCCACGAGGATGGCCGCGGTGATCAGGCCGGCGAGGTAGAGGACCAGGACGCCGGCCAAGCCCGCGATGAAAGCCCATCGAAACTCGTGGACCTTGTGGTGTCCGAGGTGTGGAAACAGGGTGGAGATGACAGAGGGCTGGGCTACGTGCTCGCCTGGGTGCGCGGCATAGCGGTGCTCACGGGTCTTTGGGTTGCCTGATTCCTCGGTGGTGCCCTGGTGAGCGCCACAGCGCGTGCAAAAGACGCCGTCCGGGACGTCATGCGCGCAATGGTCACACTGCACCGGCCACCTCCCATACCCCGCCCTTTCAGGGGCGAGCGGCCTACAGGATAGGGCTCGGCGCGCCCGTTGTGACAGGAATCAGGTCAGGCGTTGCTTGCTGCTTCTGCCGGGACCCAGCCTCGGACCCAGTGGCACGAGCCGTGCCCCGGGTGCTTGGCGAAGTAGCGCTGGTGGTAGTCCTCGGCCGGCCAGAATTGTGGCGCGGCCACGATCTCGGTGACGATTGGCTTGTCGAAGTACCGCTGGGCCTGCTCGGCCGACTTGCGCGCTGCCGCTTCCTGCTGAGCGTTGTGAAAGTAGATCGCCGAACGGTACTGGTGGCCGTGATCCGGGCCCTGGCGATTGAGGGTCGTCGGGTCGTGCATGTTCCAGAAGGCGTTCACCAGCTCGTCGTATGTGACCTTGGCGGGGTCATACGTGATCTCAACCGCCTCTGCATGGCCGGTCCGGCCACCGCAGACCTGCTCGTACGTCGGGTTGTCGCGGCTGCCGCCGGTGTAGCCGGACACCGCCTCGATGACGCCGGGAATCTCGTTGAAGAGGTGCTCGACGCCCCAGAAACATCCGCCCGCGAAAGTTGCTTTTTCCATCTCATCCCCAGCATACGACGCACTTATGATGCCCCTCGCCATGTCGCACCTTCCCGGAGGCGAGCCGCCGGCGACCCCGCCCAGTCGCGGCTGGCTTCACATGGCCACCATCGACATCACCCCTCTGCGCCGCCATCGCGACTTCCGGCTGTTGTTCATCGGGCGGCTGGTGTCTTTCTTCGGCAGCATGATCACCGTCGTCGCGGTCCCCTACCAGGTCTACCAGCTGTCGCACAGCGTGCTGCTGGTTGGCTTCCTCGGACTGGCCGAGCTGGCGGCGCTGATCGGTTTCGCAATGCTCGGCGGAGCGCTCGCGGATGCCGCCGACCGCCGGACGATGGTGCTTTTGAGCGAGGCGGGCCTGATGGCCGGCAGCCTCCTGCTGGCCGGGAACTCGCTGCTGGCGCATCCGTTGATGTGGCTGATCTTCGCGGTCGCCGCACTCCAGGGCGCGTTCGACGCGCTTCAGCGGCCGTCGCTTGACGCCCTTCTCCCCCGCCTCGTCGATCGCGATGAGCTGAAAGCCGCCGGTGCGCTGGGAAGCCTGCGGGGAACGGTGGGCATGATTGCGGGACCGGCCATCGCGGGAGTGCTCATCGCAGTCGCCGGCCTCTCCGTGACCTACCTCGTCGACGTGGCCACCTTTGTCGTCGGCCTCGTCTGCCTGCTGCTGATGCGCGCCGTCCCGCCACCCGTGGACGCGGCCCGACCGAGCATCAAGCGAGTGCTCGAAGGGATCCGGTACGCGAGGAGCCGGCCCGAGCTGATCGGAACCTACGCGGTCGACGTCGTCGCGATGCTTTTCGGAATGCCGATGGCGCTCTTTCCGGCGATCGCGCAGAACCTGGGCGGTCCCAGCGTCCTCGGCCTCCTGTATGCCGCGCCGGCAGTGGGTTCGTTCGTCTTTGCGGCCACCAGCGGATGGACGCGCCGGGTTCACCGGCACGGAACGGGCGTGATCGTGGCGGCCACCCTGTGGGGCGTGGCGATAATCGGTTTCGGCCTGTTTCCCGGACGCACCGCAGCTCTCGTCTTCCTTGCGCTGGCAGGGGCCGCCGACACCATGAGTGGAGTGTTCCGGCAGGTGATCTGGAACCAGACCATCCCTGACTCGCTCCGCGGCCGGCTCGCGTCGATCGAGCTGTTGAGCTACTCGGTGGGCCCAACTCTGGGCAACTTCGAGGCGGGCGTCGTCGCCTCCCTTTTCAGCGTGCGGACCTCGGTCATTTCAGGAGGCGTCCTCTGCGTCATCGGCTGCGTACTTTGCGCCGTCGCGCTGCCGGCGTTTCGCGACTATGACGAGCGGCATCCAACCAGCTCAGCAGGGCGGCCGCCGGGTGTGGCTGACAAATAGAGCCACAGACCCAAGCGCGGCCGAGTACGATCTGCGCTCACCGGTGCACGCCGGATTGCGGCCGCAGCGCCGTTCAGAGGAAAGGGGCAGCGAAAGTGGACAACTTGCTCGTGGGATTGGGTGTAGCGGCAGCATTGTTCGCACTTTGGGCTGCTGTTTTTGCCACCCGGGCGGACATGGCGACCAGGCGGGCGGCAGCGATCGCGAACAAGCGCTGGGAGGACACCGTCAGGCCCTCGCCACGGCTCAGTTTCACGTCCCCGCCGGCGCCAGGCCAGCCAATCGAGCTCGAGGTGGAAAACCTGGGTGGCACGCTGGCCGCCGGGGCTGTGATCGTGCAGGCCGGGGACGACCTCTACGCCGGGGAGCTGACGATGCCAGAGCACGCCCCGCCGCGCCGGATCTACGTGAATCCGGTCTTGAAGGCCTGGCAGCGAAAAAACCACCCCGCCTGCCTGCTCCTGGTGGGCCGTGACCTCAGCGGCAAATGCTGGGACTACCTCGACGGCAACAAGGCGATCGACGACCCTCGCAAATGGCTGACGTCGCAGCTGCGCGAGCTTCGCCTCCAAGGAATCGTGGACTTTCCCGCTGTGACCGGTCCCGCCAAGCCCTGACGGCAGCGGCCTTTACTGCTCCAGGCGCGCGTCCAGGTTCAGCTTGACGTTGCCGTGCAGCGCTTTGGAGACTGGACAGCCCTCCTTGGCTTCTTCCGCCAGGCGCTGAAACTCCGCGTCGTCGATCCCGGCCACCCGTCCGCGGACAGTAAGCGTCGAGCTCGTGATTCCGGTGCCGGGCACGAACTCCACCTCGGCGGTGGTGTTCAGCTCTTCGACTTTGTGGCCGGCCTTGGACAGGCCATTCGAGAAGGCCATGCAGTAGCAGGCTGCATGAGCGGCCGCGATCAGCTCGTCGGGGCTGGTCTTCCCCTGCTGGCTCTCCGCGCGGCTCGCCCATGACACTGGGAGCTCAGGGAACGCCCCGGTGCCAGGCTTGACCCGGCCGCTGCCGCTGATGAGATCCCCGTTCCAGACCGCTTCCGCCCGACTGATTGCCGCCATTTCTTATATCTCCTTGTCTATTTACGTCTGCAACCGCTTAGCCGCCAAGAGCACTGGTCGCCGGCCACGTGGCCCACACCTGGTCGAGACTTGACTGCGTCTCCGTTTGATCCCGCAGGTCATATACGAATGTAGAACGGTTGCCGGCGGCGCATCCTCTCTGATCGCCTTTGAGCCAAATGAGGTCGTCGGTCAGAAAGAATGGCCGGCTGCGCCCATCTGTGCTGACAATGCTCACGTCTGCCCCGCTGGTTGCATCAATGATGTGAACGATCGAGATGCCGTTCGATCCCCGCACGGCGTATGCGATTCGCTTGCCGTCCGGAGAGATTGCAGGATCGATCCAGCTCAAGCCGGCCTTCAGCTGCGATGCGCCGGCGGTCGGAGTCCAGCGCCAGACACTTCCCTGCTGCTCGTAGTAGAGCTGGGCCGAAACCGGCGACCAGGCGGCCATACGCGGGCCGCCCAACCGGCCCCAGCCCCCGGCCGGCGGAACCAGCGCGAACACTGCTGTCCGATTCCCGACGACGTTGAGGTAGGTGGCGGTCTTTGGGCCCTGGTCCCACAACGCGTAGCCGTTGTGGCCGTCGCGCGAGAAGGCGCCCGAGCGCGAAACAGTGTCCGTATCCGCGCAAGTCGTGGCAGCCGGAGGATAGACCTGGATCTGGACGTTGCCCGCATCCCATGAGTCGTGGAGCGTCGACGGGCTCGAGCGGGAAACCCACATGACCTGTGATAGATCGGGCGCCACGGCGACCAGCTGGCCCGCGATGCCCAGCTCGAATACTCGGATCGCTGGAAGCTCAACCACTGCAGCCACGGGGCTCGTGATGACGACATGGTGTGGGTCGAGGATCTCGGTCACGGCAATCCCTTGCCCAAAGGAGCAAAAGTTCTGGGGGCTGGCCTCGTCGGCGTAGTCGCGCAAAAACAGTCCTGTCCTGCCACTGATGGTCACGATGGCCACCGGATCCGTGTTGCCGACGTCACCGGTGCAGCTGATGGGAAGAGTTGATTTGAGTGTTGTCGGGCTGGCAGACGGCAGGTGGCCGAACTGGGTCGGATTCAGCGAGAACAGCGGACTCGACGAGGGCCCTCCGATAGGTGGGGAGCCGGAAGTTTGCGACGTCACGGTGGGCGGTGAGTTGCCACACGCCGCGAGGAACATCGCAACGAGGATTGCGCACGCGCTGCGGACTGGTCGAGAATGCTTCAAAGATGCCCACCGAGCCCAGGAAGGTGCCAACTGGAACCCAGACGATAGCCCATGAGTCGGATCGGCTCCAGCGGCTCGCCCGCCTGGCGGTGGAAGTTGGCGCCAATGTTCAAGCTGGCCAGTACGTCCTCATCAGGGGGCGGGTCGAGCATGCCCCACTTGCCCGCGAGATCGCGCGGGCCGCTTATCGAGCGGGGGCAACCTATGTGCAGGCGGCCTACAGCGACAGGCATATCGACCGAGCGCTAATCGAGCTTGGACCGGACGAGTCGCTGACGTTCTCGCCGGCCGGCGACCTCGCGACGCTCGAGGAGCTCGGTTCACGAAACGGCGCGATGATCGCGATCTCCGGCGAGCCCGACCCGAACCTGCTTCACGACCTTGATCAGACGCGGGTCGGGAAGCTGCGGCCAATGGCGGTACAAAAGCAATACAACGAGCTGATCGGCAGGCAGCTCATGAACTGGACGATCGTCGCGATGCCAAATCCTGCCTGGGCCGAGCAGGTATTCGGCGAGCCCGATGTCGAACGGCTGTGGCAGGCGGTGGAGAAGGCGGTGCGGCTGGACGCCGACGATCCGGTGGCACGATGGCGCGCCCACGTCGAGCGCCTGGATGGCATTGCGCGGGCGCTCGGCGAGCGACATTTCGATGCGCTTCATTACGGAGGGCCGGGCACTGACCTGACGGTCGGCCTGCTCCCAGGATCGAAGTGGATGTGCGCCAATTTCCACACGGCCTTTGGCGTCTGGCACGTACCGAACCTCCCCACTGAAGAGGTTTTCACCTCTCCCGACAGGCGAAGGGCCGACGGCCGGCTGCGATCCACACGGCCGCTCGAGGTCGGCGGTGCCGTTGTGCGGGACCTCGAGCTGGTGTTCAAGGACGGACGGATCACGCAGATCGATGCCACCCAGGGCGTAGATGTCATTCGCGCCCAGGTGGCGACTGACGAAGGCGCGGCGCACCTCGGCGAGCTCGCGCTGGTCGACGGAACGTCCGAGGTTGGCAAGCTGGGGATCACGTTCTTCAACACGCTCTTCGACGAGAACGCGACCTGCCACATTGCCTTTGGCAACGGCTTCGCGTTCGCGGTCGACGAAGCGGATCGCGCGGAGGGACTCAACGCGTCAGCGGTTCACACCGACTTCATGGTGGGCGGCCCGGAGGTCGAGGTCGACGGAATCGAGAAGGGTGGAGCGCGCGTGCCGATTCTTCGCAACGACGAGTTCCAGATCTCCTAGGCGCCGATGGCGTTTCCATTGGATGGTCGCTTTGCAGCGTGGCTCGCGGTTGCTGTCTTCCTGATCGTCACGCCAGGACCAGACACGGCGCTGATCATTCGCAACACGCTGCGCGCCGGCGCAAGATCGGCCTCTCTGTCAGCCGTCGGGGTGGCGGTCGGAAGCGCGGCCTGGGCGGCCTCTTCCGTGGTTGGCGTCGCCGCCTTGCTGGAGAGCTCGGATGTCGCATTCACCGCCTTCAAGCTTGCCGGCGCCGCTTACCTCGTCTACCTCGGGCTTCGGAGTATCGCCGGCACGTTCGGCGCACCTCGGACCAGCGCCCCCGAAGCGGCGCCCCGCACACCCACGACTGTGAAGAGCGCCTTCATCCAGGGCGTGCTCAACAATCTATTGAACCCCAAAGCTGGAGCCATCTTCGCCACCGTCATGCCTCAGTTCATTCAGCCTGGCGACTCCCTGACCCGCATCGTGCTCATGGTCGTGTGCTACGACGCCATCGTCATCGCGTGGCTCTGCACCTACGCGCTGGTCGTCAGCCGAGCACGACGCAGCATTGGCGCTCGCGTGCGCAAGGGACTCGACAGGGTGACCGGGACTGTGATGATCGGGCTCGGCGTGCGGCTCGCGCTCGAGCGCCGTTAGATCGAAGACGCCACGTACCCCAGCGGTAACCCGTTCGTCGCCCGCACGTACTGCAGGACGGGCGGCACCTCACCACGTTCGATGTCTGTGAAACCGGCCTCGCCAACCAGCGACTCCAGGTGCGGAACTGCATGCGCCATCCCCGCCAATCCCGTCGGACCAAGAAGCAGGCGCCAGAGATGGCCCTTTGGCGCCTGGAACTCCGCGATCAGAAGGGAAAGAAGAAGCGCAAGCCGCTAGCAGAGGTCGCGTCGTCGGAGCGTTTCGGAACGCCCCTCGAGGGCTGAGGTCAGAGTGGGGAGGTCAGCTCCAGCTGAATGTTGTCTGGGTCGCGGAAAGGCAGCACGCAAATGCCAAAGGACGTGAGCTCGCGAACCTCTCCGTGAGTGATGCCACGCTCATCGAGCAGCTTGATCGCGGCGTCCATGGCGGCCCTGCTCTCAATGTTGAAGCTCAAGTGGTCGAGCCCGACCCGGTCTTCGTCAAACCTGTCGCCTTTGGCGGCCACGGGTCGGAGCCCGAGCAGGTAGCTGCCCTGGGCCATCACCACACCGCCCCATAGCACCGGGTAGCTCGGATCCGACTTCGGGTCTTGTGAAGCCGGCGCCTCAGCCGCAACCTCGAAACCGAGCAGCTCGGTGTAGAACTTGCGGCTTCGCTCGATGTCGGTGACGGTGAGCCGGATGTGATGGATTGCGCCCAGCTCGATCTGCCCAGCCATGTGATTCCCCCCTCGATCCCGCGCGGACGTTCGCCTCGCCCATTATCGGATCGCGGGCTCAGTGGTGCTCGCGCTGCTCCTCGGCGATCTCGTCGATGCAGATGGCGGCCGCCAGCAGAAGCGCCGGGTCTTGTCCAGGCCCGATGGCGACGCCGTAGGAGTCGGCGACCGTGAACCAATCCTTTGATATGTGGGCCACAGCCGCGCCGTTGCTGGTCACCTCATATTCGTGACTGGTGATGTTGCCCTCCGCCTCGTAGGTGACGCCGCCCTCGACCTGGATCGTGTAGTGCTGATGGAGGAAGGTGAGCAGCTTCTTGGTCACCGTCGCCACGAGCTTCTCCTCGCGGAGGATCTTCATCGTCGGCCGGACGGCGAGGAGCTTGGATTCGATGGTCAGGAGCTCGGAGCCGTTGTTGTCCTCCAGCACGAAGGTCTCTCTAAGGCTGAACGCCTTCCCGTCCACCTTATAGATCTGCTCGCCCTGCTCGTTCTCGATCCAGAAGTCCTCACCGATCGAGAACAGCCTGCGTTGAAGCTTGTACCGACTCCAGTTGTCCGCCATTGGCACCCGAACTCTACAGAATCGGGCCTGAGTTTCAGCCGGACTTCTTGATCCGTATCTCATAGACGGGCAGCTGCCGGCCGGTGTCCGGAGCCGTGGCGCTCCCCGTCAGTCGCGCCCCCATCCGTTCGTAGAAGCCGGCGGCGTTTGGATCGGCCTCGAGGGTCATACGTTCCACGCCCTCGGCCTCCGCTCGGCGCAGCGCCTCATCCCACATCAGCCGTCCTAGGCCCGACCCGATGTGCGCGGGGAGCAGGAAGAAGTTGTCCAGCTGGAGGCCATCAAGAATCGGCACCAGGCTGAACCAGCCGACAGTGACGCCATCGATCGCGGCGATCCAGCATCCGTTGGCTTCGAGGTACTCCTGGGTGACGGTGAGGCTGGGCCGGGCCAGGTCCATGAAGTCCTGGTCGTAGCCCCAGTGGGCTTTCGATGCGAGGGTCAGGGCGGTGAGCTCCTCGGCAGCCCCGGGCGACGCGCGGTGAAACGTGACCACGATGGTCGATTCTCCGCGTTTGGGGATCAGGCCGGATAGACCCGAACGTCGGTGGATTTGAACGACACCCAGACCTCCCCTCCTTCCTCGACCTTCAGTTCGCTGATGGCGGCCGTTGTCACCTCCGCCACCAGCGTGACCTCACCCTCCACGCGCACTCGAACCCTGCCGCCCAGCAGCTCGACGACGCTGACGCGCCCGGGCCAGGCATTGCGGGGGCTCCCTTCGGGGCGCCGGTGATGAAGCGCCACGGCGCGAGGGTGGATCACGGCAAACACCTCTCCCGACTCGGCAGCGGCAGCGGCAATCACTGAGACATCGGATATCCGCACCGACCCATGGTCGGCCTGCCCCCTCAGCAGGTTGACTCCGACCAGGTCGGCCACGTACTGCGACCTCGGCCGCTCCGTCACCTCGGCCGGGGTGCCGGATTGCACGAGCCGCCCGTTCTCCATCACGACCAGGCGATCGGCTAGCGTCGCCGCCTCGAGTGGGTCGTGGGTGACAACCATGCGCAGACCCGGGAACGAGGCGAGGTGGCGCTTGAGGTCGCGCCGCACCTCGGCCCGGGTCGTCACGTCGAGTGCGGCCAGGGGCTCGTCGAGCAGGAGCAGTCGCGGGTCCGGGGCAAGCGCGCGCGCCAGGGCCACTCGCTGGCGCTGTCCGCCTGACAGCGCATCGGGCTTGTCGTGAACGTAAGCGCTTAGTCCCACCCGGTCTACCCACTGCGCTGCCTTTTCTGATGCCTGATGCGAACGCATGCCGCGCGAACGCATGCCAAAAGCGACGTTGTCCAGGACGCTCAGGTGTGGGAAGAGGAGATAGTCCTGGAAGACGACCCCGATCGGGCGATTCTCGGTGGGGACGTATTTGCCCGTGGCGGCATCCTCGAGCACCGTTCCATCCAGCTTCACGTATCCCGAGGTCAGCGGCACCAGTCCTGCGAGGGCTCGAAGGAGTGTGGTCTTCCCGGCACCGTTCGGCCCGAGCAGCGCGACCACTTCGCCCTCGCCAACGCTGAGCTCCATGTCCAGGGACAGCGACCCCAGCGCCAATCGAACATTGGCTTCGAGGCTCACGCCGAGCCGAGCCAGCGATGCCTGAGCGCGACCAACACCCCCAGAGAGATCACCAACAGAACAAGGCTCAGGATGTACGAGGCCTCCTGGTTCGTCCCCAGGAGCAGGTAAACCGCAAGTGGCATCGTCTGGGTGACGCCGGGAAAGTTCCCGGCGAACGTGATGGTCGCGCCGAACTCGCCTAGCGCGCGGGCCCAGCACAGCACGGCGCCGGCGAAGAGCGACGGTCCAATGAGGGGCAGCGTGACCCGAGTGAACACGGTCCAGCGTTTCGCGCCCAGGGTGCGCGCCGCCTCTTCGTAGCGGCGGTCCATCGAGCGCAGGCCTGCCTCCACGGTGATGATCAGGAACGGCATGGCCACGAACGTCTCGGCCATGACAACCCCCGCGGTCGTGAACGGGAGCGTGATGCCGAAGGTGCTGTCGAGCCACGATCCCACGAGGCCCCGCCGGCCGAAGGCGAGCAGGAGCGCGATGCCGCCGACGACGGGAGGCAGGACCATCGGTAGCGTGGTCAACGCGCGCAGCAGATTGCGACCGCGGAACTCAACCCTGGCGAAGATCCAGGCCAGCGGCACTCCGAGCACGAGCGCGATCGCTGTCGCCGACAGCGAGGCGATGAGCGACAGCTTGAGGGCCTCGACGGTCTCCGGCGCCGTGAGGGCTTTGACGGCGTCCCCCCACGGAGACCGGACGATCAGGCCGAGCAGAGGCAGGATGAAAAAGGCCGCCCCGATCGCAGCCAGGATCCCGACCACGACCGGGACACGTTCGCGTCTCGCTGGCAATTAAGAGGCCGGCAGGAAGCCGAAGGACAGCAGCTTCGCCTGGCCGTCGGCGGACAGGACGTACGCGATGAAGGCGTTGGCGAGGTTCAGGTTGGTGCTTCCCTTGACCGCGACGATCGGATAGGTGGCGATCACGTTGACCGAGTCCGGAATCGGCACGCCAGTGACCTTGCCGGCGGCGGCCTTGACGTCGGTGACATAGACGATGCCCGCGTCCGCCTCGCCGAGCTCGATCTTGCTGACCACAGACTTCACGTCGGTTTCCAGGCTCTTGGGAGTGACCTTCACGCCCGCGGAGGCCAGGATCTGGAGCGCGTACTTCCCGGCCGGCACCGTCGGCGCCGCGGTGATGTAGATGACTCCGGGTTTCGCAAGGTCGGCCAGCCCGGTGATGCCCTTCGGGTTGCCGGCAGCGACCACGATCTCGAGCTTGTTGTGCGCGAAAACCTGCGCGGCCGCTGCGGTGAGTCCGTCAGTTTTGAGCCTGTCCATATTGGTCGTGTCGGCTGCAGCGAAGACGTCAGCCGATGCGCCCTGCTCGATCTGAGTCACCAATGTCGGAGAGCCGGCAAAGTTGAACTGGACGGTCGTTCCTGCGTGGGCGGCTTGAAATGCGGTGCCAAGTGCTTTGAAAGAGTCGGTCAACGAGGCAGCTGCAAAGACAGAGATCGATCCGTTCAGCAGTGCTGTCTCCGGCGGGCCTCCATTGCCGCTGCAGGCGGAAACCAACACGGTCACCGCGATCAAGGCCGATGTTCGACTACGCATCCCGACCCCTCCCTAGCTGCGTGGCAGCTCGATTACGACGTTGGTCGCCTTCACCGAGGCGACTGCCACCACCCCCGGCTTCAATCCGAGCTCGTCAACCGACTCGCGCGTGATCAGCGACACGATCCGGTACGGGCCCGCCTGCATCTCGACCTGGGCGACGACGCCGTCCTTGATCACGCGCGTCACGATCCCGGAGAACTTGTTGCGCGCTGACTCGGTCACCACAGAGGGCCGGTCGGCGCGCGGCTGGGCCGCCATGTAGGCGGCAAGGGCGACTGCGTCGATCTGGCGCTGGCCGCCGGCTGAGCGGACCGTTTTGATCTGGCCGCCATCGACCAGGCGCCTCACGGTATCGGGGCTGACGCGCAGCAGCTCAGCCGCCTGCCCGATTCTCAAACGGTTAGCCACCCTCAAACCATAGCAAATACACGCTTTTATAGACAACAGACCGCTACAGCAGGTGATTTAGCGTTTTTCCCTGCCTTCTGCTGGTTGCGCTGTGGCCTCCGCCGACAACGCTAACCTCTTGGCGTGGGCGCTCTATCCGGAATCCGGGTGCTCGACTTCACCCGCGTTGTCTCGGGGCCGTACTGCACTCAGCTGCTGTCAGACCTCGGGGCCGAGGTCGTCAAGATCGAGCGGCCGGGCACCGGTGACGACGCCCGCGCATTTGGACCGCCGTTCGTCAAGGGCGAGAGCGTGTATTTCCTCTCGCTCAACCGCGGCAAGAAGAGCGTGGTGATCGACCTGGCGACGGAGGCAGGCGGTCAGGCCGCGCGGCGACTCGCGGCCGAGTCTGACGTCCTGATCGAGAACTTCAGGACCGGCTACATGGCGAGCGTTGGCCTTGACTACGAGACGCTCGCCGCCGATCACGAGCGCCTCGTCTACTGCTCGATGACCGGATTTGGCGAGACCGGACCTTACAAGGACCGCGCCGGCTACGACGTGATGGTCTCGGCGCTAGGCGGCATGATGGGCATCACCGGTCTGCCCGGCGGCCCGCCGGTCAAAACTGGCGTCGCGCTGCTGGACGTGGCCACCGGCCTTCACGCTGCGACCGCGATCTGTGCCGCGCTATATGAGCGAGAGCGGTCGGGAAAGGGCCAGCGGATCGAGCTCTCGCTGCTTGGCGTGCAGCTGGCGACCCTTATCAACGCGGCGTCGGTCTATCTGGTCGGCGGAGACGTGATGGGCCCACAGGGCAACGCCCACGACGCGATCGTTCCATATCGAGCTTTTCGCGCGGCCGACGGCTACATCGTCATCGGCGCCGCCAACAACGCGATGTTCGCGCGCCTCTGCGACGTTTTGGGCGCATCCGAGCTGGCGAACGACCCCCGCTTCACCACGAATGCCGACCGCGTTGCGCATCGAGAGGAGCTCGAGTCGATGATTGGCGAGCGGCTGGCGAGTGCAACCGTGTCCGAGTGGGTCGACAGGATCGGCGCCGCCGGCGTCGCGGTCGCGCCGGTGAACTCGATCAGGGAGGTGTTCTCAGATCCGCAGGTCGTCGCGTCCGGCCAGGTCGTCCCATTCCAGCACTCGACTCTCGGCAAGATCCAGCTCGTCGGTTCGCCCCTTCACATGAGCCGAACGCCCGTGAGCTATCAGGGCGCGCCGCCCACCCTCGGCGAGCACACCGAAGAGGTCCTGGGCAAGCCTTAAGCGGCGATTCGGCGCTAGGGTGCGAGTGAGTCCAGGTTCTCGACGATCGCCTCTTGCGACGAGCGGGCGATGATGACCACCGCCTCTTCGGCACTGAGCTCGTTCGACTCGATGTGCGGCACGAAAGGCGGCACGTAAACGTAGTCGCCAGGTTTGGTCTCAATGCGTTCCTCTACCCCATCAGCCATGTGGATGAACACCGGGTTGCCCGAGAGCACATAGATGCTTGTCTCGTTCTCGCCGTGGTGATGGGCGCCCGAGACCACTCCGGGCGCCATGTGCGTCTCCCCCATCCAGATCTTGGTGGCGCCCACGGTGGACTCGCAAACCCCGGCGCGTCGAACCATGCCGGAGGTCTGCGCCGTGTCTGCGGTTGCGTCCTCGGGGGAAACCTTGCGTAGTTTCACCGGTCAATTCTCGATGCTGAAGGTGTCCCATGCAAACAGACCACCCCGAGCCTGGTTGAGGGGGGACGTCCCCCCTCGGGGGGGGGGGGGGGGG
>JAYUFT010000116.1:0-17270 GCA_043738605.1 Candidatus Dormiibacterota bacterium | reverse complement strand
TCATCAGGTAGTCGCGTGGGATCAGCAGGGGAAAGGCCCAGTTCTCGTGGCCGCTCTCCTTGATCATGTCGTCGAAGGCCCGCTGGATCGCCTCCCACATCGCCCATCCGTAAGGGCGGACGACCATCATGCCGCGGATTCCCGACCAGTCCGCCAGCTCGGCCTTGCGGATGACGTCGGTGTACCAGCGGTCGAAGTCGGCGGACATCTTGGTGATGTCCTTGACGAACTCCTGCTGTTCTTCGGCGACCTCTTTCATCCGACGCGTTCGGCCGCGATCGCATCGATCTCTGCGAGCAGCACCGGCAGCAGCTCCTCCTGGGGCACGGTCTTGAAGAGCTTGCCCTTCTTGAAGATGACTCCCTTGCCGCGGCCGCCGGTAACGCCGATGTCGGCGTGGCGCGCCTCAGCCGGTCCGTTGACCACGCAGCCCATGACCGCGACGGTGATCGGAATCTTCAGCCGCGCGATGTGTGCCTCGACCGCTTTCACGGTCGGGACCATGTCGTACTCGAGCCGGCCACATGTCGGGCACGCGATCAACGTCGCGCTCTCGTTGCGAATAGCTAGCGTTTTAAGGATCTCGTGAGCGACGCGTATCTCTTCACGCGGGTCTGACGTCGCGAGCGAGACTCGGATCGTGTCGCCGATGCCCTCGCTGAGCAGGATGCCCATCCCGACGGCGCTGCGGATGCTGCCCGCCTCCACAGGACCGGATTCGGTCACGCCTAGATGGATCGGATAAGGGCGAGCCGCGGCGAACTTGCGGTTCGCCATGATGTTGGTCCAGACATCGGTCGCCTTCAACGACACCTTGATGAAGCCGGGCCCGTAGTCGAGCTCCTCGAGGATCTTGCAGTGGCCGAGCGCCACCTCGACCATGCGGTCCGCGGTCTGCTCGCGGTTGTCGCGGTCGATGTGATGCTCCTCGCGCATGGTCTTGTGGACCTCTTCGGGAAGCGAACCCGCGTTGACGCCGATGCGAAACGGGATCTGGCGCTCCTTGGCCGCCATAACCACCTTGATCACCTTGTCGCGGTCGGGGATGTTGCCCGGGTTGAGGCGCAGGCAGTGCACGCCGGCCTCGATCGCCAGCAGCGCAAGGGTGTGGTCGTAATGGATGTCGGCGATGACGGGGAGCGGCGAGCCCTTGACGATGTCCTTCAGGGCTTCGGCCGCTTCGCGGTCGGGTACCGCCGGTCGCACGATCTCGCAACCTGCTTCCTTCAGCTCGTGGATCTGCCGCAGCGTGGCTTTGACGTCGCGCGTGTCGGTCTTGGTCATCGTTTGGACGGCAATCGGCGCTGCGCCCCCGATCACGACACCGCCGACGTTGACGGGTATGGACTTGCGTCGCGTAACCATCAGAGATGGGTCCAGTGGCCCGGCCGAGAGATTTGGAGATCCAGGTGGCCTGAGCCGAAGGCACGGGTGGCCTGGCTAGGAGCGCATCGATAGATGCGTGACGACGACAGGACGGGCCCCGTAACGCACGGATCGGGCCGCATGGGCTCCAAAGATCCGGTCGCGATCGCTGGACCCATCTCTTAGTGAATCCCGGTGAACTGGCCCGCCGCGAGGCGCTGGATGTCGAGGAAGCTGATGATCGCCGCCAGGGCGAGCAATGCCACCAGGCCCCAGCGCTGGAAGTTCATCTCCATGTTCCGGTCGAACGGCCGGCGCCGGATCCATTCGACGACCACGACCACGATCCGGCCGCCGTCCAGGGCGAGCAGCGGAAGCAGGTTGGTGAACCCGAGGGCGACGGAAAGCAGAGCGACCAGGAAGATGTAGGTCGGCGGCCCCTGGCTCACGGATTCAGCCGTGATGGCGCCGATGCCGATCGGACCGGTCAGACCTTGAGAGCCGAACAGGCCGCCTTTGACCTGGCCCGAGACCAGGGCGTGAATCCCCTGGACGATGCTGCTGACCGCCACGAATGGGAAGGTCACGCCGTCCTTGATGGCGGTCTGAGCCGTCAGGATCCTTGGCGCGACCCCGACTCCGATCTGGCAAACGCCGGTCGGCGTGCAGTTCGGCGTCACCGTGATGCTGAAGGCCTTGCCGTCAGCATGGACCCCCGTCAGCACCAGGGGCTGCCCGGGGTGAGAGTTCTCCTCGCTCGAGATGAAGCCTGGCGCCGGCACCGGTTTGCCGTTGACCGTGCGGACGCTGTCCCCGACCTGGAGGCCGGCCAGCGCGGCCGGCGTGCCCGCATAGACCCTCTGGATCTTGCCGGGGTCATCGTTCAGCTGCGTCAGCTCGAAGCCGCTGATGAGCAGCATGGCGATCAGGAAGTTCGCGAGCGGCCCCGCGAACAGGATGCCGATCCTCTGCATCGGGTGCTTGGAGTGGAACCCGTTCGCCTCCTCGAAGTCGCCTGCCTCCATCCCGCCCATCCGCACGTACCCGAGGATCGGGAACGCCCGGAGCGCGTAGAGAGTGCCGCCGCGGACGACGGAAAGCAGCTTCGGGCCGGCGCCCACGGAGAACTCGATCACCCGCACCTTGAACAGCTTGGCGGCCAGGAAATGGCCACCTTCGTGGGGTGCGATCAGGATCAGGAACATCCCGCAGATGCCGACAGCAATCAGTAACCAGTTGAGCAGTGTGCTCACGTCTTCAGCCTACCGGACTTGACTTTCACGTACTCCCTGGCCCAACGGTCGGCCTCCAGGATCTCCTGCAGTGAATCCCCGGTGCCAGGAAACGCGTGGAGGGCTCGTTCCACGGTGCGCACGATCCCGCTGAATGGAATGGCGCCCGACAGGAAGGCGTTCACGGCCTCTTCGTTGGCGGCGTTCAGCACCGCGGGGCGGCCTCCGCCCTTGAGCGCCGCCTCGCGCGCCAGGCCGACGCTGGGAAAGCGCTCCTCATCGAGGGAATGGAAGTCGAGGGCTTCGAGCTCCTCGACCACCGTTTGCGGAACGGCATCCGCAAGACGGTCCGGATAGCCGAGCGCGACGGAGATCGGAAGCCGCATGTCCGGGCGGCCGAGCTGCGCTTTGAGCGAACCATCGACGAACTCAACCATCGAATGGACGACGCTCTGCGGGTGGATCACCACCGAGATCCTGTCCAGCGCAACGCGGAACAGGTGGTGGGCCTCGATGACCTCCAATCCTTTGTTCATCAGAGTGGCGGAGTCGATCGTCACCTTCGGGCCCATCGACCAGCGGGGATGGTTCAGCGCCTCCTCCAGCGTCACCCGGTCGAGGTCGAGGTCGGGGTGAGCCCAGAACGGCCCGCCGCTCGCCGTGAGAATCAGGCGGCGCACGCTATCGCGGCGCTCGCCCCAGAGGCACTGCCAGATCGCGCTGTGCTCCGAGTCGACGGGCCTGATCCCTCGCTCACCAGCCGCCTTCATCACCAGCGCTCCCGCCATGACGAGGACTTCCTTGGTCGCCAGCGCGACCTCCTTTCCCGCCTTCAGGGCGTGCAATGTCGGCCCGAGAGCGCGCGCGCCTGGTATGGCGACGACGACGAGGTCGCACCGCGGGTCGGTGACCATCGCCTCGACCCGTGCGTCGAAGTCGGCCTCCCCGGCCTGGCCCTGGATGAGGTACTCGGCCGTTCGTTTCGCCGACCGGCGTCCTTCAGTCAGGCCGAACAACTTGAGCCGGGCAGGGTTGCGGTCGATGACGTCGAGCGTCTGCTGCCCGATGGATCCCGTCGCGCCGAGGACGGCAACGTTGACTGGACGCGTCATTGAAGTAGGTGGAACAACGTCACGTAGAAGTAAACAAGGATCGGGGGAAACAGGATGGAGTCAAGGCGGTCGAGGACACCACCATGCCCAGGGATCAAGTTCGACGAGTCCTTGACCTCCGCTATGCGCTTCATCTGCGACTCGACAAGGTCGCCGATCTGGGCGCCGACGCCGACGAGGATGCCGAGAGCGATCGCGTGAATCGGCCGGAGACCGATGATCAACGAGACTCCGACGAACATGACTATCACTGCCCCGACCACCCCGGCGATCGCGCCCTCGAGCGTCTTGCGCGGGCTGATCGCGGGGAAGAACGGGCGGCGCCCGATCCGGCTGCCGACGAGCAGCGCTGCGGCGTCGTTGGCCACCACCGCGAAGATGATGAACAGCGCCCAGACCATGCCGTGGGCCGGCGACGAGTAGAGCACCAGGTAGTAGTTGAACGGCATGCCGATGTACAGGGCGCCGGCCAGGCCCATCGCCCACCGGCCGAGGCCCTGCCTGCGTCCGGGTACGAACAAAAAGGCCGCCAGGCCGCCGACGAGCGCGAGGGCGAGGACCAGGTTGACGTCGACCTGCTTGAGCACAGTGCCGCTGAAGGCGAAGAACGCGCCGAGGGGAAACAGCAGCCAGCTGGGGGCGCGCGAGCCCATGCCGTCGGATAGGTTTCGAAACTCCCAGAGGGCCAGACCCGCAAGCAGGATCACCAATGCGTACGCGCCGTAGATGCCGATGTAGACCGCGCCGATGACGATCGCCAAGATCACGAACGCGCTGAGGATCCGGACCAGAAGCGGGCTGGGTTTCCACCCGGTCGGAAAGAGCCTGCTCTCAGTGGTCATCCGGCATCGGCCTCAGCGGGCCGCCCGCCGAACTTACGGACCCGCGATTGATACTCGGCGATCGCGGCTTTCAGGTCCGGCACGTCGAAGTCGGGCCAAAGCGTCTCGCTGACCAACATCTCCGAGTAGGCCGACTGCCAGAGCAGGAAGTTGCTGACGCGCGACTCTCCCGCGGTGCGAATGATCAGATCGGGCTCGGGCAGGTCGGGGACGTAGAGGCGAGCCGCAATCGCAGCCTCGTCAACGTCGCTTGCCTTCACTCCATCCTCGATCAGCCGGCGCGTCGCATCGACGATCTCGGCGCGGCCTCCGTAATTGAGACAAACGTTGAGCACGCCCCCAGCGTTCCGCTCTGTGCGGTGCATCGCCTCATCGATGCGCTCGCGCATCTTTGCGGACAGCTCGTCGCGCCGGCCGCTGACCACGATCCGCACGCCGCGCCTGTGCATCTCGTCGATCTCGCGCTGCATCGTCTCGTGGAAGAGCCGCATCAGCGCTCGCACCTCAGCGCGGGGGCGGGACCAGTTCTCGGTCGAGAAGGCATACACCGAGAGCACCTTGACCCCCAGGTCCTCGCAGCCCTGTAGAACCCTCTTGATGGCGCGCACGCCTGCCCGATGGCCAAAGCTCGCGGGATGGCCGCGGCGCCGGGCCCAACGCCCGTTCCCATCCATGATGATCCCGATGTGATTAGGGACTGCTGGGTCCAAGGGCTTTACAGCGTACCTACGTGTACGGCGGGGGTCCTTAGACCTCCATTACTTCCGCTTCTTTCCGGGCTGCGATCGCGTCGACTTTCTCGATTTGCGCTTCCGTCACCTTCTGCAGGCGCGCGCTCCCTCGTTTTGCCTCGTCCTCGGCCACGTCCCCCGACTTTGACATCTGGTCGATGCGATGGATCTCGTCGCGGCGGATGTTGCGGATGGCGACCCTCGCCTCCTCCGCCTTCTGCTTTACGAGCTTGACGAACTCCTTACGCCTCTCTTCGGTGAGAGGTGGGATCGGCACCCTGATGACCTGGCCGTCGCTCGCCGGGTTGAGACCCTGGTCCCCGGTCCGCAGAGCCTTCTCGATCGCGCCGATCTGACTCTTGTCGTATACCTGCACGATCAAGAGTCGCGGCTCGGGCGCGCTGATCTGGGCCAGCTGGTTAAGGGGGGTCGGCGTGCCGTAGTAGGGCACCATGATCTTGTCGATCAACGCCGGGTTCGCTCGCCCCGTCCGAATGGTCGCCAGGTCGGTCGCAAAGTGGTCGACCGACTTGCTCATCTTCGACTCGGCGTCACGAAGGATGGGATCGATCATGACTTCGTTGCTCCTACGAGCGTGCCGATCTCCTCGCCGAGGATGACGCGCTCGATGTTGCCCGGGATCAACAGGTTGAACACTAGGATCGGAACGTTATTGTCCATGCAGAGCGTGACGGCGGTGTTATCCATCACCTCGATGCCGCGGTTTAGCACCTCGAGATAGTCGAGGTGGTCGAGCTTGACCGCGGTGGGGTCGAGCTTGGGATCGGCGGTGTAGACGCCATCAACCTTGGTCGCTTTGAGAATGATGTCGGCCTCGATCTCGACCGCGCGCAGGGCGGCCGTGGTGTCGGTCGTGAAGTAGGGATTCCCTGTCCCCGCGGCCATGATCACCACCCGGCCCTTCTCCAGGTGGCGCACTGCGCGGCGCCTGATGTACGGCTCCGCCACCTGTGGCATCTGGATCGCGGTCATCGTGCGTGCCGGAATGCCGATGCGCTCCAGTGCGTCCTGCAGGGCCAGCGCGTTGATCACGGTGGCCAGCATGCCCATGTAGTCACCGGTGGCACGATCGAAGCCCAGCTCGCTCGCCGCCATGCCTCGGAAGATGTTGCCGCCGCCGACCACCAGGGCGATTTGTACGCCCATCTCGTGCACTCGCTTCACCTGCACGGCGATGGTCTGGACGACAGAGAGATCGATGCCGTAGTCGCGGGCGCCGCCGAGTGCCTCGCCGCTCAGCTTGAGCAAAACGCGGTTGTACTTCGGCGAACGGTCACCCATCTCGCTCAATGAAAGGCCGGTTACGCCTCCCTGACGTTGAATCGGGCGAACCTGCGCACGACGATGTTCTCCTGGAGCTTCGAGATGTTCTCGGCGACCAGATCCTGGACCGTGGTCTTCGGGTCTCGCCAGTGCGGTTGCTCCATCAGGCAGTTCTCCTTGATGAAGTTCTCGACCTGGTTCTCCACGATCTTCGTGACCACCTGGGCCGGCTTGCCCTCCTGCTGAGCTTTCGCCTCGAAGACGAGCCGCTCGGCGACCAGCACATCATCGGGCACCTCATCTCGCGAGACCCAGCGGGGGTTGGCGGCAGCCACCTGCAGCGCGAGCTCCTTCGCCAGCTTGCGGAAGTCCTCGCCTTTCGCGACGAAGTCCGTCTCGCAGTCGACCTCGATCAGCACACCGACCTGGGGCGGAAAGTCGTCGCCCAGCTTGTGTAGGTAAGCCTCCACCACGCCCTGGCCGGTCGCGCGCCCTGCGCGCTTTGCTGCCTTGGCGATTCCCTTTTCTCGCAGAATCGTGAAAGCCTTCTCGACGTCGCCGGCAGCCTCCTCGAGCGCGTTCTTGCAATCGAGCATGCCGGCGCCCGTCATCTCACGGAGCTTTTTGACGAGCTCCATCGAAACTTTGGCCACTAGCGAGGCTCCTCGTCGTCGGCGGTCCGGCCGCTGAACTCCTCCTCGGAGACAGTCGGCAGGAAATCGTCTTCGTCCTCGAGGTACTCCTCGATCTCCTCGTACCGCGGTGTCTCGAGGAACTCGCGCTCCTCCACCTCGGGCAGGATTTCGCCACGCGCCTGGGCCTCCTGGCGGCCCTCCTGGCAAGCGTCGGCGATCTTGGCCGTCAACAGCTTGACCGCGCGGATCGCGTCGTCGTTGCCGGGGATCACGTAAGTAATCAAGTCGGGGTCGCAGTTGGAGTCGGTGATTGCCACCACCGGGATCTTCAGCCGGTTGGCTTCAGTGACCGCGATGTGCTCTTTGCGCGGGTCCACCACGTAGAGGGCGCCAGGCAGCCGCTTCATGTCGGCGATGCCGTCGAAGTGGAACATCAAGCGGTCGAGCTCGTCCGTGAGGCGCTTGGCCTCCTTCTTGGACATCGTCTCGAACTGGCCTTCCTGCTGCATCTTCCGCAGCTCCTGCAGGCGCTCGATCCTCTTCTTGACGGTGCTGAAGTTGGTGAGCATCCCACCCATCCAGCGCCGGTTGACGAAGTACATGCCACAGCGAGCGGCCTCGGTCTGGATGGTCTCCTGGGCCTGCTTCTTGGTGCCCACGAAAAGCACGGGCCGGCCGCTCGCCGCAACGCCCCTGACGAAATCCCACGCTTCGTCGAGGAGCCGCACCGTCTTCTGCAGGTCGATGATGTGGATGCCGTTGCGCGCAGTGAAGATGTAGGCGCGCATCTTGGGATTCCAGCGGCTGGTCTGATGACCGAAATGGACACCTGCCTCCAGCAGCTGTTTGAGCGTCACTTGAGCCACGTTCGATTGCCTCCCTGTTGAACTTCCGCCCGGTTCCGGCCTTCTCGCGAAGGACAGGGGTCTTGCCCCGGGCGTGCTAACTCAGTCGAGTGGACTGGCTAAGAGATCATACCCGCTACAGCCCGCCCGGAAACCGGCCGGCACATTGGCCGCTGGCGGGGAGTGCGGTGATCGTGGCGGTGACGCCGCCCGACGCGGTCGTCGCCGTGCTGATCACAGCATCAGGCGCCAGTAGGTGAGTCTCATCGATCCACAGGCAGGCCACATGCCCGGCTACGAGAGCCGTCTGCTGTGATGCAAGGGGCCCGATCTTGGTCGACGGCGAGGGGGCACCTATTCCGATCCCCGGCGTCAGGAAATAGCTCTGGCCGGACGGCGAGAGGCCGGATTGGAAATCCGTGTCCCTTTGAACCGGCACTTGCGCGCCGATGTTGCCGGCCCAGTCGTACTTGTAAGCAGCACCCAGCGCCCCGGCACCAACTGCCAGATCGACACACAGCACCCCGGCCGGGGATGGCCAGTAGCTGGGGACACAGTTGTTCTTGCCGATGGTGGCAACGCGAACAGCAGTGGCGGCATTTGCCACGTGCCACGAGGTCGGCACGAGCCCGGCAGGCTCAAACGTGCATGGTGCCCAGACCGCGAGAGCCAGCAATCCGTTGTGCCATCCCATCGGCCACAGAGTGGTCGCGTTTTTGAACTTGGGCACGGTGCTCGTGAAGATCACCGAGTGGTTGGTATGGCCGGTCAGGTCTTCCACGTACAACGAGAGCTTGATGGTGGTTGCGGGAGAGAGGTCTTCAACCATCACGGCGATTCGGCTGTCGTCGGGGCTGACCGAGAAGAAGCTGATCTTCGTGGCGCTGCCTGGGACTGTCGTCACGTTTCCGGTCTGCCCGTCGGGGGTGAGGAACTTGATCTTGGTGTTGCCGTCGCGGTAGTACACCTTGTTGTCGCTCGCGCTCACCGGCGGCTGCAGCACCGCGCCCGTGCTCTGCCCGCAGGTGTGTACGGACGGCGCTGCGACTGTGGCGTGCGCGGCGATCGTGCCGGCCGGCGTGATCATCTCGAGGGTCCCGGCCGACAGAAGGAGGCCATAGCTCGCGACGGCCGGACTGCCGGAGGGCGAGGCTGAGGGACTTGCCGTCGCGCCGGCGGATGCGGCTGGGCTCGGACTGTGCCCCGTGCTCCCGCCGCACGAGAGCGTTAGCAGCACGATCGCGAGGGCGGCGCCTGATCGCATAAGTGGCACCACTGTAAACGAGGCGCTACTTACGCTTCGGCTCCCTTCTTGACGCGCTTAGGCCCCGGACATGCCGGATAGTCCGAGCAAGACTTGAACATCCCATAGCGACCTCGCCGTTCAACCATCGGCTTGCCGCAGACGGGGCACGCCTCGTCCAGCAGCTTGGGTCCCTGCCCTGGCTTGCCGTCCTTGCCAATATTCGCCCGGTACTTGCATTCGGGGTAGCGCGAGCAGGCGACAAACGGACCGTAGCGTCCCGTTCGCTCGACGACGTTACCTTCGCCGCACATCGGGCACTTCTCGCCCGTGAGCTTCTCGGCTTGCGCCGCATCCTTCTTTATGTACTTGCAGTCCGGATACCCGGAGCAGCCGACAAACTCCCCAAACCGACCCGTGCGCAGCTGCAGCGGCTTGCCGCAGGTGGGGCACGCTTCGTCCAACAGCTTGGGCTCAGGCAGCTCGCCATTGGGCGTGAGGGCGCGGCGGTACTTGCACTTCGGGTACCGCGAGCATCCGAGGAACGGACCGTAACGACTGGCCTTGTTGACAAGGTGCCCTTCCTTGCACAGCGGACACACCTCGTCCGTGTCGGACGGCATGGCTTCCTCGGCCTCCGTGAGCATCTTTTGCAGCGGTCCATAGAAGTCGCTGACCACCGGCACCCATTCCTGGTTGCCGCTCTCGACCTCATCGAGTCGCTTCTCCAGCGTCGCCGTGTAGTCGTCGTCGGAGATGACCTTGAAGTGCTCGACCATGATCGTATTCACAGCCTCGCCAATCCGCGTCGGGTGCAGGCGGCGCTCCTTGATCTCGACGTACCCGTGGTCCTTGATCGTCTCGACGATCGGGGCGTAGGTCGATGGTCGTCCGATCCCACGCTGCTCCAGCTCCTTGATCAGCGTGGCCTCCGAGTAGCGAGGAGGCGGCTGGGTGAAGTGCTGCTCCGGCTTCAGGCCGTGGTAGTCGAGGTTCTCGCCCTCCGCCATCTGAGGCAGGTCGGGCTCTTCCTTCTCGTCGCGCTCCCAGACCTTGTAGAAGCCGTCGAAAGCGAGGACCGAGCCGGTGACACGGAACACGTAATCCCCACCCTCGATCTCCACCTGGGTCTGGTCATAGACCGCGGGCGCCATCCGGCTGGCCACGAAGCGGCGCCAGATGAGGTCGTAAAGCTTCAGCTGGTCCGCGCTGAGGTACTGGCGTACGGAGTCGGGAGTGCGGTTGACATCGGTCGGCCTGATCCCCTCGTGCGCGTCCTGCGCACCGGGGCTCACCTTGCCGGTCCGCGGGCCTCCGATGTACTTGTCGCCGTGCTTCTCCTTGATCCAGCCCTTTACCTTGGCCTCGGCTTCAGGCGAGATTCGAGTCGAGTCGGTACGCATGTAGGTGATCAGACCCGTCGAGCCCTCGTCACCGAGCTCGATGCCCTCGTAAAGGTCCTGGGCCACGCGCATGGTGCGGCGCGGCGCAAAGCGCAGGCGGCTCGACGCGTCCTGCTGCAGCGTGGAGGTGATGTAAGGCAGGTAGGAGCTCTTGGTCCGGCGCTTCTTCTCGACGCCGGTGACCCTGTAGCTCGCGCCCTCGAGCTTGCGCACGATCTCCTGGGCCTCGGCTTCGGTCCTGACCACGAGTTTCGTGTCGGCCTTGGGGGTCTCCCCTTCGCCGGTCGCGTCTCCGTTGGCGTCCTTATCGGCCGGCTCGTTGCGGAGGCGGTTGAGCCTCGCCAAGAAGTGCTGGTCGGCGGCCAGCTTGGCGAGCTCGACATCGATCGTCCACGACTCGACGGGGACGAACTTGCGGATCTCCTCCTCGCGGTCGACGACCAGGCGAAGCGCTACAGACGAGACCCGCCCGGCGCCGATCCCCTTCTGCACCTTGCTCCAGAGAAACGGGCTGAGCCGGTAGCCGACCAGGCGATCGACCACGCGGCGCGCCTGTTGGGCGTTGACGAGGCGCATGTCGATCTCTCGCGGGGACTCGAGCGCCCGGCGGACGGCCTCTGCAGTGATCTCGTGGAACTCGATCCGCTTGGGGGAGCGCAGCTTGAGCACTTCTGAGAGGTGCCACGCGATCGCCTCCCCTTCCCGGTCGGGGTCAGAGGCGAGGATCACCTCTCGCTCATTCTTCGAGGCTGTTCGCAGCTCGCCGATGGTCTTCTTCCGGCTCTCGACCACCTCGTAATGGGGCTTGAAGCCGGCTTCCACGTCGACCGCGAGCTCGTTTCCGGGCAGGTCGCGGACGTGGCCCATCGAGGCAAGAACGTCAAAACGGTCACCCAAAAACCGCTTCAGAGTCCTCGCCTTGGCGGGCGACTCGACGATGATCAAACCTTCTGGCACTTCGCTCCTCTATATACCCAGCCGGCCTTGTTTCTTCCCCGACCGGCTTCTGGGCGCGCAATCCTACGCTCGTTCTTTGCCCCGGCGCAATGCTCGAACGTAGCCGGCCTCCTGACGGCGCACAGCGCCGTCCAGCTCCAGGGCGGTCAGCCGTCCGAGCACCTCGGACACCGGGAGCTGCAGCTTTCGGGCAATGTCGGCGGCGCTCAGGGCCAGCACGTCGGACAGGTGCGCGACTATCCCGTCACGCTCGGGCCGCAGGTCAAAACCCAGCCGCTCGGGTGGCAGCAGCGGGTCGTCGAGAACCTCCCCGCCGAGGCCGATCACGGCCAGGATATCCCGAGCGTTCTGAACCAGCCCGGCTCCGTCCCTGAGCAAGCCATGTGTACCCACCGAGAGCGGCGAGAAAACACTCCCCGGCACCGCCATCACCTCTTTATGCAGGTGCAGGGCGGCTTCGGCCGTGATGAGCGCGCCCGAGCCCTCGCCCGCCTCGACCACGACGACGGCGTCCGAGATGGCAGCCATCGTCCAGTTGCGGGCCGGGAAGTTCTGGCGGCGTGGGATGGTGCCGTCGGGGAACTGGCTGACCAGCGCGCCGCCCGCGGCGAGGATCTCCTCGGCGAGGCGGCTGTGGGCGGCCGGGTAGACGATGTCGACGCCTGTGCCCATGACCGCTACCGTGAGGCCGCCGCCGTTGAGGGCACCGCGATGGGCGGCCGCGTCGATCCCCAGGGCGAGACCGCTGACGACGATCACACGGGCGCGCGCGAGGTCGGCGCCGAGCTGCTCTGCGACCGCCTCGCCGTAGGGGGAAGGACGGCGCGAGCCGACGATGGCGACCCGAGGGCCCTCGGGAGGCGGCCACCTGCCCCTTGCATGGAGGGCGGAGAGGTCAGGCAGCGACATCGTTGAGCCGGTAGCCGAGCGCTTCGAGGATATGGCGCTCCCCGATCTGCTCCGAACCGTCGAGGTCGGCTGCGGTGCGGGCCACCCGCCAGGCCCGGTGAAAGCCACGCGCTGTCAGGCCGCGCTGCTCGGCCCATCGCTCCAGGGTTTGGCGCGAGGGCGCATCGAGACCGGCCAGCTGGCGCAGTCGGGCGGGTTTGAGCTGGGCGTTGAGGCAACCCTGGCGGTCGAGCTGGCGGCGCCTGGCGGCCATGACGCGCTCCCTGACCGGTGCCGAGGACTCGCCTTTCGGCTCCGAAGCGAGTGCCTCGAGCGGGACCCTCCTCACTCCGACCTTCAAGTCGATCCGGTCGAGGAGCGGTCCTGACAGCCTGCGGTGGTAAGCGTCGACCATCGCCGGCGTGCAGCGGCAGGCACGTCGCCCGTCGCCGGCCCAGCCGCATGGACAAGGATTCGTGGCGGCCACCAGCGTGAAGCGCGCGGGATAGGTCACCGAACCGCCTGACCTCGTGATCGCCACGCGCCCGATTTCGAGCGGTTGGCGAAGTGCCTGCAGCACGTTGGCCTGGAACTCGGCTAGCTCATCCAGAAATAGGACGCCCTGGTGTGCCCTCGAAATTTCGCCTGGTTGCGCGAGGCCGGCGCCGCCGCCGATCAAACCGGCCATCGACACGCCGTGGTGCGGGGCGCGGAAGGGCCGCGACCAATCGAGCGGCTTCGACGACGATAGATCGCCGAGGAGGCTCCTGACCTGCGCCACCTCGAGCGCCTCGGACAGCTCCAGGGGCGGGAGGATGCCGGGGAGACAGCGGGCGAGCATGGTCTTGCCGGCGCCAGGCGGGCCACTCAACAGAAGGTGATGACCCCCGGCCGCTGCGACCTCGAGCGCGCGGCGCGCCTCTTCTTGCCCGTGGACCTCGTTGAGGTCGTGCTCGGCGGCCTCGATTTCCGACGAGATCACGGGGCGCGTTGGCGGCTGGGGTTGGATTGGCTGCTCGCCTGTGATGTGTGCGATCACGCCTGCGAGGTCGTTGCATGGAATCACCTCGAGACCATCGATGAGCGCGGCCTCGACCGCATCGGTTGCGGAGACGAAGATTCGCTCAAACCCATGCCGGTGGAGCCAATGAGCGGCAACGATGATTCCATCCACGTGGCACACCGCGCCATCAAGGGCGAGCTCGCCAATGAATGCAGAGCGAGGCGGTGCGACCTTGCGCATCACCGCCAGGGTGACCGCGACCGCCATCGGCAGGTCCAGGCCGCTGCCTTCCTTACGCAGCTCTGCCGGGGCCAAGTTGACTGTCAGTCTCTGGCGAGGAAACTCAAGACGGCTATTTCGAATTGCCGAGCGGACGCGCTCGCGCGCTTCTTTTACAGATGTCGCCGCCAGGCCGACGATGTTGAAAACGACCTTGCCGGTTGATGCGTCGGCCTGCACCTCAACACGGCGTGCCTCGAGTCCGAATAGAACGCACGAGTCGACGGATGCGAGCACCCGCCGACGCTAGGCGAATCCCGCCCTCAATGCAGCCCTGGTTGTAAACGACAAAGGCCGCAAATAACGATTGCACAATGCTCAGAAGGCGAGTAGTGTCCGCGCAACATCCGTCCGCTGGAGGCGGTAGCCGACCCCGGGGACCGTACGCTCGCCTGGTCACCGAGGTTCAGGGGCGAACACGGCAAGGAGTCGCACATGAAACGCCTTTGGAATCGAGGTACTCGCCTGGCGGTGATGACGCTGGGGTTTGGGGGGCTGATCGTCGCGGTCAACGCAGTCCCGGGCGCCGCGACACCGTCAAACCCAGCCGGTAGTTTCAGAAGCGCGGTCCTGGCGCGAGGGACCGACACGTCCCATGGAACCATTCCCATTAAGGAGGGGTTGGACATTGTCGTCGCGCGGAACGATATCGACCCCGGTGGCACCTCGGGCTGGCACTCGCATCCCGGGGGCGCGATCGTCGTCATCGTACAGGGCGAGGTCACCTTCTACAGCTGGGTTGGTAACCACTGCGACGCCACCAGGTACACGGCTGGGCAGGCGTTCATCGAGGGCGCGGGCCGCGTTGGGAACGCCAAGAACACCGGCTCGATCCTGACGATCGTCTACGCGACGTTCCCCGGCGTGCCTGTCGGGATCACTGGCGCACAAAGGATCGACGTCACCCCGGCTCCGGGTACCTGTCCCGGCCTCTGACGGCTGACCTCAGTGGGCGGCGACCTCTCGATGAGGAAGCCGCCCGCTACACCTAGCCGATGGCTAAGGCGGTATGGCCGCGATGTTGCCATCCGCGGTGATGCCTAGCTGCCAGCCTTCTTCATGAACCATGCGGTGATGATGCCGGCACACAGCAGGACAAGGTGGTCCATTCGACACCAGGGCCGCGCCAGCCCGGACCCAGCGGACGACCATTAGTGCCCTTTTGGCCGTCCAATCTCGGGTGAAGAGCGCGATTCGGGCCCTATTGGTCGTGTTACACGGTTCGCACTCCTCACCGAGGGCCCTCCCCACCTCCATCGTGTTGTTGCCCTCCCCCTCAACACACGCGCACCTGACGCGCAATTTAGAGACGATCGTGGGCCCGCGCAACCCTGCCTGTTAAGCCAGCCTCGGCTCCGGCCTCCACGTCCCCCCCTCCTCCAGGTACCCCGCGGGCTCGTCCGGCTCGTGGCTCAGCACCAGCAGCCACCGGTGCCGCTCCGCCTCCTCGAACAGCCGCGCCTTCTGCTCCATCACCCGCAGCGGATCCAGGTCCGCGGCCATGGTCCACGGCACCCTGAGGTGAGGCGTCTGGCACACCAGGTCCCCCGTCACCGCACACGCCAGCTCCCCCGACCTGAACACGATCACCTGGCTCCCCGGCGTGTGCCCCCCCACGTGACGCACATGCACCCCTGGCAACACCTCGGTGTCGCCATCCAGCAGCTCCACCACCCGGTTCCCATCAGCCAGTGGCGTGAAGTCCTCGTGGTAATAGGCCGACTCGCTCCGCTGGTCCGGATGCAGCGCGAAATCCCACTCGCTCTGCTGGATGAAATGTCGCGCCTTCTTGAAGGTCAGCTCCAGGCCTCCGCTCTCATCGCGCCTGGTGAGCCCCCCCGCGTGGTCCCAGTGCAGATGCGTGGTGATGACCGCATCCACCTCATCCGGCGTGATCCCCACCCGTCGCAACGATTGCAGCAAACCCTCGGGCTCCCGCAGCGCCACCTGCCGCGCCCTCTTCTCAGTGAGCTTTGTGCCGATGCCCGTCTCGCACACGACGACGCGCCCGTTGATCCGTGCGATGAGCCCAACGCAGGCCATGTCGATCATGTTGTTACCGTCGGCCGGCCTCTTCTTCTCCCACATGACCTTGGGCACGACCCCGAACATCAAGCCCCCATCGGCCTTCCAGTGACCCGCGATAAGGAGGTGTAGCTCGAGGTCGCCCAGCTGCATGACGACTAATATGCTGCTCGAATGCCCGTTGCGGCGATCCAAACATCGAAACTCTCCAAGGATTACGGGCTCGGGCACGGACTCTTCGACCTCGATCTGACCGTCTCACCCCAGGAGGTCTTCGGCTTCCTCGGGCCGAACGGGGCCGGCAAGAGCACCACCATCCGCTGTCTCATGGGCATGATCCGCCCGACCTTCGGCTCGGCTCACATCTTCGGCCTGGACTGCCTCCGCGACTCGGTGGCGGTCAAGCGCAAGGTCGGCTACATGCCAGGCGACATGCCGCAGTTCGGCAGCCTGCGCGGCAGAGAGATCGTCGCCTACCTCGGCGGCCTCCGTAGCACCGTCGACCCCACGCTGGTCCGCAAGATCGCCGAACGTTTCGACCTCGACCTGGGACGCCGCTTCCGCGAGTACTCGAGCGGCAACAAGAAGAAGCTCGGCATTGTGCTCGCCTTCATGCACAAGCCAGACCTGCTGATCCTCGACGAGCCCACGGGCGGCCTAGACCCGCTGAACCAGCATGAGTTCTACCGGCTCGTCAACGAGACCCGCGACGCCGGCGCCACGATCTTTCTCTCCTCCCACATCCTTTCCGAGGTCGAGCACGTCTGCGACCGCGTCGGCATCATCCGGTCGGGCCGCCTGGTCAAGGTCGCCGAGCTCGAGGAGATCCACCGCATCCGCGTGCACCGGATCGAGCTCGAGTTCGCACCTGGCACCGACGTTCCCGATGCGGCTATCCGTTCCGCGGCCGGAGTCGAGGACGTGGTCGTCGAAGACAACAAGGTGACGTGCACAGTTAAAGGAGCGTTCGATCCTTTGCTCAAGGCGCTTAGCGGCGCCACCGTGACCAACCTGGTCAGCCACGAGCCCAGCCTCGAAGAGCTCTTCCTCACCTACTACCGACCCGACGCGCCCGCCGAAGCATTGGCTCGATGACGGCGATCCGACTGGCCCTGCGGCTGGGGCAGTGGGGCTTGATCGGCTTCGCAATTGTCGGGTTCATCGCCACCTTCATCAACGCCATCGGCTTCTACGCGGTGGCCGGGCACACCCAGGCTGAACGCGAGGCCTTTGCCAAGTCGTTCGCGCAGATCGCATCCCAGCTCACGGTCCTGCTGCCTCCGGCAGTGCGATTGGACACCGTCGGCGGCTATGTGCAATACCGCGCTTACGGGGCGCTCGTCATCATGTTCGCGATCTGGGCCCTCGCCTCCGCCAGCGGAGCGGCGCGAGGCAACGAGGAGCGGGGGCTGACTGAGGTCGTCCT
>JAYUFT010000115.1:0-1889 GCA_043738605.1 Candidatus Dormiibacterota bacterium | reverse complement strand
CAGGCTTCCATTCGTAGCTCTTGATCAGGCGCGCGTACTTGCGGATGTACGTGGGCACTTTGTATGCGAGCGGGTACCGCTTCAGGCGCGACGCGTCGCCGTCGATGCGCACGACATCGCCGCCGTCGGGAGTCGTGTTGAAATGCAGTTGGACCAGCGGGTTGGCCTCGATGTCCTTGACCTTCTGTCCGGGCACCGAATAGATCAGGAACGACTTGCCATCCCACAAGAACCACACGGGAACCGCATGAGGCTGGCCCTCGGCGCCGCAGGTGGCAAGCCAGATGATCAGCTCCTTCTCCAGGCGCTTCTGCACACGCTTGCCTGCGGGTGTGCTCGTGTCGAGCAGTGGTTTCTTCGTGGCTGCCATGCAATTTGCAGCCTACATGAGGCAGGGGCCGGCGGGCAGTTTACCGGTGATCTGAAAGTGGCAAAGTAGGAACGTGAAGAAGATTGAGGCGGTGAAGAAGACCGAGGCGGAATGGAAGCGCGACCTGACCCCCACGCAGTACCACGTCCTCAGGGAGAAGGGCACGGAACGCCCGTTCACGGGTGAGTATTGGGACACCACGACCCCCGGGGTGTACCTGTGCGCCGGCTGCGGCGCCAAGCTGTTCGCGTCGGAGACCAAGTTCGACGCCCACTGCGGCTGGCCGAGCTTCTATGCCCCGGCTGAGGACGCGCCGGTGGCCGAGCACGTCGACCGCACCCTGTTCATGGAGCGGACCGAGGTCACGTGCGCCGACTGCGGAGGGCATCTGGGCCACGTTTTCGACGACGGACCCGAGCCGACGGGATTGCGCTACTGCATCAACTCGGTGTCCATCAAGTTGGAACCCACTGGGGGTTAGCCGGGCCGCTTTCCCGTTTCCAGCAGTACCTTGACGATCGGGCTTGCCTCTTTCGGCTGCCACGACCGGTAGGCCTCACGCAGCGGGATCGGCCACTCGACGTCCAGGTCGACCCTTATGCCGGGCGCGTCAGCTCCGGCCAGAACGCGCAACGCCAGCTCGAGCACCTGGCGCTGCATCGACGTATCGCCGGGCACTCCGAGCGGATGGCCGTAGGGAAATTCCACCCCAATCACGCGTGGCGCCAGCCTCTCCTCGGCCAAGGCCGGCATCATCGTCACGACCGCTGTCGGGATTCCGGCTCTTTCGATCCATCGTGCCAGCACGGGCACGTTCAAGCAGCAGTCGGGTCAAGCCGGGGCGAGTATGAGCCCGTCAACGCCCTGGCTCCTCAGGTGCGCGATCACCTCACCGGACGTCTTGTCTCGCCACCCTTCAAGGCTTCGCTCCTGGTAACCCATCACCGAGATGTGTTCGCTCGCGGCGCTGCCGATGACATGGTCGGCGATCAGCTGTTCGAGAAGGCGGGCCGGCAAGGCGATCTCTGGATCCGCGAGCAGATCCTCGTCATTGATATGTAGGTGGGCGACACCAAAGTCGGCCGCATCCGCTGCGGCCGGGATCGGACGCCAGCCGGGATCGCCCCACTCCGGATGCGTGCGCTCGCGCTCGAGGTCAAACGATGATTGCGTCTTCTTCATGTAGAGACCGGCGGACGTGAGCAGGGCGATGCGTGATTCCTGAAGGCGCTTCTCGAAAGGCGCCCACACCGGTTCTTCCTCTCCCGCAAACGGCCCGCGCCCTTCGTAATAGGAGCGAAAGCTCCGCGGGAGAAACCTGTAGCTGTCGACCTTCATCGTCTCTGGTTACCAGCCGCCCGCCAGCTCGCCTTTGAGCGTCGGCACGACCGAGCCTCCCACCTCGATCCGCGAGGGCAGCTCATCGTCCGTTGGATACGCCAGCTTGATGTTCACGAGGCTCCGGCGGCCCATCTTGACGCCCTGCTCGCTGACCAGCGACACCTCCGGGGTCCGCCGC
>JAYUFT010000114.1:0-1890 GCA_043738605.1 Candidatus Dormiibacterota bacterium | reverse complement strand
CCGCGCGACCGTGAGAGATGCGGAAACCGCTTGCGGCCTCGAGCGCGTGTGCGGCGGTGTGGCCATAGTTGAGGATGGCGCGAGGTCCAGCCTCGCGTTCGTCCTTCGCGACGACCAGCGCTTTCGCCATCACGCACTGGAACACCACCTTCTCGAGCGCGGCGCGGTCGCCGCCGACGAGGCGGTCGCGATTTTTCAGCAACACCTCGTAAAGGCCGCGGTCCATGGCAACGGCGTACTTTACAACCTCGGCGAACGCTTCCCTGAAGTTAACGGGCGGCAACGTTTCGAGGAAAGCGAGGTCGGCGATGACCGCGGCGGGTTGCCAGAAGGCGCCGATCGCGTTTTTCGACCGCCGCCCGTTGACACCTGTCTTACCCCCGATGCTCGAGTCCACCATCGCCAGCAGAGTTGTCGGGACCTGCACCACCCTGATCCCGCGCTGCCAGACTGCCGCGCCAAAGCCTGCCAGGTCGCCGACCGTACCTCCTCCCACGGCGATGATGCTGCCTCCTCTGTCCACCTTCTGACGTTCGAGGAAGGCGAGCAGATCACCGAGAGCGGTCAGCGACTTGGAGCGCTCGCCGGGTGCGATCACATGGATTGGAGACTTCACGCCGGCCCGCTTGATCGTCTTGGCGACCTTCTTGGCCCACGGCAGCACGTTGGCGTCGGTGACAATCGGCGCGGCTGTCGCATCGAGTCGTGCGACTGCCCCCCGAAGCTCGCGATTGAGGTTGGTCCCGATGACGACGGGATAGCTGCCTGCCGGCGCCTCGATTATCAGTCGGACCAAAGCTTCAGGATGTCCTCGGCGACGACGTCCGCGGGGCGGTCTCCGTCGACGCGGTGCATGGCTTCCATATAGCGGGGCCGTCGTTGCTCGAGCAGCGCCACGAGCTCAACTCTGGACTTGTCGGCAAGCATAGGCCGGGCGGTCGTGCCGTTGATCCTGTCCCAGAGCGTTTCGAAGCCACAATCGATGAAGACCGTGGTCGAGCGCTCAACGATGACTTTCCAGTTCGCCTCGTCGATCGGCGCGCCTCCGCCAAGGGCGACCACAGTGCCCGGCTGCAGAAGATCGGGTAGGAGCCGCGATTCCATGGCGCGAAAGGCAGCCTCGCCGCGGGTCGCAAAGATGTCGGTGATCGGCATCCCGGCCTCGTTCTCGATGACGAAGTCGAGATCCTGGAATGGAGCGCCGGCTCGCTGGGCGACCAGCACGCCGACCACGGACTTGCCGCAGCCCATGAATCCGATGATCGCCAGCGCGGGCTTCAGACGCCGCTGGGGTGTGGCTGGACCGAAGGAGCGCCACCTGTACGGCGCCGTTCCGACTGGACGAACACCTGGTCACGAAAGGCCCCTGGGTTGGGCAGGTGATTCAGCACCTCGGCTCCTTGAGCGCCCGCGGCATCGACTTCGACCCGCCCGTATCCGAGCATCCTGCCGAAGAGCGATTGCTTGGTGGTGCAGTCCTGGACCCTGTCGATCGGGATCATCTTCGACTGGCGTCCGAACACGCCGGTCTCGATCTTGATGCGCTGGTCGGTCAGCGTGAACGACGTCGATTGCCAGCGGATCCAGACCACGATCAGCCACAGCACCGCAATCGCGAGCGCAGCGAGCGTAACTATCCACCGGAGGTTCGGAATGCCCGTGTTGCCGGCGGTGAAGTCGATGACCACCGCCACCACCAGCAGAATGATCGGTGCCACCAGCGACTTGACGACGACGATCCAGTGCGGGTGATCCTTCAGGATGAGGTTTTCGCCGGGCAGGAGTTGGCTAGTCATAGGCGCCTATTGTCGCTAAATAAGAGGGAACCAGTTGCCATCTCAAGGGGTCATTGCACCACCACCTTGGACTTAGAGGACGCTTGAGGCGACC
>JAYUFT010000113.1:0-1892 GCA_043738605.1 Candidatus Dormiibacterota bacterium | reverse complement strand
CGTAGTCGGCGTGACCCATCGCCGCCCGTAGGCGTTCCAGATTCCATCCCGCCTGGCACGTGACCGTTGCGAACGTGTGCCGGAACGCATGGGCGTGTAAATGAAACCCGACCCGCTTCTCGAGCCGATCCATGAGCTGATCGATGCCCCGAGGCGTGTAGGAGAGGCCGCGATCGTTGACCAGGACGGTCGGCACCTTTGCATGGTCCCGATGCCGAGCCTCGTAGCGCTTGATCGCCGCGGCGAGCTTGGGCGTGATCGGCACCCTGCGAGACTTCTTTCCCTTGGCGCCGGCGTCCCAGCGCACCCGCAGCTCCACACGACCGCGGTCCAGCGAGTCGAGCATCAGGTCCGGCAGGCCGTCCGGACCACGAACGGCTAGGCCGCAGAGCTCCGCGGCTCGCACCCCACTCCCCACCAGCATCCGAACGATCAAATCCTCCTGCGGCCGCTCGGGATTGCACGCGGCGAGCACGTCGCGCAGCTGCGCGATGTGGAACACCGTGGCTTCCTTCAGTGGGACCCTTGGCGCCTTAAGTCGACGCATCCGCGGGTCGACCGCATAGCCCTCGTCTTCTGCCCAGCGCAGGAAGGTCATCAAGAGCCTGTGCAGGTCGTTTAGTGTCGCCGGCTCGGGCAGGCGCCCCCGGTTGGTCGGACGCTGGGCCACCCAGACCCGGTACTCGCGCACCAGGTCCACGCCCAGCTGCTCGAAACGCGCGACCCCAGGATGCTCCTCGTCCAACCAGCGCAGAAACGGACGGCTCGTCCACTCGTAATGGCGCAGCGTCTTCGGTGAGACGAGGCTTCCCTGCTTGTCGAGCCGGAAGTGCTGGTAGGCGGCCTCGATCGCCGACGTTCGGTGTGGCTCAACGTCCGCTAGATGCCCCTGGATGACGCGCACTCTGGTCCGCATGTTGGCCCTCCTTTTGGGCCAGGGACCACAAACAGACCTTTTATTACCGCAAGTTCCGGTCCGTTTCCCGGTCGTTTCCGGTCAGACGCCCATCGCCTTCCAATGGCCTCGAAATGAATACGAAATCGGGCCTCAGAAGGGTCGTGGAGCCCACGCCCGGATTCGAACCGGGGACCTTTTCCTTACCAAGGAAATGCTCTACCGCCTGAGCTACGTGGGCGGGGCTACAGCTTCCGAATTCTAGGGTAGGAGCGTCTACACTCGGCGCGAGTGACAGCTCCTGTGCCGATAACGCTTGACGAACTACTTGAACGTGCCCGGCGCGACCTGGTGCGGGTCGAACCGGGGCAGGCTGCCACCGAGCTCGCCGGTGGCGCGCTGCTGGTTGACATCCGGCCGGCTGATCAACGATCGTCGGGGGGCGACATTCCTGGCGCAATCGTGATAAATCGCAATGTCCTCGAATGGCGCCTCGCCCCCGACTCCGAATGGCGAATCGATGCTGTCGCCGGTCCTGAGACCCGCGTGATCGTGCTCTGCAACGAGGGTTACTCTTCGAGCCTTGCGGCTGCGACGCTCAAGGAGCTCGGTCTGGTGAACGCCACCGACGTTATCGGCGGCTTTCAGGCATGGAAGGCGGCGGGTCTACCGGTAGAGCCCTAGCTTCCCGACTCCACCTTCCCCACGTCGGTCAGGATCTCCGCCTTGCCCCTGATCTTGATCGCCGCCGTCAGCTCAGTGAACTGCGCCACCAGCACCTCGCCCTCGTCCAGCCGCTCCGAGTGGTGTGACCGCGTGTCCTTGCCCCTCGTCAGGCCCATGATCACGACCCCATCCTCCAGCGCCTTCACGACCACGTACCGGCCGCGCGCGCTCCCCTCCTCTTTCTCTTCGCTCATCTCCACCTCTTCTATTGCTTCCAACTCGGCTTGCCTCGCCCGTTGCCATTGCCGTTGGCCTGCGCCTTGGGCCTCAC
>JAYUFT010000112.1:0-1894 GCA_043738605.1 Candidatus Dormiibacterota bacterium | reverse complement strand
GTCCTTCCGTCGCCACGCTGCGCGCGCTGGGCGATAAGACTCGTGCGCGTCTCATTGCCAGGGAGCAGGGCGTCCCGACCCTGAAAGGAAGCGATGGCCCGGTCAGCCTCGAAGAGGCGCACGACTTCCTTCGAAACCTGGGCCCGGACGCCTCGATACTCATCAAGGCAGTGGCTGGAGGCGGCGGGCGCGGTATGCGCGCCGTCTCAAGCGCCGCTGAACTCGATTCGGCTTACCGGCGCTGTCAGTCGGAAGCGTTGCGGGCCTTTGGGAACGGCGAAGTCTACGTGGAGGAGCGGATGCCGCGCGCCCGCCACATCGAGATCCAGGTCGTTGGCGACGGCACAGGGGCGGTCAGCCACCTCTGGGAGCGCGACTGTTCGATCCAGCGACGACACCAGAAACTTGTGGAAATTGCACCCGCGCCCGGCCTGTCCCCGGAGCTGCGCGCGCGCCTCACGGACGATGCTGTGCGGATCGCCGAGAGCCTCGATTATAGGGGCGTGGGGACGGTTGAGTTCCTCATCGACGCCGACGCCCCTGAGAGCGGCAATCGCCGCTACGCCTTTATTGAGGCCAACCCGCGCCTCCAGGTGGAACACACGATCACGGAAGAGATCCTGGGCGTGGACCTCGTGCGCGTACAGCTCCTCATCGCCGCTGGAGAGACGCTGCAAACGCTCGGGCTGCAACAGGCAGAAGTGCTCACGCCGCGCGGCTCCGCCATCCAGCTTCGCGTGAACATGGAAGAGTTGGGCGCTGACGGCGGCGTGCGCCCTTCGACGGGGACGCTCGCAGTGTTCCAACCACCTTCAGGGCCGGGAATCCGGACTGACACGTTCGGGTATCCCGGCTATCAGACCTCGACGGCGTTCGATTCGTTGCTGGCGAAGGTCATCGTCCATGTCCCGTCGGGCACACTCGAGGACGCCCTTGCGCGGGCGGACCGGGCGCTGCGAGAGTTCAAGGTGGACGGAGTGAAGACCAATCTCTCATTCCTGAAGAACCTGATGGAGCACCCAGACTTCCGCCAAAATGACTTCTACACCACCTTTATCGACGAGAACATGCCGGAGCTGACCCGTCCCCGCGAGGATCGGCTACCTGAAGCGGCGACTCAGGTTTCAGGGCACACCGCGGGCGCGAAGGTTGACGCCTTCGATCCGCTCGCGGTACTGACGTATGGAAAAAGCCGCCCGTCGGCCGCCGTTGCCGCGCGCGCGACCGGCCTCGAAGCGGAGGCCGGCGCCGTCCTGGCGCCAATGCAGGCCACAATCGTCAGCTTCGAAGTCAGCGTTGGTGACGCCGTGCACAAGGGCCAAGAACTGGCGGTGCTGAACGCCATGAAGATGGAGCATGTACTGCGGGCTCCCTTCGCCGGCCTCGTGCGCCGGATTAACGCTTCCCCGGGGGACACCGTTATCGCCGACCAGCTGCTGCTCTTGATCGAGCAGACGGAGGCTGCCGGTGAAGCCCACGACGCGGAGGAAGGGATCGACCCCGATCACATCCGCGATGACCTCGCCGAGGTGCTCGCACGGCACGCCCGGGCGCTGGATGCTGCCAGGCCAGCAGCCGTCGAACGGCGGCATGAAAGCGGCCACACGACCGCCCGCGAGAACATCGCACAGCTCTTCGACGAAGGGACGTTCGTTGAGTGGGGTCCGCTCGTGCTCGCGGCGGACGGTCGCTTTTCACTCGAGCAGCTGATCGATAAGAGCGCCGCCGATGGGATGATTACCGGCACCGGGTCGGTAAACGGCGACATGTTCGATGAACCGGCCAGCCAATGCATGGTTATGTCGTATGACTACATGGTCTTCGCGGGCACGCAGGGCGGCCGGAATCACGCCAAGACAGACCGCGCCATCGACACCGCGGAGAACGGCCACCT
>JAYUFT010000111.1:0-6032 GCA_043738605.1 Candidatus Dormiibacterota bacterium | reverse complement strand
CGCAGCCTCCAGGAGGAGATGCAGACCTCCTATATGGAGTACGCGATGTCCGTCATCATCAGCCGGGCGCTGCCCGAGGTTCGCGATGGACTGAAGCCCGTCCAGCGCCGCATCCTCTACGCGATGCACCGCGCGGGTGCGACCGCCGGCAGCCGGCATCGCAAGAGCGCGGCCTTTGTCGGCGATGTCCTGAAGCTGTACCACCCGCACGGCGATACGGCGGTTTACGACGCGCTGGTCCGGATGGCTCAGCCGTTCTCGTTGCGCTATCCGTTGATTGACGGGCAGGGCAACTTCGGCAGCGTGGATGGCGATCCCCCGGCGGCGATGCGTTACACCGAGGCGCGGCTGTCCGCCATCACTGGCGAGCTGATGGCCGACATCGAAAAGCAGACGGTCGACATGGTTCCGAACTACGACAACACCGAGGAGCAGCCGGACGTTCTGCCCTCGCGGATACCGAACCTGTTGCTCAATGGCGCCACTGGAATTGCAGTGGGTATGACGACCAACATTCCGCCGCACAACCTCCGCGAAATCACGAGTGGCGTGAAACACCTCATCGATAACCCCGAGGCAACGGGCGAGGATCTCCTGTCTTTCATCAAGGGCCCCGACTTTCCAACCGGCGGCAAGATCATGGGGACGGCCGGCATCAAAGCTGCGTACGCAACCGGGCACGGGCGAATCATCGTGCAGGCCCGCCACACCTTCGAGCAGGCGCCAAACGGGCGCGAGCGGATCATCATCGACGAGCTTCCTTACGCGGTCAACAAGGCGACGCTCGTAGCCAAGATCGCCGAGCTGGTGTCAGATCGAAAGCTCGAAGGCATCGCGGATCTGCGTGACGAGTCGGATCGCGATGGCATGCGCATCGTCATAGAGCTCAAGCGCGACGCTCGCACTTTCACTGTTCTCAACAACCTGTACAAGCACACAACGCTGCAAACGACGTTCGGTGTGATCATGCTCGCCATAGTCGGAGGGCGCCCGGTAGTTTTGAGCCTGAAGCAGGCTCTGCAACTTTTCATCGACCACCGTCGTGACGTCATCCTCCGGCGCACGCGTTTCGACCTGGATCGTGCGCAGGAGCGCGCGCACATCCTCGAGGGGCTGAAGATCTGCCTCGACCACCTCGATGAGGTCATCAAGACGATCCGCGCCGCCGCCGACCCCGATATCGCTTCGACCGAGCTCCAGTCCAAGTTCGGCCTCAGTGAGCGTCAGGCCAAAGCTGTCCTCGCGCTCACCCTCGGACGCCTGACCAAGCTCGAACGCGGCAAGATCGATGCGGAGTACGAGGAGGTCATAAAGACGATCGCGTACCTGGAGAGCATTTTGGCGAGCGACCTAAAGGTGCGGTTGCTCATCAAGGACGACATGGACGACATCGCGAAGAAGTACGGAGATGACCGCCGCACCGAGATCACCGACCAGGAGGCGGCGGACCTCTCGGCCGAGGACCTCGTCCCTAAAGAAGACGTCGTCGTGACGCTGACGCACCGCGGGTACGTCAAGCGCCAGCCATTGCGCGTTTTCCGCGCGCAGAAGCGTGGTGGCGTCGGACTGAAGGGAGCCAAGCCGACCGCGGGAACCGACGCGCCGAGCGGCACGCGCGAAGAGGACTACGCGCTCCACTTGCTCATCACGCACACCCACGCATCGATGCTCTTCTTCACGCAGAGCGGCCGGGTGTTCCAGCTCCGCGTTCATGAAATACCTGAGCGCGAGCGCCAGGCGAAGGGCGTGTCGGTGAACAACCTCATCGACATCGGCCCCAATGAGCGAATCAGCGCCGTCTTCATCAAGCCTGAGACGGAGACCGAGGCGCGCTACATGCTGATGGTCACGAAGAACGGATACATAAAGAAGACGGCGCTCGCGGAGTACGCCAACGTGCGTCGCAACGGCTTGATCGCCATTAACCTGCAGGACGGCGATGAGCTGGACTGGGTGGCGCCGACGACCGGCTCCGACGAGATTCTCATCGCCACCGCGCTGGGCAAGGCGATTCGCTTCAGCGAGACGGAGGTCCGAGCGATGGGCCGCGACACCCAGGGTGTCATCGGCATCAAGCTCGGCAAGGGTGACTCGGTGGTCGGCATGGCCACTGCGGTGCCGGGAGGCGACCTGCTCGTCATCACCGAGCGCGGCTACGGCAAGAGGACTCCTCTCAGCGAGTACCCGATGCACCACCGCGCCGGTCAGGGAGTCTTCACGCTCAAGATCACCGATCGGGTCGGCAAGCTCGTCGCGACGCGGGTGGTGAGCGATCCCGAGGAGGAGATCCTGGTCATCAGCGCCAGCGGCATGGTCCTGCGGACTCAGGTCGGGGCGATTTCGCAGATCGGCCGGCAGACCCAGGGCGTGATCGTCATGAGGATCCCTCCTGACGACCAGGTGGTGGCCATCGCTCCCGTGGCTGGAATCGAGGAGGGCGACTCCAAAGAGTGACAACGCTTGGCTGGGTCGGCGTGGGCCTGCTGGTCGCGGCCGGTCTGGCGATCGTCGTCGAGGCTGTCGTGGCGGCGTGGTGGGCAAGGGCTGTCGCCAAGCACGCGCTGACACTCTCTCAGCGCCTGGAAACGGAGCGGAGACTGGTCGAGGCTGACCTGGAGAAGCTGCGCCGTGCCCTGGAAGAAACCAAGCGATTGTGGCGGCCATATCGCATGGTTCTGCGCTGGCTCCAGCACCCCCTGTTCATCGCCCTGTTGGGTTCCTACCGCCGCCGGCTGATTCGATGACGGAAACGGCAGATGCGGCCGCCGCGCATCAGGCGGTTGAGGATGCCGTCGCCCGCGAGCGCGCGCGGATGGCACGCGAGCTTCACGACACCGTAGCCACCGATCTGGCTGGTGCGATCTCATTGTTCAAGGCTTACGTCGAAGGGCACCCGGGTTCGGCCAAGAGAGGCCCGGCCGATGGTTCCCTGCTCAACGTTCTGGAGATCCTGGAGCGAATGCTTAAGCAGGTCCGCGAAACGCTGGCAGACCTGCGGCCGCGCCCGATTGGCCCAGAAGGCCTGGTGCGCGATATTCGCCACCAGGCGGAGGAATTTGCTCGCCTCTATTCGATTCGGGTCGAGATCTCCAGCAACGGCACCGAGGACATGCTTAGCCCTCAGCAGCGCGAGGTGGTCTACCAGGTGGTTCGCGAGGCGCTGACCAACGTGCGCCGTCACTCCGGATCCTCGATCTGTCGGGTCAAGATGGCCTTTGCTGCACGACCGTTCATGATCGAGATTGCGGACGAAGGACAGGGATTTGGGGCGGCGCGCCCGGGGGGCTATGGACTGGTCGGGATGCGCGAGCGGTCCGCGGGCATTGGAGGCCGGCTCGAGGTGGTCAGCACCGAAGGACGCGGGACGACGGTCTTCTTGTTCGGGCCGAACTAGCGCCGGCTCAGCTACCAGGTCATAGCCCCGACCTATGCCGTCGGGCCGGTCTCTCGACCAGCTCAATCTCCATTTCGTCTGTCGTAACGAGCTTGAGCTTGCGGGTCACGCCGTCGACCAGGGCCCGAGTTCGGTGCTCGTCGAAGCGGATCGCGCGGGCGATCTCCGGCTCGGACAGGCCGTAGCTAAGGAGCTGCGCAACTTCGCTCTCGATCTCGTTCAGCCTCGATAGAGGACGGCGCAGAGCAGCCACCATCGGAGCCAACGTGGTGCCAAGGCTGCCGGCGTAGAGGACGTCCTCCTCCGAATACCAGTGATCGCGCCGGCAGCCAAGGATGAGCAGGCCGATCGGGCGCTGACCCACTTCGCCAACCGGTGCATAGAGGATCGCCGGCCAGTCGAGCTCCCAGTCGTATCCGTTTGAGGGATTCGGGTTTTCGATCACCGAGTTGACGACCATCGGGCGCCTTTCGTAGAGGGCGCGACGCGACAGCGGCATGAGCGGGCGGTTCTGCATGAGGCGGCGCGATACCTCGGACGCGGCAATCGGTTGGAGCCAGCCGCCTCGGAGGTAGCCGAGAACCCAGCGGTCGTGGCAGAACACTTCGAGGGCCAGTCCCAACCGCCGTCTGGCTTCTTGGAGGTCGGGGAGCTGGCCCATGAGTGGAGGTTAGGCAGCGCTTGCGCGCAAAGCCTCAGCGCAACCTCACCTTTTCCTCAACAAACGCTGAACCTGCTAGGTTGCCGCGGGGATGGGCGCCGTGTGACCGCAAAATTGCTGGTCGTTGACGACGAGCCGCGCACGGCAGAGCTGACGGCCGAGCTGCTGCGGCGCGCGGGCTACGCGGTGGAAATCGCCATGAGCGGAACCGAGGCGCTGGCTAGTGTTCGCGCCAGCTCGCCCGACCTGATGCTGCTCGACTACGAGATGCCCGACATGGAGGCGCCTGAGGTTCTCGATCTGTTGCGAGCCGGCGCTGACCGCCTCGACTTTCCGGTGATCATCCTCACTGGGGCTCGGTACGCTCCGGGTGACCAGGTGATGGGTATCGAGCGCGGCGCGACCGACTACATCCTCAAAGGCACTGACCGGCAGGTGCTGCTGGCGCGAATTCGCGGAGCTCTCCGAGACAAGGCCGGCGCCGGCGGCGTCTTGGTTCGCGGCCGTTTGCGCATCAACGCGGCGCGAGGGCAGGTCTGGCTCGGCGAGCGGGCGCTGAAGCTCGAGCGCAAGCCGCGGCTGATGCTTCAATTGCTCGCCGGCCGCACCGGTGAGGCGGTGACTCGCGCGGAGATTCTCGAACACGTCTGGGGCACCACCTATTCGGGATTCGAGCACAGCCTCGAGCAGGCTGTCCACGAGATTCGGAGCGCTTTGGACGAGCCCGGCTGGATTGAGACGGTGCGTGGGATTGGCTACAAGTTCGTCACCAAAGACTGAGCTGGCGGCGGCGCTGCACCGGCTGCGCTCGATGTTGGCGCGTATGAAGGCCGAGCTCGAGTTGTCGGAGGCCGATGGCACCTCGCCTCCGATCGACCGCCTGCTCGCCGACCTAGAGGAGGCGTTCGCGCTGCTCAGCTCTGCGGAGAACTCGAGCCACGGTGTTGCGCGCGTCCTTGTAGTGGACGACGACGGCAGGCTGGCGGAGATCACCGCGCGTGGCCTGCGCCGAATGGGCTTCGACGCCCACTCGAGCAGCCAGGTGCGTGAGCTGCGCGGTGGCGAGGTGCTCGTGTTCGACCTGGGCCTGTTTCCGAGCCTTGACGCGGCGGCCAAGAAGTCGGTGCGAGCCGCGAAACCCGTCGTCGTCACCGGCGCCACCGACGCCGCGGGTCGGGCGCTGGCGGCGAGCCTGGACGCGAGCGACTACCTGGTCAAGCCGGTTGAGATTGAGGAGCTGGCGGCGGCGATCAGGCGCCGAATTGGGGCAGCGTCAGCCGACAGGTAACTTCGCCTGGCCGCCAGAAGTGCGCTCCACGGACTCGAGCATGAAGCGGAGGCCGACTCCAAGGGCGCGCTCGTCGACCGTGAAGCGGGGGTGATGGTGCGGGAAGTCGGACTCCAGCTCCTTGTTGCCTGAGCCGATCAGCGCAAACGCCGTCGGCGCCACTTTGGCGTAGTAAGCGAAGTCTTCGCCGCCCATTTCCGGGGGGAGGGCGCGAACCGAGCTCGATCCGACTGCCCCGGCAGCAGCCGGCAACAGGAAGTCGACCAGCGCGCCGTCGTTCGAGCACGCCGGGCTGCCCCATTCGTACTTGACCTCGGCGGTGCCACCATGGGCACGCGCGTAAGTCTCGGCCATGGTCGTGATATCGGCCGCAATCTTGGCCCGAACTTTCTCCGAAAGGGTGCGAACGGTTCCCGTCAGGACTGCGCTGCCCGGGATGATGTTCGGCGCGCTGCCCGCGTGAAACGACCCTATGCTCACCACCGCTGGCTCCATCGGTGAGACACGCCGGCTGACGATGGTCTGCAGCTGGCCGACCAGGCCGGCCGCGATCATGAGCGGGTCGATGGCCTCGTGCGGATAGCCGCCATGTCCGCCATAGCCAGTGACCGTGATTTCGATAGTGTCGGCGGCGGCCATGATCGGTCCCTTCGTGAGAGAGATAAGGCCGGTCTCCAGGTTGCTGATCA
>JAYUFT010000110.1:0-1897 GCA_043738605.1 Candidatus Dormiibacterota bacterium | reverse complement strand
CGTGTCGCAAGGTTGGGGTGAAGCCGCTCATCGGCGCCACGCTCGAGGTCGACGGCCAGGACGTGGTGATGATCGCGCGCAACCTGCGCGGCTACTCCAACCTCTGCCGCCTGCTCACCCTTGCTCATACCGATCAGCCCAAGGGGGAGGCGCGCACGACTCTCGCCACCACCGCCGAGCACCGCGGCGACCTCTTCTACCTCAGCGCCACCGACGACGAGACTCGCTTACGCGGACTGCAGGAGGGACTGGGCAAGGAAAATGTTTTCAGCGAGCTGCATCACCACCTGCGCCCCGAGGACCCGTGGGTGCTGGAGGGCCGGGCCGAGATGGCGAGACGCTGTAACGCTCCGGTGGTAGCGTCCAACCAGGTCCACTATCACGTTCCGGAACGACGGCGGCTGCACGATGTGATGGTCGCGATCCGCCATCGCGCGACTCTTGACGAGGCGCGGCCTTACCTGTTTCCCAATGCCGAACATCACCTGAAGAGCGGCGAGGCGATGCGCCCGCTTTTCAAGGGCCATGCGGAAGCGCTCGCCACGCCCTGGGAGATCGCACAACAGTGCGAGGTCGATCTCGACTTCCGCAAGGTTCGCTTTCCCGGCTACCCCGTGCCGGCGGGAGAGACGCCTTTCTCATTCCTCTACAAGCTCTGCTTCGAGGGCATGCGCGACCGCTACCGCCCCATCACTCCAGACGCCGCTCGCCGCCTCCAGCGCGAGCTGGAGGTGATCGAGAAGACGGGGCTGGCCGAGTTCTTCCTCATCAACTGGGACCTCATGCGCTTCGCGCGCGAGCATGGCGTGCCTGGCCAGGGCCGTGGCTCGGCCGCGGACTCGATCGTCGCCTATGTGCTGGGCATCACCCGCGTCGATCCCATCGAGCACAACCTCCTCTTCGAGCGCTTCCTACACGAAGAGATGACGAGCATGCCGGACATCGACATCGATTTCTCGACCGAGCATCGCGAGCAGGTGATCCAGTACATCTACGAGAAATACGGGTGGGAGCGGACCGGGATGGTCTGCAACGTCGTCACCTTCCAGCCCCGGATGGCAATCCGCCAGGTCGGCAAGGCGTTGGGCTTCTCCAACGAGCTGCTCGACCGGCTCGCGAAAGGCGTCGATCGATGGTTCACCGAGGACGTCGAGGATGCGATGACCGGCGCCGTTCCGGCACCTGAGCTGCGGCCGAAGAGCTGGAATCAGTTCCTCGAGCTGTGCCGGGAGGTGATCGATTTTCCTCGTCACCTTTCAATCCACAACGGCGGGATGCTGGTCACTGGAGAGCCGCTTGTCGACATCGTGCCGGTCGAGCCGGCGACGATGGAGGGCCGGCGTGTCATCCAGTTCAACAAGGACGACGTCGAGGACCTGGGGTTGATCAAGATGGACATGCTCGGGCTGCGCACGCTCTCGGTCATCGCCGAGGCGCTGGAGCTGATCAAGGACAGGGAGGGCGTGCGGCCTGACCTCGACCAGCTCGCGCTCGACGACCCGAAGGTGTTCGAGATGTGCAGCGCCGCCGACACCATCGGCGTGTTCCAGATCGAGTCGCGCGCGCAGATGCAGACGCTTCCCCGCACGCGGCCCAACAGCTTCAACGACCTGGTGGTCGAGGTCGCGATCATCCGGCCTGGTCCGATCCAAGGCAATGCGGTTCATCCCTATATCAATCGCAAGCGGGGCCGGGAGCCGGTCACATATCCGCATCCGTTGTTGGAGCGGATCCTCAAGGACACGCTTGGGGTGATCCTGTACCAGGAGCAGATCATCGAGATCGCGATGACGGTCGGGGGCATGACGCCCGGCGGGGCGGATGGTTTCCGGCGCGCGATGACCCGTCACCTCAACCACGTCGAGATGTCATCGCTCGAGGGGGTCTTCATCGAGGG
>JAYUFT010000109.1:0-1898 GCA_043738605.1 Candidatus Dormiibacterota bacterium | reverse complement strand
TGGTTGCGAGCGACTTCCGGTATGACTCCGGCGAGCGACCCTGGACGAGGTCGTTGACGCCGATCAGGATCGATACCAGCTCGGGTTTCAGGCGGCCGACCAGCGCCAGCTCGTTGGCGATGAGGTCCTGGGTCGTGAAGCCGTTGACCGCAGGGTTGGTCACTGCGACCTTTGCTCCTGTCGCCTCCGATAGCCGGGTCGCCAGGATTGAGGGGTAGTTGTGCCCCTCGCCCGAAGCCCCGGTTCCGATGGTGTACGAATCGCCCAGCGCGAGGTAGCGCAGCGCGGGCCTAGCGCTCGACGTCGGCGAGCGCGCTCCACACGTCGACTTTTGTGCGTACGCGCCGGACGACCTCGTCGGTGAACTCGGTCGTCGAAGTGTCCCCACCGAGGTCGGCGGTCCGGACCCCATCCGAGACCGCCTCGAGCGCGGATTCATAGATCGCGCGCGAGGCCTGGCGCGCCTTGTCGTCTTTCATGTATCCCAGCAGCGCCGCGACTGCCAGGATCATGGCCATCGGGTTGGCCACGTTCTTTCCCTGCAGCGCCGGGGCCGTGCCGTGTGGAGCTTCGGTCATGGCCACCGTCACCGCGCCCTGATCGTTGAAGGCCAGCAGCACCGATTCGGCCCCGGCGATCGTGCCGAACATCTGCATGACCAGGTCGGAGAGGGTGTCGCCGTCACGGTTCAAGGCGGGGATCACCAGCGCCTCGCCCGAGGTCGCGAGCAGCAGCGCGTACGTCGCGTCGATCAGCTGCGGGTCGTAACGGATGTCAGGGTTGCGCTGGGCCGCCGCGTCCAGCTCTTCTTTGAACATGCCTTCATATACGGGGCTGACTGTGAACTTCGGGCCTCCGAAGACCTTCGCCTGGATCCGCTTGGCATGAGCGAAGGCATAATCGGCCACCATGCGGCAGGTTCGGCGGTTGATCTTCTCGGTCCGGAAGGCCCACTCGTCGAGCCCGTGGCCCTCGCGCCACTCCTTGGCGCCATAGGCGTCGTCCACCGCCATACGGATCACGGAAATGGGGGCGTGGACGCCGGCCAGCGGCCGCACGCCTGGGATCCGCCTGCCGGTCCGGACGATCACGCGCCCGTCGACCTGCTTTCGAAGGATCGCGTTGGGGCTGCCGACGTCGCCCGCACCTTCGGGTGTGATGGTGGCGGCTTTGACGCCGAACCCCGTTTCCCGGAGGGCCTCCGCAGCGTCATGGACCACCTGGTTTCGGGTCTCCCGGCGCCGCTCGAGTGACAGGTCGAAATCCTTTCGTTTGACCTCGAATCCAAGCACCTGGGGCTCCAGCAGGCGGATCGCCTCGCGCAGGAGCTCCTCGCCGGTCTGGTCCCCGTGCAGCACGATCACGGTTGATCCAGGCACCGATCAATCATATTGGGACCACAGGTTCGCGCTGTACGCTGGTCTGGCGGCACGCCAAGGTCGCCTGGAACCTCTGCTACTATTGACAGCGCCTAGGTAACCTAGGCTTTTTTCTTTTCAGCCCCACTCAAAGAGCCAACTATGGAAGACATCATCAGCCTCGCGTGCGGTGTTTGTAAGCGGCGCAACTACACCACCGTGAAGAACAAGAAGAACGATCCGGACAGGCTCGAGCTGAGCAAGTACTGCCGGTGGTGTCACAAACACACGCCGCACAAGGAGACCAAGTAGTGGCCGTCAGCACCAAGAGGCGCGCCGAGCCGGCGCCGTCGTTCAGCGTCGTGCGGTTTCTGCGCGAGGTGTTCGACGAGCTCCGCAAGGTCGTCTGGCCGACCTGGGGTGAGCTGTATCGGTACACCCTGATCGTGATCGTCACCGTGATCGTGATCGGAGGCTTCATCGGTGGGGTGGATTACGCCCTCGGTGAGCTCGCCAAGCGGTTCATCTACAACGGGGTGG
>JAYUFT010000108.1:0-6042 GCA_043738605.1 Candidatus Dormiibacterota bacterium | reverse complement strand
GCGAGGGCGTCGCCGCGTAAGCGGTCGCTGCCGACATAGCGAGGGCAACGGCTGCAGCCATGACGGCGCGTGACCAGAACTTCATGCAGCCCCGGAGGTTACCAGCCTGCTCAGACCGGCGGCCAGGGCACCGACCAGGCGGAGGTTGGCTCGGGGAAGCGCCAGGTGGGGTCGAGCACCCCTCGCAACCGGCGCTTGAGGACCCGAACCTCGCCCGGACGCAGCAGCTGCTCGAGCTCCCCGGCCAGGCTTCCCTTCTCGACCTCGATGAGCGTTCGCTCCAGGTCGTCGCACAGGTCGGGCGGCAGGGTCTCACCAGAGAAATCCCAGATCACAGTCCTCAACTTGGGGTCGGTGTGGAAGGTCAGGCCGTGGTCGATGACCCAAACCTGATCCTTGGCATCGAACAGGCAATGGCCGGATTTCCGGTCCGCGTTGTTGGTGATGACGTCGAACAGGGCGATCCGGAGCCAGGCCTCGCGCTGCCGGGCCTGCTCCGACAGGAAGTGTCGCCGATCCGCCTCGACGTATATCTGCATCGCGCCGACGCCGTGCGGAGCCCGGTCTCGCACCACCGTCGGCGGGATTCGCGGCCAGCCCAGTGCCTTGCTCAACCTGTAAGCCGCGACCTCGCGCTGATAAAGCGTCCCCGCCTCGAAATCCCACAGGGGCGACTCACCTCGCGCCGGCTTGTAGACCGCCATCAGTCCGGCGGGAGGGTGGGGACCCAGCTGGGCCAGGAAGGTGTAGTTGGAAGCGCCCCGGAGGATGCCGAGGAGCTCGAGGTCGGGAAGCTCGACGAGTAGGCGCTCCATCTCTTCGGCCTGCTGCGGGATCTCGCTCGAGCGCCCGCGCTTAGAAGATCGGTCGGGCACCGTTGAGAACCGGGCAAGGATGGCCGGCGGGATCCATCGGCAGGCCGCAACGGGGGCATGGCGGCCGGCCGGCGGTCAGCACGGTCTCCGCCTGCTTCGAAAAGGCGGCGACCTGCTGGTGGCTCAGCCAGAAGCGGATGCTTGGAGCGTCCCCGGCCGCGGGGCTGTCCTCGCTGGCGGCGGACTCGCTGGCCACCAGGACGAACATCTTGCGGGCGTCGTGGTAGCCGAGACCCATCTCGCCGACCTGCCATTCCGGGTCCCCTGGCGCGAGCGCGGCCTGACCGGCGGACCGTTCCGGCAGCTCGATCCCCTGCGCCTCTAGCATCTGGTGGACGCGAACTATCAGGGCCTGGATCTGCGCCTTCTCGCAGGTGAGCGTCAGGGTGCGCCCCCTGCCCTTGGCGAGCAGGAAGAAGCGCCGCTGGCCGGGTTCGCCGACAGCAGCCACTGCGATGTCATCGACCGGATCGAGCTCGAAGATGGCCATTGAGTCAAAGAGTACGGTGATTGCAAGCTGAAGCCCCTCTCCCAGCCGGCCTGCTCACGCATGCGGGCTCACCCTCCCCCCTGAAGGTGGGAGGGAGACGAGGGGCGCCCGGGCGTTTTGATGCGGCGGCGACGGGGAAGAGAATCAAAGTAAATATTCAAAGGCCCGTCACAACCGCGGCCTGGAGGAACAACTGATAAATGCCAAAAACCGTAGGAATTGATCTGGGGACGACCAACTCAGTCATCGCTGTCATGGAGGGCGGCGAACCCGTCGTCATCCCGAACTCGGAGGGCTCTCGAACCACGCCCTCGGTGGTCGCATTCACCAAGTCCGGTGAGCGACTGGTAGGGCAGCTTGCCCGGCGGCAGGCGGCCGTCAACCCGGAGAACACCATCTCATCGATCAAGCGGTTCATGGGCCGGAAGTCCAGCGAGGTCGACTCCGAGAGGAAGATCGTGCCCTACGACGTGAAGTCGGGCAAGGAAGACCGCGTGGTCGTCAGGATCCCGAACGCGGACAAGGAGTTCACCCCGGAGGAGATCTCCGCGATGATCCTCCAGAAGCTGAAGGCCGACGCCGAGGCCTACCTGGGCGAGAAGGTGACCGACGCGGTCATCACCGTCCCCGCTTACTTCAACGACTCGCAGCGGCAGGCGACTAAGAACGCCGGCCAGATCGCGGGTCTCAACGTCGTCCGCATCATCAACGAGCCCACGGCGGCCTCGCTCGCTTACGGTCTCGACAAGAAAGCCAACGAGACGATCCTCGTGTTCGACCTCGGCGGCGGCACCTTCGACGTGTCCGTCCTGGACGTGGGTGACGGCGTCTTCGAGGTCAAGTCGACCAACGGTGACACTCACCTTGGTGGTGATGACTACGACCGAAGGGTCGTGGAGTGGCTCGCCGAGGAGTTCAAGAAGTCGAACGGCATCGACCTGAAGGCCGACCGCCAGGCTCTGCAGCGCCTCACCGAAGCGGCGGAGCGGGCCAAGATCGAGCTTTCGAGCCGTCTCGAGACCTCGGTCAACCTACCGTTCATCACCGCCGACCAGACGGGGCCAAAGCACCTCGAGATGACGCTCACCCGGGCGAAGTTCGAGTCGCTTACGTCCGACCTGACCGAGCGATGTCGTGGACCGTTCCTGGCCGCGCTCAAGGACGCCAACCTCACCCCGCAGCAGATCGACGAGGTCGTGCTTGTCGGTGGGTCCACGCGAATGCCTGTGATCCAGAAGCTGGTGAAGGACCTGCTCGGCGGGAAGGAGCCCCACAAGGGCGTCAACCCCGACGAGGTGGTCGCCATCGGTGCGGCCATCCAGGCCGGCGTCCTGAAGGGCGAGGTCAAGGACATCCTTCTTCTGGATGTGACCCCGCTGTCCCTGGGCGTCGAGACCCTCGGTGGCGTGATGACCAAGCTCATCGAGCGCAATACGACGATCCCGACCTCACGATCGCAGGTCTTCTCGACCGCGGCCGACAGCCAGACCTCTGTCGAGGTCCATGTGCTGCAGGGCGAGCGGGAGATGGCGCGCGACAACCGCACTTTGGGCCGATTCCACCTCGATGGGATTCCACCAGCGCCGCGCGGTATGCCCCAGGTTGAGGTCACGTTCGACCTCGACGCCAACGGCATCCTGAACGTCAAGGCTCAGGACAAGGGCACGGGCCGCGAGCAGTCAGTCACCATCACTGCGTCCTCGACGCTGGCGAAGGACGAGGTCGAGCGCATGGTCAAGGAGGCGGAGCTCCACGCCGGCGAGGACCGCGCGAAGCGCGAAGAGGTCGAGCTGCGCAACCAGGCGGACCACATGATCCACCAGGCCGAAAAGGTCATCAAGGACAACGAGGAAAAGATCCCGGACGACGTCAAGGCCGAGGTCACGACGAAGCTCGAGTCTTTGAAGACTGTGGCGAAGGGCAATGACAGCGCGGCTCTTCGGAAGGAGATGGACGAGTTCAACGAGTCCCTCCAGAAGATCGGCGAGCACATCTACGCGCAGGCAGGCGCCAAGTCTGGCAGTGGCTCGAGCGGCGCCGAGGGCAGCTCAGCCGAGGGTCAGGGTGAGCCGAAGAAGAAGGACGAGGACGTAGTCGACGCCGACTACAGGGAAGTCAACTAACCGCCTGACTTAGAAACTCTCATGAGGGCTCCGGCTTAGGTCGGAGCCCTTTACGTTTGTCGCCATGGATGCGTACTTTCGCTCGCGGCGCCGGCTTTGGGCGGCCGCCGGGCTCCTCGTCGGTCTCATCCTCATCGCCTGGGACCTTTGGGCCGCGGCGGGCACGTATGTCTCTCAATACGCTGTGCGCAACGACTTCCGGCTTGCGTTCGGCGCTGCGCTGGTCGGAATCAGGAACGGCTACAGCCACCTTTACGACCTGGCCGCTCAAAAGTCGGCGATCGAAAGTCTCGGCGCCGGCTTCAACCCTCAACCATTCATCTCGCCACCACCGCTCGCGTGGCTCGTCACGCCGCTAGTCCTGCTGCCTTTCTCGGCGGCGCTGGTGATCTGGACGGTGCTTCTGCTGGTCGCGCTCGGCTGGACCTGGTACCTGCTCGCTCCTTCTGACGGGCTGGCCAAGGCTGCTCACCTGGCTTTGCTGCTCGGCGTTTTTCCTGTCGCATTCGGCCTGATGGTCGGCCAGCCCGGAGCGCTTGTGGCGGCAGCGGTAGCGACCGCCTGGTGGTTGATGAGGCGGCAGCACCCGGTCTGGGCGGGCCTGGCCCTCACCCTCATCGTGCTCAAGCCACAGATGGCGTTTCTGGTCCCTATCTGCTTGCTCGCTTCGGGTCAGGCCCGGACATTCGGCGCGTGGTTGTTGGCCTCGCTCGTGATCGGCCTCGTCGCGCTCGCGCTCCTCGGTCCGGAGGGCGTGGCCCGCTACCGCGATGTGCTGGCGCAAACGCAGACTCCAGCCTGGGATATCACCCGCCGGTATTCGATCTCCGGGCCGATCGGACTTGGGCCGTTGCTGAACGTCACGCAGGCGGTGGTCGTCGCGGTCGCCGTCGTCGCGGCCTGGCGCCACCGGCATGAAGGACCCGAGATTCCCATGGCCGCCGGCATCGTCGGCTCGCTGCTCGCGACGCCCTACCTGGGGTTCCAGGACTTCGTCATGCTCGTGGTCGCCGGGTGGTTTGTCGTGCGCGCGGGGGCGAACGCCTGGCAGCTGGCGCTGCTCGTGGTCGGCTGCGCCCTTCTCCAGTTCGTGATCATCGTGCTCGCCGTGCCGATCCTGATCGCCGAGGCCTTGCTGCTGCTCTCGCTAGTGGGACACTCACTCCGACCGGCCGCTCAAGCGCCGAGCGATCTGGGCCGCGTGCATTGAGTCGTGAGCAGCCATGTGCCGGATCAGAGACACGATGGTGATGTCTCCAATCCGCGTCAGGTTTCCCGCCCGGTTCCATTCGTCGGCCTTGAGCGAGCGCAGCAGCTTGAGGTGGCGCTGCCGCAGCTCGTAGAACTGGGACCAGGCACGGAGCGCGGTCAGCCTGGTGTAGTCCGGGTCGGGCATCATCCGCATCTGCGGGTTCGCCTCCTTGCGCATGCGGCGCACGCGACCGTAAAAGCGACGCTCGGTGTCGAGCAGGTGGTTGAGGATCTGGGCGATCGTCCAGGCGCCACCTCGATCCTGCACCTCCTCGCTCATGTCGCCGATCAGGAGGCCGAGGATATCCAGCGTCGCTTCACAGCTGCCGATCAGGTCTGCGGGTTCGTCAAAAGGCATTCGTTACAGAAACCTTGGTTGGGCCTATCCTGCTCCATGTCATGGGCCGCGAGCCCTTTCCGAGGGTGTGCCGACGCCGGTAGCTCGGCACGATTCAAGGGAGTATCCCGAATGCAGCACGTCCTACTCGTCCGAATGTTTCGCACTGCCCAGGTCATGTTCGTAACTGGGGCGATGCTTTTGATCGCGACGTCTGGCGTGTCGGCGGCCACTACGCTCGCAGGCGAGACCTTTGTCAACGAGTTCGACAACTTCAGCACCAACGGGACGTGCAACGCTTCCGGCGCCTCGACATTCACGTTCTCCGCATCCGGGCCGACGGCTCCAAATATCGGCCGTTACCACGAGTCCGGCTCGTTCACGATTGCTTCACCCACGGGACCTCTCACCGCCTTCTCGGCTACCTTCACAGTCACCTCGTCAGGTCAGCCCGATATCTCCGGGACCAAAACGCTTGGAGTTCCAACAGCAGCGGGCTGCACGCCCGGCGGGTTCTTCAGCGACGTCCATTTCCTGTCGTCGACCAACTATCAGGTGACGGCACCATTTACCGAGAGTGGCACAGCGCCGATGGTGTTGGACTTCAGGTACCCGGGCACGTTCACCGAGGGACCGTTCGTGGCGGGGCCTGTCGCGCCGACGGCCAAGCACGACTGCATGAACGGCGGGTACGCGAACTTCACCGACCCAACTACCGGGGCGCCGTTCAAGAACCAGGGTCAGTGCATCAAGTTCGTCAACAACGAGCCCTAGAGATCTAAAGCTCATCGCGAGGCGAGGAGGTTCGGCATAGCTTCCTCGCCTCGACAAATTGGTGGAGCCGACGGTGAGATTCGAACTCACGACCTGCCACTTACGAGGCGGCTGCTCTGCCAGCTGAGCTACGTCGGCGAGAACCCGATCCGCGGGCGCGTCCGGAAAGCTTAATTTACGGTTGAGAGCCAG
>JAYUFT010000107.1:0-17399 GCA_043738605.1 Candidatus Dormiibacterota bacterium | reverse complement strand
TCTTCTGCGCGTGGCGGAATCAGAGATCCTCGGCCTTCTCGTCGCAGCGCGAGACGAACCAGGCGTGCTCTACCGGCTGTCGGAGACGATTTTTCGCCATGGCGCGAACGTCACTTATGTCGCCGGCGGCGCGCACAGGGCTAACGCCGCTGAGCTCCAGCTCGAGGTCGCCGGCGCACCCGACACAAAGCGGCTGATCGCCGCCCTCGAAGGCCTGGAGGGTGTCACCAAGGTCAGCACCGTGCCGACGTTTGAGCGAATTTATGGGAAGCGTGTGATCGTGATCGGCGGTGGCGCCCAGGTGGGGATGGTGGCGCAAGGCGCGATCTCCGAGGCCGACCGCCACAACATCCGCGGCGAGCGGATCTCGGTCGACACGATTCCGCTTGTCGGCGAGGATCAGCTGGCGGCTGCGGTTCGTGCCGTGGCCCGGCTGCATCGCGCGCGCGCACTCGTCCTCGCCGGCGCATTGATGGGCGGGGATATCAGCACAGCGGTGCGTGAGATCAAGGAGGTCGGGATCCTCGTCCTGTGCACGAACATGGCGGGCTCGGTGCCGGACGCCGCGGACCTGGTCGTGAGCGACCCTGTCGAAGCCGGCGTGATGGCGGTGATGCTCATAGCGGACACGGCGAAGTTCTCGATCGAGCACGTGCGGGGCAAGCGCTTCTAGGTCACTCCATCGACCGCGTCCGGACGCCGACGTTCATCGTCCCTGTCGCCGAACCCACATAGATGCCACGGGTCGGCGCCGCGTCGCTGTAATCCCTGCCCACCGCCACACGCACGTGGTTCTCCGACACGCGGACGGGGTGGGTGGCGTCAAAACCCACCCAGCCTTTTCCTGGCACCCAGCCTTCGGCCCACGCGTGAGATGCGCTCGAAGAACCGCCACCGCCCGGCGCGTGGATGTATCCACTGACGTAACGCGCGGGCACGCCCATGGCCCGCGCGGCCGCGATGAACAGGTGGGCGAAGTCCTGGCACACGCCGGCTCGCAGCTCGAGCACCTCGTCGACTGAGCTGTACACGTCGGTGACCGCTCGGTCGTAGGTGAACTCGCGGCTGATCGTCAAGGTCAATTCCTCGAGCGCCCGTTCCACGTCCGGACCGGACCGAGGATCTGCGAGCCGGTGACGAGCCGCCAGCTCGCGAACGCCGTCCACGTCTTTGACCGGAGAGCGGAAGCGAAGGAAGTCCTGCACCAGCTCTTCTCCGGCGTCCTTGTCTGGCCCTAGGCCGGTCTCGACGACAGACCTGCTGGTCACGATCAGCCTCGTGTGCGGCCGGACCAGGTTGAAGTAGTGCACATGGTTGCCGTAGCCATCCCGATACGTGCCCGCTTTGATGCCGGAGCTGACGTCCAGGTCGAACTCCAGGCAGTGCTGGCCATTGCCATCCATCGGACGCAGGCGCACCTCCATCACCGTTTCGGCGATCGGGCCGGAGTACTTGTACCGCGTGCTGTGGACGATCTCCAGCTTCATTGCTGGCGCGCTCCGCGGCGACCAGGATGGGACCAATTCATTGCTGCTGGGGCATCGCCCTGCCCTCGTCGCCCATAACGTTGGCCGGCACCTTGCTTGGATGGAAATAGGCCTCGCGCATCGCGAGCTCGAGCTGCCTCAGCATCGCTCGGCATTCGGCCTCGAACTCGCGAGGCTGCTCGGCGACGGCCTCGGCGGTCGTATCCATAAACATCCCGTGCAACCTCGAAAGAAGTCGCTTGGGCTTTGAGCGGCGGCCAGGACCGTCGATCCTCGCCACAGAGTCCAGGGCAACCTGCGCGGAGAAGCGAGCTGATCGCGGGAGCGTCTGGTCGAGCAGAAGGCATTCGATCACACGTTCCGGCGTCACACCGCCCGAGTAGCGCGACTGGTACGACTCGAAAGCAAAGCACGACTTGAGCACCGCGGACCATTCGAGCGCGTCCTCGGGGGCGTCGGCCAGCTCCGCAGACTTCCGCGTGACGATCGCGGTCACGTTGGCCGTGCGCTCGAGGAACTTACCGAGACGGACGAAGTCGCGCGCCTCGTCGTGCTGCATCGTGTCCATCAGGAGGCCGTCGACCAACCGGATCGTGAGCTGCACGTCCGTGAGAAACGGATAAAGGTCCGGCTGCCAGGTGGGCTTTTGAACGCGCCAGTGCAGCGCGTTCACCTGCTCGTATAGCTCGCTGGGCAGAGAGGGCCGCACGGCCTGCGCCGCCAGCCGCGCGGCGCCGACGCTGGCCCGGACCGACGGTCCCATCGTTCCCGTGATGACCACCTCGACCGCCTGGTCACGTCGCTTCGTGTCGCTGCCCGGCCAACCGGCCAGCTCCATGAATCGAGTCCAGAACTCTGGCCCGGGCTCATCCGACCGGTCCAGGGACAGCGCCACGTGCACACCCAGGATTCGGGCCAGGTGGTCGGCGCGCTCGAGATTTCTTCCCAGCAGGGCGAGCGAGGTCGCGGCCCGGCTAAGCATCGGAATCCTCATCGTCCTCGGCCATCACCCATGTGTCGCGGCTGCCGCCACCCTGCGAGCTGTTGACGATCAGCGAACCGTCCTTCAGCGCGACACGGGTCAAGCCGCCCGGCGCCACGTATATATCAGGGCCGGTCAGCACGAATGGGCGCAGGTCCTGGTGGGCGCGACGCAACACGCCGTGATCGAAGACCGGCTGCACCGAAAGGGCCAGGATCGGCTGGGCGATGAACCTTCGGGGTCGGGCCTCGATGCGCTGGCGAACCTCTTCGCGCTGTTCCTTGGTCGACTCCGAGCCGATGAGCATCCCGTAGCCGCCGGATGAATCGACGGTCTTGACCACCAGCTCCTCGAGGTGGTCGAGCACGAACCTACGATCCTCATCCACAGCGCACAGGTACGTCTGCACGTTGGGGAGGATCGGGTCTTCGCCCAGGTAGTACTTGATGATCTTCGGCACCAGCGCATAGACCGCTTTGTCGTCGGCGACGCCATTGCCCAGCGCGTTGGCGATGGCCACGTTGCCAGCCCTGTACGCATTGACCAGGCCCGCCACCCCAACCAGGGACTCCTGCCGGCCGAAGATGGGGTCGAGCCAGTCGTCATCCAGGCGCCGGTAGATCACGTGCACCGGCTTCAGACCCCGCGTGGTGCGCATGAAGACGTAGTCCTGGTCGACCACCAGGTCGGTGCCCTCGACCAGCTCGATGCCCATCTGCTTGGCGAGGTACAGGTGCTCGTAGTAGGCGGAGTTGTTGATGCCTGGGGTGAGCAGGACCACGGTCGGGTCGTCAACGCCCTCTGGCGCGAGCCATCGAAGGTGGCGCAGCAGCTCGTGGACGTAGCCCTCGACGGGCCGTACCGGGTAGCCGGCAAACAGGTCTGGCATGACCCGCTTCATGACATGCCGGTTCGCCAGGACGTAGGACACCCCCGAGGGCGTCCGCAGGTTGTCCTCGAGGACGAAGAAATCGCCTTTGTGGTCCCGTACCAGGTCGATGCCGGCGATGTGACAGTGGATGCCGTGCGGCGCCTTGAGGCCCTCGATCTCCCTCAGGTACTGCGGGCTGGAGAGCACGGTCTCCGGCGGTATGACGCCCTGGTGCAGGATGAGCTTGCGCCCGTAGACGTCGTCAAGGAAGAGGTTGAGGGCTGCCAGGCGTTGCTTCAGACCGGCCTCGAGGTGTCGCCAGGTCGACGCCGAGATGACCCTCGGGATGACGTCGAAGGGCCATACCTTCTCGCTCCCCTGAGCGTCCGGGTAGACAGCGAAGGTGATGCCGTGGTTGCGGAACATCTGCACTGCCAGGTCGTGGCGGCGGGACAACTCTTTGCCTCCCATCTGGTTCAGCTGGTCCCATAGGCGGCGATAGCCAGGCCTGGGTTGTCCCGAAGGCGCAAGCATTTCGTCATAGAACCCGTTGGACTGGTAGTTGAGACCAAGGGATTCGTTGGGGGCCACCGCTATAGTGTCGGCGCACCGATGTCAGGGAACACGATCAACTTGCGCGTTGGCTGCGAGTTTGTGTACGACGTGAGCGCCCCGACTCCTGTCACCGTCCAGGTCCGGCCGCGCTCGGATTCCAGTCACAGGCTGGTGAGCGAGACGTGGTCGACGACACCGCCCCTGCCGGTCGACGAGTACTCCGACCTGTATGGCAACCCCGTAAAACGGTTCGTGATGCCCACCGGAGACCTGCTCCTGCGCTACGACGCCATCTGCGCGGTCCCCGATGAGCCCGACCCGGACGCCATGGCGGCAGATCAGCTTCCGGTGGAGGAGCTCCCAGGCCAGCTCCTACATTTCACGCTCCCTAGCCGTTACTGCCTCTCGGATGAGCTCATGAGCGCGGCCTGGGATCTGTTCGGCCAGACGCCCCCTGGCGGCGCTCGCGTGCAGGCGATCTGCGACTGGTGCCACGACAACATCAAGTTCAAGTACGGCACCAGCAATCCCCTGACGACCTCACTCGACGTATATAACAGCCGGATCGGCGTCTGCCGCGACTTCGCCCACCTGGCGATCTCCTTCTGCCGGGCCATGAACATCCCGGCGCGCTACGTCTTCGGGTACCTTCCAGACCTCTATGTCCCACTCGACCCGAATCCGATGGACTTCGCGGCCTGGATGGAGGTTTACCTCGGCGACCGCTGGTGGACGTTCGATCCGCGCAACAACGCCCGCAGGGTCGGCAGGGTGCTCATCGGACGTGGCCGGGATGCGCTGGACGTGGCGATGTTGACCACGTTCGGGCCCGCCGCCTTCCGGTCGATGACTGTGTGGGCCGATGTGGCGGAGGCGGCTGCATGATCCCGCTGCCAGGCGCCCCCATCGACTGGTCGTCGGCGCGGCGCGCTTCCTACGAGATCACTCAGAGCTTCCGCTACGAGTACCCCGCGCCGATAAGGAACCTGAGCCACCGGCTGGTCGTGATCCCGCCCGAACAATTTGGCGATCAGCGGCGGCTGCGGCACAGGGTGTCCGCCGGCATCGACGGTGTACGGTTCGAGAACCGGCAGGACCGCTACGGCAACGTGATCATCGAAGCCTATGCGTCGCGAGTTAGCTCGGCCATCGAGTTTCTCGCCGAGGTGACGGTGGAACGTAACTCAGACGAGCCCAACCGACTGCGCGCCGGCTGGGAGACGCATAGTTATCTTTTGGAGCCGACCCCTCTCACCGCCGCCGACGCACGCATCGAGAGGGCTGCCGCCGACCTCGCCGAGTCCGCCGAATGGGGCCTTCCCCTCGCCGACAAGATCAACGATTGGGTCTACCAATCCATGACCTACAAGGGTGGCGTGACAGGGGTTGGAACCACCGCGGCCGAGGCGCTCGCCCAGGGCTTCGGGGTCTGCCAGGACTACGCCCACATCATGCTTGCCGTCTGCCGATCCGCCGGGCTGCCTTCGCGCTACGTGTCGGGGCACCTCGTCGGCCAGGGTGGGACTCATGCGTGGGTGGAGGTCGTCCTGCCGGTCGAGGACGGGACCGGCGACGCCATTGCCTGGACGTTCGATCCCACCCATGCGAGTAAGGGTGGCCTGGAGTACGTGACGATCGCGGTGGGAGCCGACTACTCGGACGTAGCGCCAACTTCGGGGACGTACATCTCGCGGGTGGCCGGCCGCCTCGTGACGCACAAACGAGTCACCCTGACCGACGTCGAGTACGCAATCTAATCAGGGCAGCACGGGCACCCTCCCACCTTCAGGGGGGAGGGTCGGGGAGAGGGGCGTCAGCTGGCACGGCCGGCAACTCTTATCCAATCCATACAACCGGCTTATATATCCACTGACATGGGCCGGCCAAGGATTCTCATCGTCGAAGACGACAGCCGCCTCGCCGCCACCCTGGAGCGCGTGCTGACCGCTGAGGGCCACGACATCACGCTCGCCGTCGACGGGTTGGAGGCCCTTCGGCGAGCGCGGGAACAGCCACCCGACCTGGTGGTGCTCGACATCATGCTCCCCGGCCTCGACGGCATCGGCGTCTGCCGCCGCCTACGCGCCACCGCCCAGTTTCCGATCCTGCTGCTGACCGCTCTCGGCGGCACAGAGGAGCGAGTGAAAGGGCTCGACAGCGGAGCCGACGACTACCTCGTCAAGCCCTTCGCGTACCAGGAGCTGCTGGCTCGGGTGCGGGCGCTGCTGCGAAGAACGTCTCCAGCCGACCACCTGCGATTCGGCGACCTGGTGCTCGAGCCTGCAAGCCGCGAGGTGTGGCGGGGCACGCGGCCCATCGCGCTCACGGCCACCGAGTTCGATCTCCTTGAGCATTTCCTGCGTCATCCGCGCCAGGTATTGACGCGCGAGCAGCTGCTGGAAGCAGTCTGGAAAGGCGAGCCTGAGGGCGACAACGTGGTCGCCGTGTATGTCGGCTATGTGCGCCAGAAGCTCGAGGAGGCGGGCGAGCCCCGTCTCCTGCACACGGTGCGCGGAGCGGGTTACGCGCTCCGCGAGGGTTAGACGGTGTCGCTGCGCCTGCGGCTGGCGCTGTTCGGGGCGGCAGTCGTCGCGCTGGCGCTGGTGATTTTCGGACTGGCCATCTACGGACTCGTCTCTCGCAGCGTGGATACCAATCAGGACAAGGACCTTAGGGCCCGCGCGGGAGCTGCAGCGGCGGCCCTGGCGAACACTCCGAACCTCGACCTCGCGCCGCGACCGGCGATCGCCCCCGTCGACCTGCGCAACAGCACCGACATATTCGTCGAGGTGCTCAGCACGGACGGCTCGGTGATTTACTCGACCGGCGTGCTGAACGGCGCGCCGCCTGCTGTCGCTTTGCCCCTCCTGGACGATGCATCGCGAACGGGCGGTGCGTTCGCGACGCAAGGCGACCGCAGCGCCGGCCCCCAGCTCCGCATCTACGTGCAGGCATTCCCGAACGGCTTCGTGATCGCGGGCCAGTCGACGCGTGTGCCGCTGTCGAACCTCTCGGGCATCGTCGGCTTCCTTGTCATCTCGGGCGTGCCCACCCTGCTCGCGGCACTGATCGCATCGTGGCTGGTTGCCGGCCGGGCGCTGAAGCCATTGAAGGACGTCGCGCTCGCGGCGGACGACATTGGCCGGACCCGCGACTTTGGCCGGCGTCTCTCAGGCACCCGCAGCCGAGATGAAGTGGCTCTGCTAGCGACGAGCTTCAACCGCATGCTCGAGCAGCTGCAGGATTCCTTTGAATCACAGCGCCGGTTCGTGGCGGACGCGTCGCATGAGCTCCGCACCCCCCTGACGACGATTCAAGGTAATGCAGGGCTGCTCTCGCAGGGCCCGGCCGTCGACGAGGCGGTCCGCCGTGCGGCTGCCGGCGACATCGTCGCGGAGAGCGACCGCATGGCGCGCCTCGTGGATCGAATGCTCACCCTCGCGCGCGCTGACTCCGGCCTGCAGCTGGTACTGGCGCCGATACAGCTCAAACCCCTGGTGACCGGGGTGTGCCGTCAGGCGGCAATACTCCATCCCGAAATGACCATCGCGGTTGATGCCGTCGATGCCGCCGTGGCCGGCGATGAAGATGCGCTGCGCCAGCTGTTGTGGATCCTCATCGACAACGCAAGTCGATATGCGCGTTCGAAGATCACGGTGACCCTTGTCGTCGATGGCGACTGGGCGCGCTTGATGGTGGGCGACGATGGATCGGGCATCGCGCTCGATGATCGGGAACGGGTCTTTGAGCGCTTCTTCAAGTCCGAGGTGGCGCGAACGCGCTCCGACGCCCAGGCAAATCACGGCGCCGGCCTCGGCCTGTCCATCGCCCGCTGGATCACGGACCAGCATCGTGGCCGCATCGTCGCGGCCGAAAGCCCGGACGGTGGCGCGGGGCTTTTCGTCGACCTTCCGTTCTTACGGCGTTCTTAGGTAGGGGCCCGACCATGACGGCATGTTCGACATTTCACCTGATCACGCAATCGGTCTGTACGCCGGCCTGATCGCGCTTCCGATCGCGCTGATCGTGATGCGCATGATGCCGGCGAATCGCACAGTACCCGGCACCGTGCGCGCGGCCGCGATCCTGATGGCGATGGTCGGCGCCATCCACCTGGGTCTTGTCTCCACACACCTCGAAGAGCCGATCACCGCTGGGTTGTTCGTCGGGAGCGGCGTGGCCTACATCGTCCTGGCCGCGGCGTTCACATGGAGGTGGTGGAGGCCGGCGGCGTCAATGCTGCAGATCGCAACCCTGCTCGGATACCTCGTTTTCATCGCGGCCGGGTTTGACACACCCGACCAGGTCGCGCTGGCGACCAAGCTGCTCGAGCTGACCGCGCTGGGTCTGGTCCTCGTCCCGGTCCGCGGCGAGGGTCGCCCTCGAGACAGGGCGTGGTACTGGGCGGCTTTGGCGACCGGCCTGCCGTTGCTCACCATCTTCAGCGGCGCCACGATCTGGGGCATCGACCTGTCCACAGGTGACGCCCGGCACGTTCACGTCGGCGCCGTCCTGCAGGCCACCAACGAGGTCCCCACGCCTGAGCAGGAAGCGGCCGCGGCGGAGCTCTATGCCGAGACGAAAGCCGCCCTGGTTCCCTACGAGGACTGGCACCTGGCCTGGAAGGCCGGCTATCGGCCTGGTGGCCCTAGCAACCTTCCGTCGACGCACTGGATGAACGACGCATACGTCAAGGCCGGCTATCTGATGGATCCGCAGCGGCCCCAGGGTCTGGTCTACGCCAACACCCGGCGCGGTCCCGTGCTGATCGGCGCGATGTTCCAGATGCAGCACATCGGCCAGTTCGGCCCGGATCCAGGCGGTCCACTGACTGCGTGGCACCAGCACGAAAACATCTGCGTCACCCCATTGGGTCTTGAGTTCAGCCTCATGACGCCGTTTGCAACGTGCCCCGTCGGCTCTATCGACATCAGCGTGGCACCGATGCTCCACGTGTGGATTGTCAACAACCCAACCGGACCCTTCGCGGTGGATATCGATCCGCGCGCGGTCGCTGCCGTCCAGGCGAGCGCGTGAGCGACACCAGGGGGCTGCGCTGGCGCTCTGCCAGGCCCGCCGCATCCAGGGGGGGACGTCCCCCCCTCAACCAGAGCAGCCGTCCCGAAGCGGCTTTCGTCCTCCTCCTTATGCAGTCGACCTTCTGGTTCTCGGCCGGCCTCTCCGCTTTTCCATTCGCGATGGCTGGCGAGCCCTGGATGGTGGCGCTGGGGATTGCTTCGTGGGTGCTCGCCGGCCTGGCCTGTCTGCTGGCAATCGGCCTCGTGCGCCGCGCGCGCCGCTCGCGCCAGTGGACGCTGGCCCTGGAGGGTACATGCCTTGTGGGCTCGGCTCTCCTCCTGTTGATTCCTATCGGCGCGAATCGGGGCCCCGTGTCGCTGATGGTGAATATCGTTCTGCCGTTTGCGGTGTTCGCTCTCCTACGCGGTAAGAAGATGCGCGCGGCCTTCTCGTCAGCCCGTGCGAGCGCTCGCGGCTGAAGGCCGGCGCCTCGCCAGGGCCAGGTCCGCATCAGCCCGCGTCACCTGGAGCCGCCGGAAGTTTCTCAGCGCGAACCTGTCGCAGGCAGTCTCGGCTGAGGATCGCTTGCCCAGCACCTCGTACAGGTACCAGTGCATCCACTCGTGGCAATAGAGGAAGCGGAGAACCTCTCGGCGCAACCGGAAAGACACCGTCTCGGAGGCCCACGCGAAGCGCATTCGAGGGCCGCGCATGCGCCGCGCAGCGAAAATCACCGGCTCTTTGAACGGGCAGAATGGCACGGGCACCTGAAGGACGATTCGCCGATCCTCGAACTCGCACCGGGCTGCAAGGTGCGGCCGCGTGCGGTAGCGCAGCGGCTTGACGACCACCTCGTACTCTCCGGCACGAGGCAGCCCTTCCAGGATGCGCCTGGCTTCGGCGTCTGTCAGCCCGGCCAGCTCGCTGCGTACGACCATGACCAAAAAGTATGCGGGGAAGACGGGCTCGGGCCGACCGGCGCCCTGGCTGGGCGAGCGCGCTGAACGCTAGCTCGAGCGCGTCAGGAAGATGTCGAACTCGATCAGGAGGGTCGAATCCACAGTGACGAAAGGCGCCGGCGGAGGCGATACGCCGTAGTTGGTCATGACGATGGAGGTGCTCCCGGCGATCTCAGCCTTGTTGCCCACAAGCTGAGCTTTCGCCTTGAGCGTGACGTCCTTGGTGACGCCGTGGATCGTCAGCTTGCCCGTGACGGTCACATCGACCGCCTGGCTCGAAATCGCGCCGGGCACCGACGCCGACGTCGCGGTGAAAGTCGCGTTCGGAAACTGCTGGACGTCGAGCTGGCGGTTGACGATACCGTCCCGCTGGGTCACGTCACGTCCGGCGACCGAGTCGACGCTGTGCAGGCTTGTCACATCCGCGGTGAAGGTGAGCGAGCTCACCCGGTAACCACCCGAGTCGCCGCTCACGGTCAGGCCGCCGGTCACCGCCGATGTTCGCGCCACCGCCTCGTGTTTAGACGCTTGGCCCACGAACAGCTCCTTGATGCGGTACCCGGCAATCGAGCCGGACGTCACGGTCCAGCTGCCTGTCAACGAGGTGGTCGTTGTTGGCGTCGCCTTTGAGCCCGTCGTTGGACTGATCGTTGCGATGGGAGTCGCGCTGAGGCCGAGCTGCGCCGGCGCTGAACGCAATCCGGAAAAGTAATATACGTAGCCCGCGCCGCCGGCCACCGCGATCACGGCGACGACGGCTCCGACGACGACAAGGATTCGCGTCCTCATCTGGCGAGCCTAAACGCACCCGCGCTCATGTGGGAAGGATCGGAAACCGTCATGTGTGGGCGCTGCGGATTTCCTGGGAGTTCGTTGGGAAACAATTGACCACAAGGCCGAGACCGGCATTTCACCGGCCTCCGCCCTGCGGCGTTGGGGTCAGCCTCATCACCGGCCGACCAAAGCAAACGGACGTGCTTAGGGGACCGTCGGCCGGATGCCGGCGTTCTCCTGAGCCTCACGGGCGGCGCTTTCCCCGGCTTCGTGAGCCGCGGTTTCGTTGGATACGAATGGGGTGTTGGCGGCGGGCGCCGGCGTCGCCGCCGTGGCCACCGTGGCCGCGGTGGTGGCCGCGGCGGCGCCGATCGTCGTGGCTCCGTACATGACCGCTCCGGCCACGCCTCCAATGAGCATCGACCCCGCGATCGCAGCCGCTGCTACTGTCTTGCGAATTCCGTTCATGTCTTCGTCTCCTGTGCCGCTTTATTCGCTCATGGAGCGTTGGCATCGAGGCTGACGGCGAAGGCTCAGCGGCCTGTGTGAGCCTTCTGTGAGTTTGCACAGAGGAGCTGATCGGCGGATCGCCGGTTACCGCCGGCCTCGCTCTGTGCGCGTCGCCACCGCCATGAGGCCGCTGAGGACGGCCCCCTCGAACAGCCCGTAAAGGATCGAGCGTGGGACCGGCTGGCCGAACGGGCCGATGTTCATGAGGCAGGTGAGCACGGCGAAGATCGGAAACGAGATCGCCAGCTGCACCCACGTCTCCAACCCCTCCCACCAAACCAGCAGGCGTGGCGGCGGCGGTCCCTGCTTCACCTCGAGCCCCTCCTTTATCTATTGGCGACCACCTTTGAGCTTATGCGTGGCGGCGGTCGCTTGAATCCACCCTTCCCATTACAGTGATTCTGAAGTGCGCCACCTCCAGTCGCAGGGATCCCTCCCGGCCTTAGGCAAGGACAAACCGCTCCTGAGCGCGCTCGCGAAAAAGCTTCGGCTCGAGCCCCACCAACGCGTCGCGATCCTCAACGCCCCCCCGGGATACCTCGACAGCCTGGCGCCGGGCCCCACCGACATCCGCACGGAGCTTCAGACAACCGAGCTTTTCGATGCGGTGCAGCTCTTCGTCAGCGGCGAAGAGGAGCTGCGGACCCTCGGGCCCGCCGCCATCCGGGCCGTCAGGCAGGACGGCCTTCTCTGGGTGACCTATCCCACGGGTGGCAAGGATCGTGGTGTGACTGACTTGCCGGCGTCGCCATGGTGGATCAAGCGGGATGTGCTCGGCGAGATCACGTCCGAAGTTGGATACAAACCCGTGGCGCTGGTGAAGATCGACGACAACTGGACGGCGCTTCGCTTCACTCGCTTAGCCTCACCGGCTTCGCTCGACGGCAGCGCATAGTATTCGCCGTGCCGGCACTGTTTGACGAGGCAAAGCCACAGATTCGAGGCGCGCTCGGAGGCCAGGTCGCTGTCGTCACCGGCGGCGCGAGCGGCGTCGGCAAAGCGATTGCGAAAGCGCTTGCACGCCAGGGCGCCAATCTCGTCATTGCAGACTTCGACGCGCCGCGAATGGACAAGACCGTCGAGGATGTGCTCAAGCTGGGTACCTGCGAATCGGCAATCGCCTTGCCGACCGACATTCGAAGCGACGCTTCCGTGCGCTCATTGGTGCGCGACTCTATCAAGGCGATGGGCAGGGTCGACATCCTCGTCAATGCCGCCGGCGTGCTCCTCCAGGGCAAGCTCGACAAGATATCCACCCATGACTGGACCTGGATGCTCGAGACCAACCTGCTCGGACCCGTGCGCACCGTCACGAACTTCTTGCCGCACATGACCGAACGTGGGTCCGGCCATCTGGTCAACGCGGTTTCGTACGGCGGCCTTTTGCCGGGAGACCCCATGACCATCCCCTATGACAGCGGTCATGCGGCCCTCGCGGCTTTCACCGAAGGCCTGGCGCGCCAGCTCAAGGGGTCTGGGGTGTTCGTGTCTCTTTACTGTCCGGGCTCGAAAAGCCCGCGCATCGGCCAGAACACGAGATCGCGTGGCATCGGCCGTTGGCTGGGCGAGGCAGACCAGCCCGAGGACGGATCGCGACTCCTGGACCCGCTGGTCACTAGGCTGATCGAGTCGATGCATCACCCTCGGTTCCTGATCCTCGGCAACCCAGACGACTGGCCGTCGTTGCAACGCCGTTGGGATCACATTGACGTCGCTCAGGCGGAAAGGAGCGGGGAAAAGGTCACCCAGCCCTCGTGATCTTTCCGGCCTTTGGTAACGACCTGCTATCCAGCATCGGCATCTGCGTTGGTGCGGCCGCATTGCTCGCGCTTGTCGGCTGGCGCCTTCGACAGCCGCTGATCCTCGCCTACCTGGTGACCGGGGTGGTCATCGGACCCAACGTGCTCAACTTCGTCAAGGACCAGGCCAGCATCCAGACTGTCGCCGAGATCGGGCTCATTCTCTTGCTCTTCATCATCGGACTCGAGATCGACCTCAAGAAGCTGGCGTCGGCAGGTGCGCCCGTCCTCCTCACCGGCGCTCTGCAGGTGCCGATATGCATCGCACTCGGGTGGGGCTTCTTCTACCTGATCGGCGTGCGCAACACGCCCGGCGACTATTCGCTCCTTTACCTCGCCGCCTGCATGAGCCTGTCGAGCACCCTTGTCGTAGTCAAGCTCCTCTACGACAAGTTCGAGCTGGACACGCTGCCTGGAAGGGTCACCCTGGGCGTCCTCGTGATCCAGGACCTGTGGGCGGTCGGGATGCTTGCAGTTCAGCCCAACCTTTCCAACCCCGATTTCTTTCCACTCGCGTTCTCGCTCTTGAAGGGGGCGCTGCTGGTCGTCGGTGCGCTGAACATCTCGAAGTACATCCTTCCTCATCTGTTCCGCGCAGTGGCCAAGGCGCCCGAGCTGGTGCTGGTCAGCGCCCTCGCGTGGTGCTTCTTCCTCGCCGGTGTCGCGCAAGCGATTGGCCTGTCGCGCGAGATGGGTGCGCTCATCGCCGGCGTCAGCCTTTCGACCTTCCCTTACAACCTGGACGTCATGGCCAAAGCGGTGAGCATTCGCGACTTCTTCGTGACACTCTTCTTCGTCGCGCTCGGCATGCAGATCCCGGTGCCGAGCCTCGAGGATCACGCCGCGCTAGCCCATTTCGGCGGACTCCTGGGGCTTTCGCTCGCGGCCTCAGCTTTTGTGATCTTTAGCCGGCTGTCGGTGGTGCCCATCCTGTACGCACTGCGCCTCGGCCACCGCGCCAGCCTGATTCCGGCGATCAACCTTGCGCAGGTGAGCGAGTTTTCGATCGTCATCGCATCGCTTGGGCTGACGACGCAACCTCATTCCCAGATCACCACGGATGTCGTGACAGTGGTGATCATCACGTTTGCGCTCACCGCCGTGGTTTCGACATACATGATCAACGCGAGTCACGCCGTCCAGAAAGTGCTGAGCCGCGGGCTCAAGCTTCTTGCCATCAAAGACCTGGACTCGGCGACTGACGCCGAGCCAAAGCCCGAGGGTCGCCACGAGACAATGGTCTTTCTCGGCTTCTTCAGGGATGCGAGCTCGATCCTTCATGAGTTCGAGCACGGAGGAGAGTCCGAAGCCGAGAAGGAGTTTCTCAAGAAGATCCTGGTCATCGACTTCAACCCGAGTGTGATGCGGGAGCTCCGCAATCGGAAGATCAGCTGTATTTACGGAGACATCGCTCATGCGGACACGCTCCGTCATGCCGGCATCGAAGATGCCGAGCTCGTGATCTCGAGCATCACCGACGACATCCTGCGAGGGACCAACAATCTGAGGATGCTGAAGAACGCCAGGGCCGCGTGCCCGAAGGCTCGCGTGATGCTCACCACCGAGCACATACCGCAGGCCCTCAGCTTTTACGCTGCTGGAGCCGATCTCGTGTACCTGCCGAGGCTCCATGCGGCGCCACAGATCGCGGCCATGCTCAAGCAGGGCCTCGAAGAGGGCTTTGACAAGATCCGCGCCGCGGAGATCGAGCGCCTGCAGCAGCGCCGCGAAGTTCTCGCCTAGTACGGGGTGACAAGGATCCTCGCGATCGCCGACGAGGTGGACCAAGGGCTCTACACCGACAAGCTCGTGCGACTCCGTCCCGACCTCGTGGTGTCCTGCGGCGATCTTCCCTTCGATTACCTGGAGTACGTGGTCAGCACGGTCAACGTCCCGCTCGTCTACGTGCCGGGCAACCACGACCCCGAGGTGCGATCAGGAGACCCTATATGGGCTCCGCTGAGGTCTGAGCAGCCGCAACCGGGGCCACCGGGCTGCGAGAACGCCGACGGCCGGGTCGTCGTCGCCGCGGGGTTGCGGATCGCGGGCCTGGGTGGCTCGATGCGATACAAGCCCGGCCCGAATCAGTACACGGAGGCCGAGATGCGCTGGCGGGCTCTCAGCCTCGAGGTCCGCATCAGGCTGAACCCTGCCCGCGGCGCGCGCAAGGTGGACGTGCTGCTCACTCATGCGCCGCCGCTGGGCTGGGGAGCGCCCGACGATCTCGCGCATCGTGGATTCGCAAGCTTCGTCAGGCTCGTCAAAGACCTGACTCCGAGGCTGCTCATCCACGGCCACGTTCATCCCTACGGCCGCGCCCAGGTGGAGCGGAAGCTGGCGGGCACACAGATCATCAATGTGGTGCCCCTGCGGCTGATCGACCTCTAGAGAGGCAGGCGGCGGCCGGCGCCCTCCGCCAGCGCGCGCGCATAGACCAAGCTCGCTGTCGCTGCATCCTCCACCGCGTGCCCAGTGGATTTGTAGATCGTGATGTCGTGGTCGGAGGTCCGGCCCGGTTTCGTACCCGCCAGGACTTCGCCAACCTCCGTGATCGCGCTCGCGTCGAGCCCCTGCAGCTCATGCGCGCCGGCGGGAGGCGCATTGGTCGCGGCGCCTCGCCACTCGACGAACACCTTGCCCGCGGCCATGGTCTCGGGATCGAGCTCGGGGCCGAAGGTGCCGCCGACGGAGCTGACATGCGCACCAGGCTTCAACCACGCCCGCCGGATGACGGGCTCGCGCGCGTCCGTGCAGCATGCGACCACGTCCGCGCCTCGCACCGCCTCCTCGAACGAGGCGGCCACGCGCGCCTTGGGATGGCGCGCCGCCAGCGCTGCGGCCTTGGCATGGTCTCGCGATGCCACGCGTATCTCCTTGAAGTTGCGCACGTGGGGGAACGTGTCGAGGTGCGATCCGCCCTGCACGCCGGCGCCGAGGATCGCGAGCACGTTGGAATCCTGGCGGGCGAGCGCGCGCGTGGCCACCGCCGCAGTGCCCCCGGTGCGGATCGCCGTGATGTGGGTGCCGTCCATGAGAGCGAGTGGCGTCCCGTCCTTCTCGTCGAACAGGGCGATGAGCGCTTGATGGCTCGGGACTCCGAGCCCGTGGTTGCCAGGGAATACCGAGACGAGCTTCACCTCCAGCGCGACGCCAGGGACGTAGCCCGCCATCACCCCCATCAACCCATCCGGCGCCCTCGCCGCGGTTCGCGGTGGGACCGATGTGACCCCTGACGAGAAGAGGATCAACGCCTTCGCAATTGCCTCGAGCATCGCATCCACGTCAAGCAGACTTTCGACGTCGGCCTGGCTCAGGTAGAGAAGCTCACGCATTACTCGGCATGATATTCCGGTAGTGAAGGTCTTCTTACGGAGCGGAAACCTGCTCACGCTGATGCTCGGCCACCTGACGGTGGACAGCTACGTGGGTGTCCTCCCGGTCCTGTATCCGCTCCTGATCGGGCGCTTCCGGCTCAGCCTGGCGACTGTGGGCCTGGTGAGCCTTGCGTACAGCGGCATGGCAGCGATCTCGCAACCTCTGTTCGGCGTGATCGCCGATCGTTTCGGCACCAGGCTGACCGGCGTCGCTCTTGCCTGGACCGCCCTGACGTTCGCGCTCATTGGATTCGTGCAGTCGTTTCCGCTGCTGGTCGCTATCGCATGCGCCTCCGGTCTCGGCTCGGGCGCATTCCATCCGCTCGCAGCTCTCGACGTGCGCGCGTTGCTTCCGGCCTGGAGGCGCAGCTTCGGCATGTCGGTATACGTGACTGCGGGAACCGTCGGCGTGGCCATTGGCCCTCTGGTCGGGATCGCTTTGTTCGGAGCGCTCGGACTGCACGGCACGGGCGTCCTTGTGATCCCTGGCGTCGTCGCCGGCGCCTACCTCCTGTGGAGGATGCGTACGGCTGCGCCGCGGGCCACAAAGAGCGGTGCGGCCGGCGGGGTTGGGCAGGCGATTCCAGTGTTCGCCCTCGCCATGGTCATCGGCGTGATGATGTCCCGCAGCTGGACCGTCTACGTCTTTCAGTCGTTCACTCCGACCTGGTACGCCCAGATGGGATACGGCCCGAGCTTTTATGGTCCGCTTGCCACCACCCTGGTGCTTGCGAGCGCAGTCGGCACCGTTGGCTGCGGATCGCTTGCGGACCGCTTCGGCCGCCGCACTGTGATCCTTGTGACTTTGGTCCTGAGCGCGCCCGCAGTCCTGCTGTACACGCTGTTCCCAGGGCCGTGGGCTTTCTTGAGCGCCATCCTCATCGGATTTCTCGCCGCTTCGACTGCGCCCCTGATGTTGGTGATGGCGCAGCAGCTGATGGCCGCACGCGCGGGTCTCGCCTCGGGCCTTGTCATGGGCCTGGGTTTTGTGACCGGCGCCATCGGCGTGCCGATCAACGGGGCGATCGCCGACCACATTGGGCTGCAGAAGTCCTTGATGCTCCACGTC
>JAYUFT010000106.1:0-6118 GCA_043738605.1 Candidatus Dormiibacterota bacterium | reverse complement strand
TGGTGCGTCGCCTGTCAGGTGGCGCCAGAACTCTTCGAGTGTCGGCCCGCCGGCTGATCGGCGCCGGATCGCGCTGATCGCGCGAATGCTCGAGGGCCCGGGCAACCGCGTCAGAACACCGGCGGTGAGGTCGGCCTCCACCGCCAGCATCGGGAGCACTGCGTACCCCAGGCCGGCTATCGCGGCGGCGCGCACGTACTCCGGGTGCCCAAGGTTGAGGACCTCGGAAAGGTCATACGCCGGACCAATCATCTTGCGGACGGTCTGCTCGGCCGTCCAGGCCGGACCGCGGCCCAGGTACCTGAACTTGGCCAGCTGTGCCGGCGTCACACGTGACAGCTGCGATAGGGGATGGTCGCGGTGGGCGACAAGCACGAGCTCGTCATGCGCAAGGACGATGGCCATGAGCTCCGGCGGCGGCTCGGTCTCGATGACTGCGCAGTCGAGGGCGCCGGCGAGCACCTGGGCGCCGATCGCTGCCGACGGCTCGACCGTCAATGCCAGCTTCACCGCCGGATATCGCGCAGAGAAGGCCGACAGGCGGGAAGGCAGGTAGAAGCTGGCGCACGTTGGACTGGCGCCAAGATCCAGGGAACCGGACTCGAGCGCCTTCATCGAGCGGGCCGTGTCTTCGACCGTCTCGACCGCGCGCAGCGCTGCCTTGCAGGCGGTGGCCATTGCCTTGCCGGCATCGGTCAGCCGAACGCCCCTCCCCGCGCGCTCCATGAGCTGAAGCCCGAGTGCGTCTTCAAAGTGCCGCAACTGCTGGGTGACGGCGCCCTGGGTGAGAAAGAGGGAGGCCGCCGCCTTGGAAACGTGCTCGGTTTCGGCCACCGCCACGAAGGTCCGGAGCTGCTCGAGGGTGAACTGGAACCTGCTCACTTCCTATGCAACAGCAATGCTAATGGAAGTCATTACAAAAACAATCATCGCTAATGCTAAAAAAACATGGTCCCAATCGTTGAACATCGTGCGGAGATCGGCCCGTCATGGACCAAAGGAGGTGGTGTTGTCGTGAGTCTCAGAAAGGTGGGATCTTCAAAAGGCGATCAGCGTGGCCAGGGAATGGTCGAGTACGCGCTGATCCTGGTTCTCGTTTCGATCGTGGTCATCGTGATTCTTCTAACCATGGGGAACCAGATACAAAACGTCTTTTCAAACGTCGTGGCAGCCCTCGGATAACAAGCGCCTCGGGCCGGGTGTGCCAGCCCGGCCCGAGCCAATCTCCTGCATAGTTTCGGCGGATGCTGCCTAAAGAGCTAAAGGGCCAGGGTGGCGAGGCGTCGACGCGCCACTGGTGGAGGGGCGCCGTGTTCTACGAGATCTACATCCGGAGCTTCGCCGACTCCAACGACGACGGGATCGGCGACCTGCCCGGCATCTCCTCCAAGCTCGACTACCTCAAAGGCCTCGGGATCGACGCGATCTGGATCACTCCGTTCTATCCCTCGCCGCAGAAGGACCATGGCTACGACGTTGCCGATTACTACGACGTCAATCCCGAGTACGGGACGTTCGCCGACTTCTCACACCTGGTCGATCGTGCCCACCAGCTTGGACTGAGAGTGCTCGTCGACCTCGTACCCAATCACACCTCGGACCAGCACCCCTGGTTCCAGGCGGCTCTGTCCTCTTCCGAGGATCCGCACCGCGCGCGTTACTACTTCGCCGACGCCAAACCCGACGGCTCCCCGCCCAACAACTGGGACTCTGCGTTCGGTGGTTCGGCATGGAGCCAGGACAAGCGCAGCGGCCAGCTGTACTTGCACCTGTTCGCGCCCGAACAGCCCGACCTCAACTGGTGGAATCCCGCGGTCCCCAAAGAGTTCGAACAGATCGTGAAGTTCTGGCTCGACCAGGGCGTCGACGGTTATCGCATCGATGTCGCATCGGCCCTGTTCAAACGCAAGGACATGGCCGACCGCCCAATGATCAAGGACCCGTTGACGGGCCAGCCCAGCCCCGACCTCAAGTTCGCGATCATCGACCAGCCGGAGGTCCACGATGTCTATCGGGCATGGCGTCGAATCCTCAACCAGTACCAACCCGCTCGCGTCCTTGTGGGCGAGATCTTCGACCCCTCGCGACAGGCGCGGTACATCCTCCCGGACCAGCTAGACATGGCATTCGCCCTCGTGAGGGCGCCCTGGAGCGCCTCGCTTTGGAAACGGTCGATCGAGGTGGACCGTCACGCTGCACCTGGGCCGATTGACGCCCCCAGCTGGACCCAGTCGAACCACGACCTCATCCGGCACGTGACGCGTTTGGGCGGCGGCTCCAAGGGTCGCGCTCGCGCCCGAGCAGCCGTGCTGTTGCTCTTTGGACTCCCCGGGCAGGTCTTTCTTTATCAGGGCGAGGAGCTTGGCCTGGAGGAGGCAAACGTCCCTCCCGACCAGCGCCAGGACCCGTTCTACATTCACAGCGGGGGCAAGGAAGCGGGACGGGACGGTTGTCGGGTGCCACTGCCGTGGTCGAAGGGACAACCGCACGCCGGCTTTTCCATGGCCGCCCCCTGGCTGCCTATGCCTCCCGACTGGGACGCACTCGCCGTCGACGCCCAGGCCGGTTCGCCCGGCTCCATGCTCGCCTTTTACAAGCGAGTGCTCGCCCTGAGGCGGGCCTTGGTGGGCACGCTCCCAAACGGCCTCGAGTGGCGTCCGGCGCCGGAGGGAGTCCTCGTCTACGAGCGCGGTCCTTTGAGCGTTGCCGTCAACTTCCTCGCCCGCCAGGTCGAGGTCCCAGCCCGAGGCCGCCTGCTGATCGGCAGTCACCCTTTGGTGAGGCACCGGGACGAAAAGCTGAGGCTGCCGGCGAACAGCGGAGCGTGGCTTGACGGCGGCGGCGGCCTCTAAAGCCAGGTTGCCAGGCGGCTTCCGGTAGCCCGGCTACGGGTCGTCGGGGCCGATTCGGGCTCCGAGGTTATCGCTAGCATTCAGGGAATCGGCGCAGAACTCTCAGTTAACCAGCCGATAACCTACCCCCGGTCGCCAACCGCTAATGTTCGTGACATGGTGGTGGGGGTCCAGCCGGACTCGGATCAAACAGGCCCAAATCCGGTCCCGGAGGCGCCCAGGTACCTCAACCGGGAGCTCTCCCGGCTGGACTACGACGAGCGCGTCCTGGCCATGGCGGAGGACCCGAAGCTCCCTCTCCTCGAGCGGGTTCGCTTCCTCGCCATCTTCAGCCAGAACCTCGATGACTTCTTCCAGGTCCGGGTGGCCGGGCTCAAGGAACAGGTCCTGGCCGCCGTCGCCGCAGCCTCCCCCGACGGGATGTCGCCACTCGAGCAGCTGAGAGCGATCCGAAGCCGGGTCGAGCAGCTGGTTGATCGTCAGGTCAGCCTCTTCAACGAGTCGTTGGTGCCTGAGCTGGCGCAGGCCGGCATCGTGATCGTGCGCGCCAACGAGGTGACGAAGAAGGAGCTCAGCCAGCTCCATTCGGTCTTCCGCCAGCAGATCTTCCCGGTCCTGACACCGCTCGCGGTGGATCCCGGCCACCCCTTCCCTTATATCTCTCACCTTTCTTTGAACCTGGCGGTCATGGTCCGAGACCCGCAGCGTCACCAGCAACGCTTCGCGCGCGTGAAGGTGCCGCCGGTGCTGCCTCGATTCATCCCGCTCGTCGAGGGCGAGCGCTACGTGCCCCTCGAGGACGTGATCGCGCTCCACCTTCAATCGCTCTTCCCGGGTATGGAGGTGGTCGCCCACCATCCGTTCCGCGTGACCCGCGACGGAGACCTCGACGAAATCGACAGCGACGCCGAAGACCTTCTTGCTGCCATTCAGACCGAGCTGCGCCGCCGCCGCCGACACGCGCGCGTGGTCCGCCTGGAGGTCGATCCCGGAATGTCCGCCGAGGTGCTGGAGCTCCTGACGCGTGAGCTGGAGCTACAACCGACCGACGTCTATTCGGCCAACGGCTTGCTGGACCTCGGCAGCCTGTCCGCGCTGTCTCATCTCGACCGGCCGGATCTGAAGGAAGAGCCCTGGACTCCGACCACCCAACCTCGACTCCGAGGTCTTGGCGCCGAGGTCCCCGACCTGTTCGCGGTGCTCCGCTCGGGCGACCTGCTGGCACACCACCCGTACGACTCGTTCGCCACCTCGGTCGAGGCTTTCATCGACCACGCCGCCAGCGATCCCAACGTGCTCGCGATCAAGCAGACGCTTTATCGAACGTCCGGCCCGGCGAGCCCAATCGTCAGAGCCCTCATCCGGGCAGCGGAGGCCGGCAAGCAGGTGGTCGCCCTCGTCGAGCTGAAGGCGCGTGGTGACGAGCAGGCGAACATCACATGGGCCCGCGCGCTGGAAGAGGCCAACGTGCACGTCGTGTACGGGCTGGTCGGCCTGAAGACCCACGCCAAGGTGACGCTGGTGGTGCGGCGCGAGGGCCGGCACATTCAGCACTACCTCCACGTCGGCACCGGCAACTACAACCCGAGCACGGCTCATCTCTACGAGGACGTCAGCTTGCTGTCGGCTGACGCCGACCTCGGCGCGGACGTTACCGAGCTCTTCAACCTGCTCACCGGTTACAGCCGGCAGCACCGCTACCGAAAGCTGCTGGTCGCTCCCACCAGCCTGCGCGCAGGGATCAAGCAGCTGATCGACGGCCAGGCGGTGGTCGGCGGCCGCATCCTCATCAAGGTCAACAACCTCGTCGACCCAGAGATCATCGACGCGCTTTATGCAGCGTCCCAGGCAGGCGCACAGATCGACCTGATCGTGCGCAGCATGTGCTCGCTGCGGCCTGGCGTCCCAGGACTGTCGGACCGAATCAGGGTTCGCTCCATCGTCGGGCGGTTCCTCGAGCACTCCCGGATCTTCGCGTTCGGCGGCGCCGAGCCCGAGTACTACCTCGGATCCTCGGACATGATGCAGCGGAACCTGGACCGGCGCGTCGAGGCGGTGGTACCGGTCACCGACGCCAAGCTCTCTGCGCGCCTATCTCAGATCTTCGAGATATTGCTCGCCGACGATGTTCTGGCCTGGAGCCTTCGTCCCGAAGGTGCCTGGCAGCGCGTGCCCAACGTCCACGGGCTCAACTCCCACAAGCGCTTCCAGGAGCTCGCGCTCGAAAGCGCTCGCGGCAACGGGATTGTCAACGGGGTCGTCACCACCGTCCCGCATGCTCGAGCGTGAGGTAAAGCTCGGGGCAGGACCCGCGTTTCACCTCCCCGACCTGAACGGGGTCGTCGACGGCGCGACCGTCACGGCGCCTGAGGCGGTCCGCCTCGAAACGGTCTACTACGACACCGCCGATCTCCGGCTGGCGCGCTGGGGTGTCTCGCTCCGCCATCGCGCCGGCGAGGGTTGGACGCTGAAGCTGCCACCGATCCATCCAACCACCGACGGCCAGGCGGCGTCGCTGCTCGAGCGTGACGAGCTCAACTTCCAGGGCGGCGCCAAGAAACCACCGCCCGCTGCGGTGGCCATCGTCCGCGCTTACGTCCGCACCGCCGAGCTGATCCCTGTGGCCCGCCTTTCGACAGTGCGCCGCCGCGTCCGCCTGCTCGACGCGTCGGGCGCGCGGCTCGCCGAGGTCGTCGACGACGAGGTATCGGTGCGCGACGGGCGCCGTGTGGCCGCCAGGTTCCGCGAGATCGAGGTCGAGGTCGCCGGCGACGCCGACGGCATCGTGGCTCCGCTGGTGGCGCGGCTGCGCGGCGCCGGCGCCGGCGCGCCCGATCCGACGCCCAAACACATCAGGGCGCTCGGCCCCCGAGCCATGGAACCGCCTGAGGTGGCGCCACTGGTCGTTGAGGCGGAATCACCGGCGCGGGCGGTCATCCGAAGCGTGATCGCGCAGTCGGTCGCGGCCCTTCTCTATCACGACCCCCTGGTGCGGACCAGCAGTGATCCGGAGGCGGTGCACCAGGCACGCGTGGCGACACGCAAGCTGAGGTCGCACCTGAGAACTTTCGGTCCTCTGCTCGATGAGGAATGGAGCGATCCGCTGCGAATGGAGCTGGGTTGGGTGGCGCTGAGCCTGGGCGTGGTGCGTGACCAGGAGGTGCTGCTCGAAAGGTTGCGCGAGCGCGCGAAATCGCTACCGGCCAACGACCTGCGCTCGGCGCTGGGGGTGCTCCACCTCCTGGAGGTGGACATCGAAGGCTTGC
>JAYUFT010000105.1:0-1937 GCA_043738605.1 Candidatus Dormiibacterota bacterium | reverse complement strand
TTGGCCGCAATCGCGCTCACCGTTCTCTTTTTCGCCAACTGCTCGGCTTCGGTGTCGTCCGGTCCACCCAACTACGCAGGTCCGATGAACGATGTCTCGGGTTTCTTGAGAGGAAGCGCCGAAGTTCTCCTGCCGATCCTCCTGGTCATCGTGCTTGCTGCTGCTCTGGCCTCGGCGGCCGAGGTTTATGCGAGGCGCCGGCAGTGGCGCTCAGCTCATAAGGCGGCGCAGGCGGCCATATGGTCGGTGGTGGCGATTGCGATCATTGCGGTGGTGACGGTGCCGGTCGGCTTTGTTTTTTTGACCTCCCAATGTTTCTTCGGCACCAGCCCAGGCGCCTGCGCCGCAGGGGCGGCCGGCTTCACGAATGTGTTCGTAACCGGCACTTTTGCCCTGCTGCTGCCATACATCCTGGTGATGATGCGGGCCCTGCAATCGGCAGCCTCACCTGCGCCCGGTTCTGGCGAGGCCGATTGATCCAGTAAGGAGCCGGTCGCGGCGCCGCCGACTACGGTTCCGGTTCGCTCGAAGACTCGTCCGTCTCCTGCCCCACCGCATCCTCTCCGTTCTCGATGAGCGGATCATCGTCGCTCGCGGAGTAGCGATCGCGGACCTCGGCCCCGCCAGTCTCGGAGTCGCCGATGCCCTCTTCCGAGTCGGTCGCCACCAGCTCACCCGCCTTCCGGTCCTCTTCGAGCAGCTGCGAGTAAGCGCGCTCGGCCTCGCCCAGCGTCGGGTACTCCCAGAACTCTGTTCCGGGCGGCACTTCCGCGCCCTCGGTCTCATCCAGACCGTGCTGAAAGACGTACGCCTGTCCACTGTTTGGATCCTGGATCAAGGAGATGAACCGTTCGCCGGTGAGCTCGGCTCGCTGGGCAGCTTGCCCATCGTTCTCCAGGTCGAACAGACGAGATATGAGTTGCTCTTCGCTTCTTTCTTCCATGTCCTCTCATTCTGGATCAACCGGAACAGGCGCCATCGAAATCGCTCGACAGAACGGCTCGGAGATCGCGATCGCCGGCAAGATTGACCGCCCTTAATGACTCAGTTGGTCATGACGGCGCATGCGATGAGGGCGCTGCTATTGGCGGGGTAGTCTCCGTGGACTACCACGGTGCGCCCCAGCGCCGGGACGGAATAGACGTCCTGCCAGGTGCTCACGCTCGTGAGCGTTCCATTCGCGTCAGCCGTCGCGTTGTCAAAGGTCTGGCGAAGGCTGTCATCTGGCTTCCCGCAGCTGCCGGCGACGAGATTTATGTCGTGTCGCGTGCTGGGGCCGAGACCCTTCATCGTCACCGTCATGTCAAAGCCATAGACCTTGATGTCCACTCGCACGGTGCCATGCGCGGTGTAGCCCTTTGTCGGGTTGAGCTTGAACACTAGCGTCCGCGGACTCTGGGTCGGAGTTGGTGCTGGTGTCGGCCTTGGCGAGGTCGGAGCGGCCGCGGTCGGAGTGGTGGCGGTGCTGTCTGAACCGCATCCCACCTGGAGGAGAGAGAGCGCAAACAGCGCAACGGCACTGACCCTCGCCGTGTGCATCGCCACGCAGTATGGCCCTACGTCGCGGGTCTCCGGCAGCTCGTGTCGCTACGCTGGTGGGGCATGGCCACGAGGACAGCCGCGCCCCCGCGCTTCGAGCAGTTCTTCGCCCTCCGCCGAACCTACTTCCTCAACAACCTCGCCTTCTCACCCGACAGCCGCCACATCAGCTACGTGCATGACGGCTCGGGCCTCTTCAACCTCTGGAGCGCGCCGGTCGAAGGCGGCGCCGCGCGCCAGCTGACGAGCGGCGACGAGGACGCTGTGCGGCACCACCGCTGGACGCCGAGCGGCATCGTGCTCGAGCTCGACCACCTGGGCGCCGAGCAGTGGCAGCTCAACCTCCTGCCGCCGGATGGCATCGGCTGGCCGCGCCCGGTCACCGAGCGCAACGACGT
>JAYUFT010000104.1:0-6204 GCA_043738605.1 Candidatus Dormiibacterota bacterium | reverse complement strand
AGCGATGAGGATCACGCCCAGAATGCCGAGAACCAATGCCACCTGCTTTCCGGGTGTCATCCGTTCGCCGAGCAGAGGGAGTAGATGACCGCCAGCATCACCATGACCAGGTCGCGCACCCTCCCGGGTGACAGCAACCGACGGGCTCTGGCTGCGCCCGACGCGGTCTGAGCTAGGGGTGATTCTCGACTCTGTCAGCTGCTGATGAATGGCGCCAGTCGTATGTAGGACCGGTCGGTCAGCTGACCGACCAAGAAACGTGCGAGGTCACCACGGGTGACCCGCATCCCGAGCTGTCCGGCGTTGACCGTCACGCGCCGCCTGTCCGTCGCGGAACCGTTCACCACCCTCGTCGGCCGGACCGCCGTCCAGGCGATGGTCGAGCTCGCCTGGAGCGCCGCGAACTCCGTCTGTTTCGCCGCGACCGTGTCGCGCGCCAACTTCCTCAGTACAGCTGAAATCGCATTGTGCGGAAAGGGTTTCCGTTCACCGGCTACTGTAATTCCGGCTCCCGAGATGGCCACAAGCCGCTCGACGCCGAACCTCTCCATTGCTTCGATGATGCTTCGTAAGGCCGCCGCGAGGAAATCGACCGATTGCTTCTCGTTCCGGGGAGTACCCAAACAGCTGATCACAGCCTCGGTCCCATCGATCGTGCGCGCCACTGCGGCCGGGTCACTAACGTCGCCCTGGACCACTGTCAGCGCCGCATGCGCAGCAAGGCGGTCCGGGTTGCGGCTGAGCGCAGTGACCTGGTGACCAGCCTCGAGGAGTTCCTCTAAGACGCTGCTGCCGATGAAGCCGCTAGCGCCGAAGAGGGCAACTCTCACTTGGACCATATTTCGGAAAGGCCGGACGTGCAGGCTGCTGACACATCTATACGTTACCGGGGCAGCCCCGAGCTTAGCGGGTCGAGACTTGCCTAAGGACCGGGGTGGAGGCCAGTTGGCGTTGGCCTCGAGCTTTCAGTACGTCGTGGGGAACCGCCAGCGCGTCCCACGACTCTGGCACCGCGAAGTACGCGCGGCGAGTTGGCAGGTGGCCCCGCCTCGCGTCCCTTGGCGGAGTGGGCTGCCGACTTCTTTGTAAAACCGATCGTAAAGACTTCCATTCGGCGAGCCACCCCGATCGGGTTCGGCGGTGGCGCAGGTTACGGTTCGGGAAGGACCTCGCCGATCGCCCGCCGCACGCTACGAACGACTCCGTCCATCAACTTCGGGCTCAGCACGCCAACCGGACCTCGAGCCAAGAAATCTCGATCGATCGTGGTGATTTCTTCGCAGAAAATGACGCTGTTGTGGCGAAGACCACTTGAGCGCGCTGGCAATGCCACACGTGTCGGGCCAAGTTGACCAGCTGAGAAGACTGGGACCACGATCAGATCGTCCCGCATCCGGTTTCTGACGTCCTCCGACAGCACCACAGCCGGGCGGGGCTGATGAGGATCGTCTGGCTGGCCCGGAGTAAACACGTACCAGATTTCCCCTCGTCGAGGCGTTGGTCCCGCCGGCCGGCGCTGCTGGCTCAGGATCTAGAGAGCCTGCGTGTTGCTGCCGTCCTTCGGATCGCCCGCCACATGGTCTGTTCTGAGGCGATCGCGTCCTCCGGTTGCGCGTACTGGGCTTCCATCGCGATTTCTTGCTGTCGTCCATACCACTGCTGCAGGGCCTGATCGATCACTTTGCTGCGGTCTTGGCCGGGATGGCCTTGAACAAAGCCATCAACCGCCTCGAGGAGTTCCGGATCCAGCGTCACACTGACTTTTACGCGGCTCATGCGATGGATTATAGCACGCTTTGTCGGATAGATTGTCGCCTCGACTGTATCGCCAGCTCGCGATCAGACAGCCGGAAGGAGTTCGACGCCGACCTCGTTTCGCCGCATGAAGCCCGGCGTGAACGGCGCGTTGTAGCGCATGAGGAATGCCGACCCCAAGACGCGAAGCTCGTGTCTCGCCAGCGTATCCAGCAACTCACGGCTCTTGGCGGCAACCGTCTTTTCGGGGGCGGTGCCGGAGAACCTCAGGGCCGCGACCCGCCGCTCCGGCATCCTCTCAAGGACGGACCGAGAGTCCAGCGGCATCGGCGCCCAGTCGATCGAAAATGAGGGCGGCATGGCGAACGAGAACGAGTCGCTCGCCGAGAAGACCGGCGCCGTCATGGCGATCCGTTCGCCCGTGGCACGGCGGGCCGAGCGGTTGTTTCCCGAGATGTATCTGAAGAGGATGCCGAACGCCTCGTTGTCAGGCAGCTCGCGCACCGTGGCGAGAACCATCGGCGGATAGCGGCGAATCTCGACGCCCTCGATGATCCGCTCGACCTTGTATGGCAGCTTGTCGCTCATGTGGTCTGACCCCCTTGTTGTTCTGCAATCACCGTATGCCCCCTCGGCCAGAGACCTGATGCGCTTGGGCACGTAGCTTAGACAAGCACTTTGACAACCCGCGCATTTGCGTCTCTAGACTGGGTTCATGAGCGAATCGGTGTGGGATTACCCGCGCCCCCCGCGCGTCGAGCCGCTACGCCATGTCGCCCGCGTGGAGTTCGACGGAGTGACTGTGGCCCGCAGCGGGTCAGCCCTCCGCGTGCTGGAGACCAGCCACCCGCCAACGATCTACTTTCCGCGAGCCGATGTGCGGCTCGAATCATTGAAGCCGTCGAGGGGAATGACGCTGTGCGAGTGGAAGGGCCGGGCCTCCTACTTCGACATTGCCGGCGAGCATCGCACCGCAGCCTCCGCCGCGTGGACCTACGCCGATCCCCGGCCGGCCTATCACGCGATCAAGGACTACATCGCCTTCTACCCCGGGCGGGTTGACGCCTGCTTCATCGACCACGAGCGGGTGAGCGCACAGCCAGGCGATTTCTATGGTGGCTGGATCACAGCCGGCATCGAAGGACCGTACAAAGGGAGCGCCGGGACCTCCCGCTGGTGACTCAGCCCGGAGTGGCCTCCCCGTCCGCGATGTGCTCCACGCCGGCGGCGATAATGTCCGCCACCTGGCGCAGGTAATCGTCCCGAGAGGCGTCCGCCACGTCATGGCGGCGGAGGATCTCCTCGTGCAGGACGAAGGAGAGCAGCGCACCGATGAGCTGCTTTGCCACCCAGCGGGGCTGGACCCGGCTTCGCGCCGCGTCCGGCATCGCCTTCGAGATCGCCTCGGCGAGCCCTGACTCGGTCGGGTCGGACAGCCCGGTCAGGTAGCGGTCCGCCCATTCCGCGCGGTGGTGGGCCGCCAGGAAGACGACCTCCAGGCGCTGCCTGGCCTCCGGCGTGGACATCGCGGCCATGAAGCCGGCCCCGGCCGAGAAGAGGATGTCACGCAGGGAGCCTCCAGCCGGCAGCCGGCGGATCCCCCCCTGCGGACCCCGCACAGATTCCTCGATCAGGGCGTCCATCAGCGCTTCCTTGGACTCGAAGTAGTGGTAGATCGCCGGCGGGCTCATCCCGACGGCGGCGGCCAGCTCGCGCATGCCGGTGGTCTCGTAGCCCTGCCGCGCGAAAAGGGCTGTCGCGGCATCGAGGATGCGGCGGCGATGCTCGGCGAACTCGGGCGTCGGGCCCGGCGGCCTCCCCCTCGGCATTGGAACCACGCTTCTTTTCATGTCTGGCGGAATAGATCTTACGAACGTTCGATAATAATTGCCACAAACTAATGAACAGGAGAGCTGCCCGAATGAGTCAACCCGCCAATCCCAAAGGAAGCAAACGACACCTGATCCTTGCCGCTGCGGTCCTCGCCGGGTGGCTTGTACTTGCGGCGGCCGCAGCGCCTTTCGCGACCAAGCTGAGCTCGCTGCAGAAGAACGACCTGGCGGACTTCCTGCCCAGCACGGCGGAGGCGACGCAGGTGCTGAAGCTTCAGAGCGGGTTCCAGAACGCCCGAGTGATCCCGGCCGTACTCGTGTTCGAGCGCTCTAGCGGCGTCACCGCGGCCGACCAGGCGGCGGTCGCGACCGAGATCGCCAGCGTCAGCGAATTGAAGGGCGTGGCGGGGCAAGCGTCTCCGATCATCCTTTCGGCCGACGGCAAGGCCCTCGAGGTGGTCGTCAACGTCGACAGCTCCAGCATTGGCGGCATCGGCGATGGGGTCGCCTCCCTGCGGAAAGCAGTCCGAGGATCGCCCGGCCTCTCGGCCCATGTCACCGGGCCGGCCGGTCTCGCCGCGGACTTCGGCTCCGCCTTCAAGGCGCTCGATGTGAAGCTGCTCGTAGGCACGACCGTGGTCGTCGTCATCGTTCTCTTGCTCGTCTACCGGAGCCCGGTGCTGTGGGTGGTCCCTCTGGCAACGGTCGGGCTGGCCCTATTCGTCGCCCAGGCGGCTGTCTACTTCACCGCTCGCTACTTCGGTCTGAGCTCCAACGGCCAGAGCCAGGGCATCCTCACGGTCCTGGTCTTCGGCGCCGGCACCGACTATGCGCTGCTGATGATCAGCCGCTACCGAGAGGAGCTGCGCCGCCACGTGACCGCTTATGCGGCCATTCGTGCCGCGCTCAAGGGAGCGGCGCCGGCCATCCTCGCCTCCGGTGCGACCGTCAGCCTTGCGCTCCTGTGCTTGCTCTTCTCGGACCTTGGCTCCAACAAGAGCCTTGGGCCGACCGCGGCCATCGGCATCGTCAGCGCAATGCTCGCGATGGTGACCGTCCTGCCCGCGGTGCTGGTCCTGACCGGCAGGCGCCTGTTCTGGCCCTTCGCCCCGCGGTTCGATTCGGTCGAGCGCGCGCCCTCGGGATTCTGGACGCGCATCGGGGCGCTGATCGGAAGCCGGTCGCGGATGTGGTGGGTGGCCAGCGGATTGGTGCTGGTCGCGATGACGTTCGGCATCACGCGGCTGAACGCGAACGGCATAGCGTCGACGGACCAGTACACCGTCGCGGTCGATTCGGTCATCGGTCAGCAGGTCGCGGACCGCCACTTCCCCGCCGGCTCCGGGAGCCCGGCGGTCGTCGTCGCCGACGCTGGATCGGCCGGCGCTGTGTTGGCTGCTGCCCGCTCCGTCCCTGGGGTCTCGGCGGTGTCGGTCCTGTCCGCCGGCCCCGCCTCATCCGATCCGAAGATCGTCGGCGGCAAGGTGCTCATCGACGTCACGCTGATCGACGCGGCCGATAGCGACGCCGCGAAGACCACGGTGCAGCATCTGCGAACGGCCGTCCACTCCGTGCCGGGGGCGCAGGCGCTGGTCGGCGGGACGACGGCGACCGACCTCGACACGCAGGCTTCCTCCACCCACGACCTGATCCTGATCATCCCCCTGGTCCTGGCCGTGATCCTGGTCATCCTGATCGTGCTCTTGAGATCTCTCCTCGCCCCGGCGCTGCTGGTCGGGACGGTGATCCTCTCCTTCGCCGCTACGCTGGGGGCCTCGGGCCTGGTCTTCTCCTCGGTCTTCCACTTCAGTGGGACCGACCCCTCGTTCCCGCTGTTCGCCTTCGTGTTCCTGACCGCCCTGGGCATCGATTACAACATCTTCCTGATGACGCGCGTCCGCGAGGAGGCGCTCCGGACAGGCACGCGCAAGGGCATCCTGACCGGGGTCAGCTCGACCGGCGCGGTCATCACGTCGGCCGGCATCGTGCTCGCGGCCACCTTCTCGGTGTTCGGCGTGCTGCCTCTGGTGATCTTTGCGGAAATCGGATTCGCGGTTGCCTTCGGAGTGCTGCTCGACACGGCCCTGGTCCGGACCGTCCTGGTGCCGGCGCTCGTCCACGACATTGGGCCACGCGTTTGGTGGCCGGCGCGCCTGGCAGCGGACCGCCGCGTGACCGCCGGCGCAGGCGGCGTGAACGAGGAGCCCCGCGAGCTGGACGTGGCTTGAACGCGGCCGCCGGCGAACGCGTGGTCGTGCTCGGTGGAACCGGCTTCATCGGCCACAGGCTGGTTCCCGCCCTGCGGGGCGCCGGCCGTTCGGTCCGGGTGGCCTCGCGCAACCCGGGCGCGAACGCGAACCCTGGCGTCGAGTTCGTGCGTTGTGATCTGGTGAGCGGCGACGGCGTAGATCGCGCGCTCGAGGGAGCCGACTTGGCCTACTACCTCGTTCACGGAATGGCCGAGGGGGCCGGTTTCGCCGCTCGTGAAAAGATCGCGACGGAGAACTTCGCCCGCGCGGTGAACAAGCAGCGGGTCGCGCGCGTCATCTATCTTGGCGGCCTCTACCCCAAAGGTGAGCTCTCGGCTCACCTCGAGAGCCGGCGCCAGGTCGGTCTG
>JAYUFT010000103.1:0-6227 GCA_043738605.1 Candidatus Dormiibacterota bacterium | reverse complement strand
GCCGCATCGCTGATTGGCGTGGTGGGGGAGGGGATTCTTGGTGGCATCGTGGTGGCCAAGGAGCTTTCACCGTGGCTCGTAGTGGTGCATCTCGGGTTGGCGATGATGATCCTGGGTTTCCTGGTCGCGACTGCGGTCGCCGCGATGCCGGCATCGAATGGCGCACCTGATCTCAATTTCCGGCGCCTGGCCATCGTGGCGACGGCAGCGACCTACGTGATGATGCTCACCGGGTCGACTGTGGTCGCAAGCGGCGCTGATAACAGCTGCAATTCATGGCCACTGTGCGGCGAGGGGTTCGCGCTCGATTTCACGGGCGCCAACGCCTTCACGATGCTGCATCGAGGGGCCGTGCTCGTCGTCGGACTCCTGCTCCTGCATGTTTTGTCGACGGCATTCATCCGGTGGCGCAGCGTGAAGGGCATGGGGCCCATTGCGATCGGGGCGATCATTGCCTTGGTCCTGCAGATAGGCGTCGGTGCGGGATCCGCGATCACCGGCAACGCTGTTTTCGATGGGCTGCACGTGGCGATCGGGACCCTCGTGTGGTCGGGCGTCCTGGCGACCACACTTCTCACGTTCCCGCGGGCCGACAAGAATCTCGAGCTGTCGCGCCTGGAAGTTGACAGGAGATCCGCGTGAGCGCGGTCACAGCTCCCGCCAGCGGCGGCGCCCTGGAGATGCTTCGTGACTACTTGAGCCTGCTCAAGCTCCGCATCGTCGTGCTGCTGGATGCAACAGCAGTCGGCGTGATGATCCCGGCGGCCCACGGCCATCCGCGCCTGGTGCCGGTGTTAGCGGTGCTTGCCGGCGGCACGCTCGCTGCAGGAGGCGCGCATGCGATCAACTGCTGGTTCGACCGCGACATCGATGCCGCGATGAGTCGCACGCGACGCAGGGCGCTGCCGGATGGACGCATTCCCGCGTGGCACGCGCTCGCTCTCGGCATCGCCCTCAACGCGCTCGCGTTCGCTGTCCTGTGGTGGGGAGCCAACCTGCTCGCGGCCGGCCTCGCGCTGCTGGGCACGTTGATCTACGTCTTCGTCTACACCGTCTGGCTCAAGCGAACGACGCCTCAAAACATCGTCATCGGCGGCGCCGCGGGAGCGATCCCTCCACTGGTCGGTTGGGCTGCCGCAACTGGCACCCTGGACCTGACCGCCTTTGCGTTATTCGCGGTCATCTTCTTCTGGACGCCGCCCCATTTCTGGGCGCTCGCGCAGGTGATCAAGGCCGACTACGCTCGCGCCCGCATCCCGATGCTCCCGGTGGTCTCGGGCGAGCAAACGGCGAAAAGGCAGAGCGTCGCGTACGCGGTCCTCACCGCCATCGTCAGCGTGATCCCGTTCTTCACCCGGTCGGCGGGTGAGGTCTACCTGGCAGGGGCTGTCGTGCTGGGCGTGGGGCTGGTGGGGATGACCGTGCTCGACCTCTCAGGGCGCCGCTGGACAAGGCGACTCTTCGCGTACACATTGATCTATTTGGCGATGCTCTTCGGGCTGTTCGCCGTCTCACCCTTCCTGCCCTGATGGGCGCCTTCGGCCCGATCGTCAGCCCCGAGTGGTTGCGCGAGCACGTTGGAGACCCCGACCTGCGGGTCATCGACTTCCGGTGGTACTTGATGGGAGCCAAGGGTAGCGACGCGTACGAGCGCGGGCACATTCCCGGTGCCGTCTTCGTCGACCTCGAGGCGGTGACAGGAAAAGAGGGAGGGGGCAGACACCCGCTGCCGACGGGCGAGCAATTCGAAAAAGAGATGCAGAAGGCGGGGATCGGCCCACAGACAGGGGTCGTCGCTTACGACGACGCCGGTGGCTCGATCGCGTCACGGTTGTGGTTCCTTCTCCGTTTCTTCGGCCACGAATCGCAGGCGGTGCTCGATGGCGGCCTGGCTGCGTGGGGAGCTCCTCTGGAGACTCACGAACCCTCACTCGCCAGGGGCAGCTTCCAGTCGCACGAGCCGGACCGGTCCGGGATCGTCAACTTCGAGGACGTGCGCAAGCTCAGTGGCGTGCCGGTCATCGATGCGCGCGCCGGCGAGCGCTATCGGGGCGAGAAGGAACCCATCGACCCCAAGGCTGGGCACATACCGGGCGCGCTCAGCGCACCGTGGGCCGAGAACCTCGGCCCTGAAGGGAGGTTCAAGTCTCCTGGGGAGTTGCGGAAACGTTTCGCGGAGCTGGGCATCAGTGACGAGACGGGTGCCGTCGCTTACTGCGGCTCGGGCGTGAATGCGACCCACGACCTGCTGGCGATGGAGCTGGCAGGAATCAACAACGGACGGCTCTATGCGGGGTCGTGGAGCGACTGGTCGTCGCGCGAAGCGCCGATCGCTACGGGCAAAGAACCGGGTTAGGGTCTTACTATTTCGCGGTGATCCTCAAAGGCAAGAAAATCGTCATCGCCGGGATGAGCGACCGCCGCAGCATCGGGTACGCGATCGCGGTCGAAGCCCAGAAGGAGGGCGCCGAGCTTCTCCTCACGAGCTTCGGCCGAATGATGACCATCACGCAGATGACCGCCAAGAAGCTGAACCCGATTCCCGAAATCCTCGAGATGGACGTCAGCAAGCCCTCCGACATAGCAGCCGCGGTCGAGGAGACAGGCAAGCGGTGGGACAGGGTCGACGGCCTCGTCCACTCGGTTGCTTACGCGCCCCCAGACGCGCTTGGTGGAAAGTTCCTCACCACGCCGTGGGAAAGCGTGGCGATGGCGATCCAGGTCAGTGCCTTCTCGTTCAAAGAGCTGGCCGCGGGCTTCCTGCCGCTCATGCGAGAGCACGGGGGCTCGCTGGTCACTCTCGACTTCGATAACTCGACGCAGGCGTGGCCTAAGTACGACTGGATGGGCGTATCCAAAGCGGCCCTCGAATCCGTCACCCGCTACCTCGCCCGCGATCTCGGCCGTTACAAGATTCGTGCCAATGCCATCTGCGCCGGTCCCCTCGCCACTCTCGCGGCGAGCGGTATCCCTGGCTTCAAAGACTTCGAAGAGGTCTGGTCGCTGCGCGCGCCGATGGGCTGGGACCTGCAGGACAGGACGCCAGTCGGCCGTGCTGCATGCGCCCTGCTGTCCGACTACCTGAACATGACCACGGGTGAGCTCGTGCACGTCGACGGCGGCTACCACGCAATGGGGGCGGACCTACCTCCAGCCGACTGACACAACATCTTGTGTCCAGGTGCATACAACCCCGCAACATAGTGCTAGGCTCTTCCCAAATTCCGTTCGGTTGCCAAAACCGTTCGGAAATCCCTTCGGGAGGAATGCGATTTGCGGGAGTGCCTGGTGATCTACGTGGACGCCGCTCTCGACAGGAACGGCCGGGCTGGATGTGGCCTGGCCGTTTTTGTTAGGGGTCGCGCCGTTTACACAGAGTCGTTCGGCTTCTCACACGTTGGCGGCTCAGCCCAGCTCGAGGCGCACGTCTGCGCAGGGGCGTTGGATCTCGCAGCGGCGCGGTGGCCATCTCACCGCGTGATCGTCAGGACGGATTGCGCGCCAGTGGTGCGCAGCAGGGTGCCTTCGAGCGACAGCTTTCGAATTGCAGTCCACGAGGTCAGAGAACGCTGCCGGCGTGGCTGGCGCGTGGTCAGCTACGTCAGCCGGAAGGCAAATCCGGCCCATGAGCTGGCGCGCGAAGGCTTGAAAAGCCTGTTGCGCCAACAGGTTCTCGCCGCGGCCTAAGCTTTCTCCGATGGCACCAGACGAACGCGCGAGCCGGCCGGCTCGTCGCACCAGCCGAACGTCCGCGACTGGTCGGGCCGGTAAGCGTGTGGGCGGCGCCGAGCTGATCCAACAGCTCAACGACATGGTGGCCGAGTTGATCAAGGAGAACCGCAAGCTCAAGCGTGAGGTCGACAAGCTCACGCTTCGCGGCTCCGCCGCCGCCAGCAGCGCCGTCGAGCGAAGCCTGCGCACGATTCAGAGACGCGTCCAGCGAGCCTTGAAGACACCGGCTAAACGCAAGCGGGTGACCGCGCGCCGCCCGGCAGCCAGGAAACGCAAGAAGACCTAGGTAGGGCTGAAGCCGGCCTCGGCCTCCAGCCGGCGTGCCGTCCGGTACGCGTCCACGATGCTGAAGACCCACAACGACCCGCCGCCGATCTCCAGCGGCACGCCGATCAGCGCGCCGATGATGCTGAGGTCGAGATCGAGGCCGAAGAACTCGAGCGCACCCACCCCAACGAGGTAGGCGATGCCTTTCTTGTTCTCGCCGAGGTAGAAGTGGCCAAGGCCCGGAACGATGGCGAGCGCCACCGCCACCAGTGGGCTCTTCCGAGTTCGGGCCACCGGGCCCTGATACCGACCCGAAGCGGCTGCTCCGCACCGGGGACAGGGAGCGGTCGGGTTCGTCAGCAGCGCACCGCACTTTCCGCAGAGAACTTCTGAAGCCATATCCGTGACAAGCATGCCCGTTTTGATAGCCTCCGAATCACATGGACCTGGGCTTCACGGCAGAAGAAGAGGCCTTCAGAGAAGAGGTTCGAACCTGGCTCGATCGAAACCTCGCAGCTGAGTGGCGGCACGGCGGCGTGGGCGGCTATCGGGAGGACGCCGACGAGGCCATGCAGCGAGGATGGCAGCAGCGCCTCCACGAAGGGGGTTGGCTGAAGCTGGCATGGCCCCGCGAGGCGGGCGGGCGTGGAGCCACTCCGATCATGCAAGCGATCTATCAAGAGGAGATGGCGAAGGCCGGCGCCCCGCCGATCCTCGGCCGCCTGGGGGTGAGCCTGCTGGCGCCGACTCTCTTGGTGCACGGCTCGCCATGGCAGAAGGAGATGTATATCGAGAAGATTCTCAGCGGCGAGCTTGTCTTCTGCCAGGGCTTCAGCGAGCCTGACGCGGGAAGCGACCTCGCGGGTCTTCGCGCCCGGGCCGAAAAGCGTGACGGCCACTGGCTGCTCAGCGGGCAGAAGACCTGGTCGAGCGGCGCGCATTACTCCGACAAGAGCTTTCTTCTTGCGCGAACAGACGCAGGCGCCGATGCCCACAGGGGCATCTCGTTCTTTCTTGTCGACATGCACCAGCCTGGCGTCGAGGTGCGGCCCATTCGCCAGATGACCGGCGGGGGCGAGTTCGGCGAGATCTTTCTTTCGGGAGCTGTGGTGGAGGACCGCGACATGGTCGGCGCGCCAGGCGACGGTTGGAAGATCGCGATGGCAGTGTTCGGCTTCGAGCGTGGCGGACTCGCCCAGGCAGCGCGGTTCGAGCAGGCTGTCGCGGAGCTGGCCACGCTGGCTCGCAATCGTGGAGCGGGCTCGGACGCGATCGTCAGGCAGAAGGTCGCGCAGGCTCAGATCGAGGCCCACGTCTTCAGGCTCATCGGGTTGCGCAACCTCACCCAGGCGCAGCAGGGCGTCGCCCCCGGTCCGCAGGCCAGCATGACGAAGCTGTACTGGAGCGAGATGGACAAGCGCATCCAGGAGACCGCGGTCGGCGTGCAAGGCCTCTATGGAGCCCTCGCTCCTGATTCGCCATTCGCCCTCGAAGACGGGCGCTGGCAATATGGCTGGATGTGGGCCCAGGCAGAGACGATCTACGCTGGCTCGTCGGAGATCCAGCGAAACATCATCGCCGAGCGTGTTCTCGGCCTGCCGAGGGGTAGATGAGCGTTACGCCATCCGTTGTCGACCGGCTGCGCGCGCACATCGGCACGCCGGGTCCGCCGGCGAGCGCGGTCGTCGAAGCGGGCCACCTGCGCCGATTCACGGAGGCGATTGGCGATTCCTATCCGCGCTGGCTGACGGAAGCGCCACCCACCTTCCTGGTCGCGCTGGCGCCGGTCAGCGCTCACCTTCCGGAGGCCGAGGAGTACGGCAAGGGCTGGCTCAACGGAGGGAACCGCTTCGAATACCTGGAGCCGGTGAAGGTCGGCGACACGATCACCGCGATCGGCAAGGTGGTGGATGTGTACGAGAAGACGGGGGCAAGCGGCAGCCTGCTGTTCATCATTTTTGAGACCGAGTACTTCAACGGTCACGGCCGGCCGGTGGCGCGGCTGCGCGGGACCGCGATCAGGCGATGAACTTGCAGCCCGGCGAGGAGCTCCCCGACCTCATCAAGCATCCGACCACGCGCCAGCTGGTGCAGTACGCCGGCGCGCAGGGGGACTTCTACGAGATCCACTACGACCAGGACTTCGCGCGCGGCGTCGGCTTGCCGGGGGTCATCCTGCATGGCCTCCTCAAGGCCGCCTTCCTGGGGCAGCTCGTCACGGACTGGCT
>JAYUFT010000102.1:0-17838 GCA_043738605.1 Candidatus Dormiibacterota bacterium | reverse complement strand
CACGATGTTCTCGATCGCCGTGAGCGTGGGGATGAGGTTGAACGACTGGAACACGAACCCGATCCGCTCACGGCGCAGCCGCGTGCGGGCCCGCTCGTTCATGACGGTCACGTTCTCGTCGCCGATGAACACCGCGCCGGCCGTGATGTCGTCGAGCCCGGCGAGGCAGTGCATCAGCGTGGACTTGCCGGAGCCCGACGGTCCCATGATCACCACCACCTCGCCACCTTCCACCGTCAGGTTGATTCCCTTCAGCACCTCGAGCGAGTGGAAGCGCTTGTGCACGTCCTCGGCCTTGATAACAGTGGTGCTCACCGCCCTGTCGTGCTCCCGAGCATCATGCGGCGGATGAAGCTGGACCGCTCGGCGTTAGCGCTCGCGTCCTGGCGCTCGCCGAAGCGCTTCTCGATGGCGCTCTGGATCTGGGTCAGGACTGAGGTGATGAGCAAGTACCAGATCGCGGCGACCCCAAGTGCTTCGAACACGCGGAAGTTCGTCGAGTAAAAAGCTTGGGCCGTGTACAGGAGCTCGGCGACCCCACCCATGATCACCAGCAGCGACGTGTTCTTGCTCATGTTGATGTACTCGTTGAAGGTGGGCGGCACGATGATCCGCATCGCCTGCGGGATGACGATCCGGGTCATCACCTGCCATCTATTCATGCCCAGCGCTTTCGCGGCATCGATCTGTCCAGGGTCGACCGCCTGCAGACCGGCGCGAATGATCTCGGTCATGTACGCGGCTTCGTTGAGCGCGAGCGCGAGCGTCCCCGCAACGACTGCGTTCCTGGTGATCGGATAGAGGAACGCCGGGTTGTTGAAGATCTCGGCGGTGCCGTCGTAGATGAACAGGATCTGCAAGATCAGTGGGGTGCCGCGAAAGATCCACAGGTAAAAGTCGACGGGCAGCTTCAACAACGGATTGCGAGACATACGCCCAAGCGCCAGAAAGAACCCGAGGATGACGCCCGCCGTCTGCGCCACCAGCGTGATCTCGATGACGAGGATCGCGGGGCCTATGTACGCGGTGCTGAACAGGATGTGAAAGAAGAACTTCGAGTCGAAGTCCAGAAAGACCGCGAGGGGCGGTGTCATTGTGGCGGTGCCATTTATGGAGATGCCGCCCGGCGTCGTCCGGGCGGCATCAGCTCATCTCGCCGATTGACTAAGACGCTTTGGTGATGTCGCCGTCGCTCACGTTCCACTTCGCGAGCACGGCTGCGTACGTGCCGTCGCTCTTCATCATGTTGAAGGCAGCCGTGACGGGGCCCGAGACCGCGGTGTCGCCCTTGCGGAGGGCGATGCCTTCCGGCGCCACCTCGATGATGCCGCCTGAGAGCTTTAAGTTCGAGGAGTCCTTCAACACCTCGTAAGCCGCGACCGGCGAGTCGGTGAAGTGGACCTCGACGTTGCCCTTCTTCAGCTCCACCAGGGCCTCGGTGTCCTTCTGGAAGCTCGTGACTTTGACTTTGTTGCCGGCGCACGGCGCGCCCGCCTTGTTGAGGCCGTTGGCCTCATCCAGCTCCGCGGTGCCCGACTCGGCCGCCACCTTGCGGCCGCACAGGTCGGAAAGCTTGGTCAGGTTGAGGCTGGAGCTCTTCGCGACCACGAACGACTCGCCCGCCACGAAGTAGGGGATGAAGTCGACCGCTGTTTTGCGTGCGTCGCTGATGGTCATAGCCGAGATCATGATGTCGAACTTTTTGGAGTTCAACGAGGGGATGATGCCGTCGAACGGCGTGTTCACCACGGCGAAGTTCAAGCCCATCTCCTTGGCGAGCCCTTTCCCAAGGTCGATGTCGAAGCCGTCCGCGTCCAAGGACCCAACCGGGAAGAACTCCTGTGGCGGATACGAGACGTCTGAGCCGATGGTCAGCGTGCCGGCGGTGAACAACGCGCTGTTCGGCGGCGGGCTGACCTTGGCGGTCCCGGCGGGCGGCGTTGTCGTGGTCGATCCGCAGGCGGTCAGCAAAACCGCCACGGTGAGCGCAAAGATGCGAGCTCTCATTACTTCTCCCCTGTTATCACGGTAGACGGGCACCGGCCCGCTGTGCGGCCGATTATCCTCCCCGCGCCGTCGGTGTGGGAACAGGTAATCCCAGCAATCACAAAGGTTCAATCGATAAGGTGAAGCCGACATGAGCCGCCTTCGCCTTGCGTTGGTCGCCGGCGTCCTGGTCATTTTCATCGCCGTCGGCGCCTACCTGATCTTCGGTACCAAGAAGCCGGCCCCCCAGAACCTCACCTTTAATGTGACGGTCACGGACGCCAAGGCCATGACGCCCGACCAGCTCAAAGCCAACCAGAACGACACGGTGACCATCAACATGTCGAGCAACATCACCGGAGAGGTGCACCTGCACGGTTACGACATCTCCTTCGACTGCGTTGCGGGCCAGGTCGTATCACACACCTTCAAAGCCACGATCAGCGGCGGCCCCTTCGACATCGAGTGGGAGTTGACATCGACCCACCTCGGCGACCTGGTGGTGAACCCCTGATGTTCGCTCCAGGCATCTTCCTGCACGGCTTCGGCCCGCGCTACGACCTCCCCGCGCCCCTCTTCTGGTACCTCTTCGCAGCGGCCGGGGTGGTGGTCATCTCGTTCGTCCTCGTCGTCGCCTTCGCCGGCGAGCAGGTCGGCTCGAAGGCGCTGCAATATCCGCGCCGGCCGGCCCCCTTCCTGCTCCGACTTGCGCGATCGCCCTGGCCGAGGGGGATTGGAGGCAGCATTGGGGTCCTCACGCTCGTGGCGATTGTCGTCACCGGCCTCTTCGGCTCCGCCAACCCGGCGTTGAACCCCGCCGAGTATCTCGTGTGGATCTACTTCTGGGTGGGTCTGGTGATTCTGTCCGGGCTCGTGGGCAACCTTTGGTACCTCCTCAACCCGTGGGCGGCGATCTACGACTTCGCCACCCGTTTTGTCCGGCGCGGACCAATTTGGAAGTTCCCGAACGTCGGCGTGTGGCCCGCTGCCGCTGCCTACTTTGCATTCGCCTGTCTGGAGCTCACCACCGGCATGGCGAACCGCCCTGAGGTGGTGGCGTTGTTGGCACTCGCTTATACCGCCCTGACCCTGGCTGGAATGATCCTGTTCGGCCGCGACGAGTGGTTGGAGCATTGCGAGGGATTCACGGTGCTGTTTGGCATCGTCGGCAGGTTCAGTCCAATCGAAGCCGAGAGGAACGACAGCGGCGCCATCAACGCGGTGTACCTGCGCCCGTGGGGCGTTGGGCTGCTACGGCCGATCGCAAGCGGTTGGGACCGCGTGTTCTTTGTGATCCTGATGCTGAGCACACTGGCATTCGACGGCATACTCGCCACCCCGGCCTGGCAGGACTTCAACGTCGCCCTCGAGCCGGTATGGCTGCCGATGGGCCAGTTCGGTTTCTTCTTCGTCAGAACTCTTGGTATGACCCTGCTCACCGCGGCATTCCTGCTCGTCTTCGTCGCGTTCATCGAGCTGGTGGTCTTCTTCGGCCACCGCAAGGTCGATTTCGTGATCAGCGCGACCGGTTTCGCGCTGACCCTCGTGCCCATCGCCCTCGTCTACAACGCTGCCCACTACTACAGCTACTTCGTGCTTCAGTCGCAGGCCCTGGTCCCACTGCTGAACGACCCGCTGGGCAAGGGATGGCAGCTCTGGCCGGCTGTGGCGGGCATTAAGCCGAGCTTTGCGCTCGTGCAGGTCTCAACGGTCTGGTTCGTGCAGATCGTCCTGATCGTGCTGGGGCATGTGATCGCCGTCTACCTGTCGCACCTCAGAGCGGGGGAGAGGTTCCGAACCGCGCAGCGGGCTCTGTTGAGCCAGTACCCGATGCTGGTCCTGATGGTCATCTACACGATGACGAGCCTGCTGATTCTCGCCCAGCAGTCAACGAAAGTCGGCTAAGGGGTCTTCCACGGCGCAGGCGGTGGCGGTGTCTGCGGAAACTGCAGCTTGCCCTCCGCCAGGCCGTACCCCCACACGTCGATCTCCTCGGGCTCGAGTCCGGCGCGCAACAGCGCGGTGCCGGCGTGCGTGCGGTGATCGTTCCCATGGTGGATCGCCTGCAGCACGACGACCCACGCCGGCTGCGGGCCGGTGCGGCGCTCGACCATCACCTCGAAGTCGGGATCCGAATCCAGGTAGGTGAGCCAGCCATCGCGCTGGCGCGCCAGGTGCTCGAGCAGCGGACCGGGTACGCCAGCCTCGATTGGCGGCGTCCGCCCGCCCCCGGTGAGGCCCGATAGGTAGGAGCGATCGGCTGAAACCAGGTGGTCGAGGGTGTCGATGATCGACCCATATGTGCCGGGGGCCGTCAGCGCGAGCGACTCCGGCGAGAGCGCGCCGCAGAATTCCAGCAGGCGCCCGGTCGCCCACAGGTGGTGGCCGAAGAAGCGCCGGAGCAGCGAGGCCCACCAGCCGCGCGGCTGGTCACCGGCGGCCTGAGGCGCGGCCTCGCCGAAGCTCCACCCATCCAGGTCGGGCGGCTCGATGCCGTGCCGGCCCAGGAGGGTGGCGACCTGGGTCCGGTGGTCGTCGCCGTGATGGACCGTCTGCACCAGCGGGAGCCAGTCCGGCATCAGCTCGGGGTCATCCCCGCGCTGAAAAGGAAGGACGGCCTCCGGGTCTCTTTCCGTCTGCAGCGTCGCCAGCCAATGATCCAACAGGGACTGCGCAGGCTGCCGCAGATTGCCCAGCGGCCGTGGCTCACTCAGAAGCACTCGGTCCCTGGGGAACTTGCCCGTTACGAGCCGGAGGTAGCCCGCTTCCGACCTGACAACGTGGTTGAACAGCGCGTCGATGGTGCCGTAGACGTCGCCGTCCGCGGGGGCCGCGGCTTCCGGCCTGCCCTCGCAGAACTCCAGGAGGCGATCGGTCGCCCAGGCATTGCGGCGGAAGAGCGCGGCGACGGGGTGCATGGCTCCAGAGTAATAAAACGAGGGCGCGCAAAGCGGCGTTGAGGATGGGCCTCATTGATTGCAGGCGAGAATGAGCTGGATGGGCTGGCCCCTCGACCCGACCGTCTACCTTGGCCTCGTGGTCGTTTACCTGGGCCACGCCTGGCTGGCCCGCGATGCGCCGGACTTCCAGCGCAAGCATTCCCTGTACTTTGTGCTGGGCCTGTTCACGATCTGGGTCGCGCTCGAGACGCCGCTCGACACGATTGCCGACCACTACCTCGAGAGCGTCCACATGCTGCAGCACGTGCTGCTGGGGTTCGTCGCCCCACCGCTCATGCTCCTCGGCCTTTCACCGGGCTTGGCCGCCAGGCTGGTCTGCTTTCCGGGCGTCCGCGCGCTCACCGAGCCGATCCCCGCCCAGCTCATCGCGGGCGTCGTGATGATCGCCTGGCACGCGCCCATCCTGTACGACGCCACGCTCTACTCCGAGCCCCTGCACGTCGCCGAGCACCTCACCTTCATCGCGGCCGGCCTGCTGCTCTACTGGCCGATGCTCAAGGCCACCTCAGCCCACGCGCGCTGGCAGATGTCCCCCGGCGCGAAGCTCCTCTACATCCTCGTCGCCACCTTGCCCCAGGACGGCGTTGCGCTCGCGCTGATCTTCTCGCGCGTCCCTTTCTATGAGTACTACACGCACGCGCCGCGCCTGGTCGCGTCGCTCACACCCGTCGTCGACCAGACGGTCGCGGGCGCGGTCCTGATGATCTTCGGCAAAGCCACGATGGTGGTCGCCGCCCTCGCCGTCTTCATCCGGTGGTTCGGCAGCGACCAGGCTTCGGACAGGGCCCAGGCGACCACGCGAGCCTAGTCCGAGGCGGCTGCGACCGGAAGGCCCACGGCCATATAGATGGCCCCGACTTTGCGGATCTGCTCTGGATCAAGAGCGCCACGGCCGTCGAAGACGACTTTGAGTCCGTCGAACCGATTCCAATCGAGCTCCGAGTATTGACTGTGAAAAGCCTGGACGATAACCGCATCGACGCGAATGTGCGAGCTCAGGTCGGCTACCTCGGCTTCGAACGATGCCAGCTCGTGCGGCTCGAACAACGGATCGTGGATGAGCGCATGGGCGCCGCCCCGATTGAGCTCCCGGACGATCGAAGCGGCGCTCGAGAAGGCCAGCTCCTTTACGTTTTCCCGGTACGAAGCTCCGAGCACCAGAACCCGCCTGCCTTGCAGCCCACCAAGCGCTGTCGCCAGCGCGTCCACGCAGAGCCCTGCCATTTCATCATTGGTCGTCCTGCCATCGCGGACAAGACCAAGCTCCCCATCGTTCGCATCGCCTAGCAGGAAATGCGGATAGACCGGAATGCAGTGGCCCCCCACGCCAATGCCAGGCCGGTGCAAATGCGAAAACGGCTGTGAGTTCGCCGACTTGAAAGCCTGGGCCACATTGACTCCCCGACTTGCCCCGTAGAGAGCAAGCTCGTTCGCCAGCGCGATGTTCACATCTCGGTAAGTCGTTTCTGCGAGCTTGGCGAACTCAGCGGTCTCCGCGCTGTCCACCGGCCAGACCTCCGCATCGAGAACGCCGTGGTAGAACGCGACGGCCCGCTTGGTGCTGGCCTCGTCGATGCCGCCGACAATCTTGGGGTAGCGACGAAGGTCCTGGAAAATGCGACCCGAGTAAAGGCGCTCAGGGCTAAATGCAAGGTTGAAATCAGGCCCCGCTTTGAGGCCCGACTCCTGCTCCAGCAAATGAGCCACACGGTGTCGTGTGGTGCCGACGGGCAAAGTCGTTTCATAAATGACGAGGCTGTCGCGGCGCAAACCTTTGGCGACCGCCCGCGTCGCAGAGTCCAGGTTCCCAAAGTCGATGCCCCCGTCGCGTCCGAGCATGAGAGGCACGATGACGACGATGACGTCCGCCTCGGCAACCGCGGCCGATGTGTCAACGGTTGCCAGAAGGTTTCCGCTGGCGACCGCCGCCGCCACGGCTTCCTGCAACCCAGGCTCTTCGAGAACGTGGGAACGCCCCGCGTTGATGGCGTCTACAACTGAAGGCAGGACGTCGCATCCAACGACACGCATGCCCTTCGATGCGAATTGAGCCGCCAGGGGCAGCCCGATCTTTCCCAATCCGACGACGGCGACCGCCCGATTCGAAGGGATATCGCTGGCAGCCGGCATAGCCTGCAGCATACCGACTGCCCGTTCTAGCGTGTCCTCCTATGCTATCCGCCAGGCATGAAGTGACCGACAGTTGGTGCTCGGAGTCGGGCGTTGTTCACCGCGCGACGCTGCTCACAAGAAGCCGATGACCAGCGTGCGCCGCTGCGTCTTCTACTCCACCAAGCCCGTGGTCGACAATCCTGTTCGCGGATCAGATGTGCGGCCGGCCAAGATGCTGGACGCTTTCCGGCAGCTGGGCTACGAAGTCCACGTCGTCGCCGGCGACGCTCGAGCCCGTGGGCGAGCCGCGCACGAGGTCAAGCAAAACATCCTGGCCGGCCTGCGATACGACTTTGTGTATGCGGAGCCGCCGACCACGCCAATTGCCCTCAACGAGTCGCATCACCTGCCGAACCATCCGCTGTTGGATTACAGGCTCTTTGGCTTCTGCCACTCGCATGAGGTCCCGATCATCCTGTTCTATCGCGACGTGCACTGGCGGCTCCCCGACTACCCCAGGCGCATCGGGTGGGCCAAGTACCTGGCTGTGCTGCCATTCTTTCATCTCGATCTTTTCGTCTATCGCAGGGTCGTCGATGCTCTTCTCGTTCCCGATCGCGGCATGCTGAAGCAGATTGCAGGCTGGGCTGCGAAAAGACCGAACTGGGTCTTGGCGCCGGGGTTCGATCCTCTGGAGCTGCCGCCTCAGCGGCAGCCGCCCGCGGAGGGCGCTGGGCTGCGGCTCTTCTACGTCGGCGGCGTGTCACCGCCTGTCTATGACCTGACTCTGCTGCTGAAGGGATCGGCTTGGGCCTCGAGCCACGGATTGAGCCATGAGCTCACGATCTGCTGTCGCGAGCTGGACTGGCAGCGCCGGCCGGCCGGATACGATCAGTACCTCGGCCCCCACGTCAAAGTCGTGCACAACCGGAATCGTGAGGAGCTTCTCGAGCTCTATTCCCGGCATGACGTCGCGGTCATGCCTTACGGGACGCTCAACTCAGACTGGGCGATGCCAATCAAGTTCCCAGAGGCGATCGGCATGAATCTCCCGGTGCTTGCGGGTTCAGGCACTCCAGTCTCGAGAATCGTCACCGAGCAGGAAATTGGATGGTCGGTCGGCGGTTCACCGGAAGACTTCGGCGCCGTGATCAGCAAGGTGGACCGTGCTGAGCTCGAGCGGGTCCGAGCAAACCTCTTACGTGTTCGGCCCCAGTACACATGGGCGGAACGAGCACGGGAGGTTGCACAGATTGCAGAACAGGTGCGGCACCCTCAGCACGTACCTGAGATCGTGTGAGCTTCGTTCGCTCGATCGGGTCTATTTCGAGGGTCGTTCGTCGAGCGCCGCTGAGATATCAACCGAAATCTCGTAGGTCCGTCCGCATGTCGCGCATAAGTGCACTCTGCGCCCGCCACCCGGACGCAACGCCAGCGTGTGGCCGCAGTCGCACGAAAAGGCGCGAAGGCGGGCCGGGTTGCCGACGACGATCCCGCGCTCGGGCACATCGCGCGTAACTACCGCCCCGGAGCCGACCACCGCCATGCGGCCGATTCTCACGCCAGGCAGGATGACCGCTCCTCCCCCGACGGCGGCTCCGTATTCGACCACGCCTTCGCTTGCGGTCCAATCCGTATCCGCTTTGGCAGTGCCGTCCGGGTTGATTGCCCGTGGATGCTTGTCGTTCAAGAGCATCACACCAGGGCCGAGGAACACCCCGTCCTCCAGGTTGAAACCGTGAAAGACGAAGACTCCGTTCTGCAGCTTGCAGAAGTCACCGATTTTGACGCCCTTGTCCACATAGGCACCTTTCCCAAGGATGCAGCGCTTACCGATGACGGCACCTTCTCGCACCTGCGCCTGGTGCCAGATCTGGGTGCCCGCGCCGACCTCCGCATCCTTGGATACGTCAGCCGTTGGATGGATGTAGACCGGGTCCGTCGTCAATTCGTTCGTATCTTGGCACGGCCGGTGGGCGGGGACCCGGGAGCGCCAGGTCGACCCGCTGGTAGACTCCCCAAACACCAGATGCTCATCGCACGCGGCCGCCGGCGACCTCGAGCATGAGGATCCTGACCGTCGTGGGTGCACGTCCTCAGTTCATCAAGGCGGCACCAGTCTCGCGGGTCCTCCGCTCGAAGCACGATGAGTTCCTGCTGCACACCGGGCAGCACTACGACGATGCGATGTCGGACCTCTTTTTTCGCGAGCTGGAGATCCCGACCCCAGATCGCAACCTCGAGGTCGGATCGGGTCCTCACGGAGCGCAAACCGGGGCGATGCTATCGGGGATTGAAGCCGTGATTCAGTCGTACAAGCCTGACTGGATACTCATCTACGGCGACACCAACTCCACCCTTGCCGCTGCGCTTGCAGGGGCCAAGCTCCAGGTGCCGGTCGCGCACGTGGAGGCAGGGTTGCGCAGCTACGACAGGCGCATGCCGGAGGAGATCAACAGAGTCGTCGCCGACCATGTGAGCGCGCTGCTGCTTTGCCCAACAGAGGTTGCGGTGGGAAACCTACAGCGGGAGGGCATAACCGCGGGAGTGCGGATCGTGGGCGATGTCATGTATGACGTTTTCCAGCAGAACCTCGAGCGAGCGCGGGGGACGAGCACGATCCTGTCCGACCTAGGTGTCGCGCCAGGCGGATATCACCTGCTGACCGTGCATCGTGCCGGGAACGTCGACCAACCTGAACGATTGCAAGAGATCTTGAGGGGCATAGCCGCGTCGGGCCGGCTGACGATTTTTCCAGCCCACCCCCGGACCAAGGCAGCGATGCAGGCCGGAGGAGTGGAGCTGGGCGCCAACACGCGTGTCATCGATCCCGTCGGATACCTGGCAATGCTGGTCCTAGAGCAAGGGGCCGAGCTCGTGATCACCGATTCTGGGGGGGTACAAAAAGAGGCCTACTTTGCCGGCCGGCCGTGCGTGACGCTTCGCGCGAGCACCGAATGGACCGAGACGGTGGCGGCGGGCTGGAACGTGCTCGTCGGCACGGACCATGCTGCTATCGCCGCTGCGACGCGCACGTTTCGCCCAACCACGGACCGGCCGGCCCTGTTCGGCGACGGCCACGCGGCTGAAAAGGTGGTCGCGGCCCTCGATGAGCCCCAACCAATAAGATGAGCGCTGTTTGGACACTCTAAAAGCGATTCCAGTGGCAGCTCCGCAAATCGGCGAAGAGGAGCGCGCGGCGGTGCTCGCGGTACTCGAGAGCGGCCAGCTCGCGCAAGGGCCTGTGGTCGAAGCGTTCGAGAACGAGTTCGCAAAGTGGTGCGGGGCGAGTCACGCAGTGGCGGTGAACTCCGGTACCGCGGCCCTTCATCTCTTGATGCTGGCCAACGGGATCAGCGAGGGTGACGAGGTCATTACCTCGCCTTTCACATTCGTCGCGTCGGCAAATGCTGCGCTGTTCGTGGGAGCACGCCCTGTCTTCGTCGATATCGAAAGCGAGACGTACTGCCTCGACCCTTCACGAGTGGAGGCGGCGATCACTTCAAAGACGCGCGCCATCATGCCCGTCGACCTCTACGGCCAGGCCGCGCAGATTCCTGAGCTGCGAGAGATTGCCGAACGACATGGCCTGGTCCTCATCGAGGACGCTTGCCAGGCGCACGGAGCTGCAATCGGCGCCCACAAAGCCGGCGCGCTCGGCGTTAGCGCGTCCTTCTCGTTTTACCCCACGAAGAACATGACGACGGCCGAAGGGGGCATGGTCACCACGCATGATGCGGATGTGGCAGCCAAGGTGGGGACGCTTCGCCAGCACGGGGCTGCCCAGCGCTATCACCACGATGTGCTCGGGTACAACTTCCGGATGACCGACATCGCTGCCGCCATCGGCCGCGCACAGTTGGCGAAGCTCGATAGGTTCAACGAGATCCGCCGAAGGAACGCGTCGGTCCTCGATGAAGGCCTGGCCGGCATCCCCGGGGTCGAAACGCCTCGTGAGCGTCGCGGCTACCGGCACGTCTACCACCAGTACACCTTGCGCATCGAACACGATCGCGACAAGTTCCAGGCGCAATTGCGTGAGCTCGGGGTCGGGACGGCGGTTCATTACGCGGTCCCAGTGCATCGCCAGCCTCTGTACCTGGGCTTGGGCTACGGAGATGTTTCGCTGCCGGTGTCCGAGACGGCGGCGCGCCAGGTGCTGTCGCTACCGGTTCACCCGGGACTGACTGAGTCGGACCTGGATCGAATCATCGATTCGGTGCGAAGGGCCGCGGCGACCGCGTGACTCGCGTCGGACTGATCGGCCTGGGTGCGATGGGCCGCAACCACTTGCGAGTGCTGAGCGACCTCGAAGGCACTGAGCTCGCAGCGGTTTGCGATCAGGATGCCGGCGTTGTCAGCGCGGTCAGCACCAAGTACTCGATTCCGGGCTACGCGTCGTGGGACGAGATGCTCGACCGAGAACGCCTGGACGCGGCGGTCGTGGCGGTGCCGACGCGATTCCACATGGAGGCCGGACTCGCCGCGCTCAATCACGGCCTGCACGTGCTGGTCGAAAAACCCATCGCATCAAACCTGGAAGAGGGGCGCAGGCTGGTCGCCGCGGCGGCGTCTGCGGACCGCATCTTTGCCGTCGGCCACATCGAGCGGTTCAACCCCGCGGTCAGGGAGCTGCAGCGGCGCATCACGGCGGGCGAGATCGGAAGGATGTACCAGCTACACGCCCGCCGGCAGGGCCCGTTCCCGGCTCGGATCCGCGACGTGGGTGTCGTCATCGACCTCGCGACGCATGACCTCGATGTGATGCACCACCTCGCCGGATCGGAGGTGCAGCGGTTGTACGCCGAGACGGAACAGCGCATTCATACCGACCACGAGGACATCCTCAATGCGCTGCTCAAATTCGAGAGCGGTGTGCTCGGCGTGCTGCAGGTCAACTGGCTGACGCCGACCAAGATCCGCGAGCTCAGCGTGCTTGGCGAGCGGGGCATGTTCGTTTGCAACTACCTCACCCAGGAGCTGACCCACTTCAAGAACGCGGACGTCGCGGGGGCGGCTGACGCTGGGCGTCACCCACGCGTCGTCACCGAAGGCGAGGCCGTCAGCTTCCCGATCAAGCAGGCGGAGCCGCTGAGGCTGGAGCTCCAGTCATTCGTACAGGCGGTGCGAGGCGAGCAGCCACTCGAGGTGGATGGCGAAGCAGGATTGCGCGCCCTTCACCTGGCACTGGCCCTCGTCAAATCCGCGTCCGAGTCCAGGGTGATCTCGAAGGCGGAGTTGGACTCGCTACGTGACAGCGGGTCGCTCGGCGCCGCCCGCGGGGCTTCGGGAGGCGCGAACCGCGACGACCAGTAGCGCCGCCATCAGCCAGAACTCGACGCTCAGTTCGTTGTTCCAGTAAGGCGAGTCGAACAGGCCGTGGGGCGCGAGGGGACGGCGTTCCGCCCAGAGCGCGGCCCCGTGAGCGATGATCGTGATCAAGACCAAATATCCCCCTCCGCAATATCAATGGCCCCCAAGCCCGACAGCTTAAGGTCTTAGACCTAGTGGCTCGAATTGCCCTCGTTCACGACGTCGCGGGCGTTGCGGCCGTGCAGGCGGACCTTTTGCGCGGTGCCGGCCATGACGTCGATCAGATCGCGTTGCCCATGATTGGCTCATCGTGGAAATGGCCGGTCAAGGCCATCGCCTTGCCGGTGCGTTTTGCAGCTTATTTACCAGCGATCATTCGGTTGCGAACGGGGAAATACGACGTCGTCCACATTCATTGGCTGAGTCACGGGATCGTCGGCGTTCTGGCGGGCCGCTCATTCTTCGCGCAGGCTCACGGTTCTGATCTGCACCTGAACCTGAATAAGCCCGTCTACCGCTGGGTGACCCATTTGGTGCTCAAGAAGGCCAACAAGATCTTCTACGTCACGCCGAACCTTCTCACCTACTTGAAAGACGTCGAAAGCAAATCGCTGTATCTGCCGAATCCCGTCGACACCGTAGAGGTCGGCCGGCAGCTCGCGCCCCCGAGCGAGGTTTCGAAGGTGCTGATCTTCACCCGCCTGGATCCGATCAAAGGCGTAAACCGCATATTTAGTGCGGTCGAGCGAATGAGTCGGAACGTTGAATTGACGGCGCTTGACTGGGGCCCCTTGGCCGGCGAATACGTCAGAAAGTACAGGCCTTGGGTCAGCTTTGTGAAGACGATTCCTCACGCCGGCGTCGGTGCTTTCCTCCGTCAGTTCGATGTGGTCATCGGCCAAATGCTTCAGGGCAGCCTGGGCCTGATGGAGATAGAGGCGCTGGCCGCGGGACGTCCATTGATCACCGGCATCGACTGGAGTCTCTACCCGCAAGATCCGCCTCCCGTCGTCGCGGCTGCGGATGAGGAAGGAATCGCCGATGCGGTCGAGCGTCTACGGAACGCTCCGGAGGAGCTCGCGGAGCTTTCGCGGAAGGGTCGTGAGTGGGCTATCCGGAATCACAGCTTTAGCCACCACTTGAGCCTGCTCGAAGCCGCGTACTTCGGTTCCCGGGATCACGCACCGACCCCGGGTCGCCACTAGGGCCGGACCGCTCTAATCCGCCTTGACTCCAGTAGCGCTCTGGACGTCTTCGGTGGTGGGCGTCACGCGATCTGGAGGCGGTCGACGTGCTTCGCCATCGCCCGCTCGATCAAGTCCATGTTCGCCTGCGTCCAGCCAATCGTGCGGACGAGTCCCTCCTCGAGAGGAGTTCCGGCCTCGAAACCCAGCGCCTCTCGAGACTTTCGCGTGCTGCCGACCCGGCGGCCGGCACGATCCCATGGACGGGCCGGGGTCGACGCTATCGCAGAGCGTCCACCGGCGAGCTTGTTGATCAGCGCCGCCAGAGCGCCGACCGTGGTCTCCTGTCCGCTGGCGAGGTTGTAAACATCACCGGGCTGCCCACGCAGGGCGCACGCGATGAGGCCGTCGACTATGTCCTCGACGAAAATGAAATCACGGCTGGCGAGCCCTCCGTTGTCGACCTGCAGCGGCATGCCGCGAAGGGCGCGATAGACGAAAGTAGGAACCACGTTTCGCCAGACCGTGGCCGGGGTTCCACGCCACTGCCCGGCCCCGAGGATCTCGCCAGGCCCGTAAACGTTCTGGAAGCGCGCTCGCACCGTCGGAATGCCGTGTTGCCGGTGGTAGTAGACGCAGTAGAACTCGCCCACGATCTTGGATATCTGGTACGGACTGTCAAGGTCGAAGGGTGCGTCACCGTCCTCTTCGACGGGCTTGGCGTCATCGAACGTGTGGGGAGCCAGCACACAACCAGACGCTGAATACACAAAACGCTCAACGCGCTTGAAGTCGCGCATGCGTTCGAGCAGGCGCAGGGTGGTGATCAGGTTGTTGTCATGGTCTTCGAGCGGATTGGCAATGGAGCTCTGATTGCCGTGGTAGGTGGCCAGGTGCCAGACATAATCGAAATCGTCGTCAAGGCTCTCGAGCACAAGCGGGTCCGCTATCGACCCCTCGACGAATCGGACACGATCGTCAGCGGGCACGTTGTCGCGCTCGGCTGAGAGAAGATTGTCGACGACTACCACTTCGGCGGCCTGCTCCGCGAGCAGCCTGCGCACGAGATTGGAGCCAACGAAGCCGGCTCCGCCAGCGACCAGCACCCGCTCGCCGCGGAATAGGGGCTGCGTCATGTGCCGGCGCTCAGGCCTTCTCCTCGACGGCTTTCAGGTGCGTATAGGTCTGGTCGATGCCATGTGTGCGGTAGTAATCGATGGTCGCGGCCACGCCCACTTCGAGTGGGGTGTTGATGCGCCAGTCGAAATCCTCCTCGGTCTTCGAGGGGTCGAGCAGGATGGTGGCGACGTCGTCGGGGTTGCGCGGCCGCACCTCGACCTCCTTGTCGAGCTTGATCCCGAGGGCGGCGATCGTCGCGTCGAACAGCTCTTTGATGGCGAAGTCCTTGCCTGAGGAGACGTGGTACGGACCACGACGTCCGCGGCCATCGACTGCAAGTGAGATCACCTCGACGAGGTCTGATACGTAGATGAAGTCACGCCTCGTGTCCATGACAAAGCACGGCTTGCCGGCGGTGAGGCGCTGAAAGAACGTGGGCAGCGGTCCGCTCAGGTTGCGCGGACCGTACGCGTTGGCGAGGCGGAATGAGATGTAGTCCAGCTTGCTCAGGAAGATGTACTCCTCGCCGGCCGTCTTGCTGATCGCGTAGCTCGAGCCACCCGGCTGCAGCGGATGATTGAGGGTGATCGGCTGCTCCAGGGGATGCAGGCCGTAGCCCAGGGCGGTCTGAAGGTAGATCAGCCTTCCGACGCCAAGCCGTTCTGAGGCGCGAACCACATTGGCTGTCCCCACCACGTTCGTCAGCGCATCGCCATACCAGTTGTCAGGGTCCTTGTACGAAGCCGCGGCATGGACCACGACCTCGGGCTTGTGCTCGTCGAACGCGTCGTTGAGGAGCTCGGGGTCAGCGATCGAACCCTCGACCAGCGTGAGGTGGTCGCTCGGTGTGAGGTTGTCGCGTCGCGCAGTCTCGAAGTTGTCGATGACCAGCACGCGATCGCCGCGCGCGAGCAGCCGATCCGCGAGGTTGGACCCGACGAAGCCGGCGCCGCCGGTGATCAAAACTCTCATGGTGTGACTCCGTGGACCGGTGAGGGGGCGGTGAGCCGGGCACGGAACTCCTGTGCCCGGTCGTGGAACGATCGCTGCCACAGCTCGAGGCTCAACAACCCCCAGGCCTGGCGCCCGAACGGACTCTCGGTGTCGAGCTTCTTCAGCACGCGACTGTTGTCGACATGCTCGCGGGAACGGGCGGCCTGTGAGGAGAACACGTCGCGCACAAAGTCACGCACCGGGCCCGGAGACGTCATCCACTGGTGGAGCGGAACGGGGAAGCCCATCTTGTCCTGCCTGTCGAAGATCTTCGCCGGCAGCTTGGAGCGCATCGCGGTCCTTAGGACGTGCTTCATGTTGCCGTTCTCGAACTTGATGTCGGCTGGGATTGTGGCCGCCAGCTCCACGATCCTGTGATCGAGGAAAGGCACCCTCGACTCGAGGCCGTGAGCCATGCTGACGCGATCCTCCACCTGGAGCAGCGCGGGCAGAAGTGTCTTGAAGTCGAAATGGGTCATCGAATCGAAGTAAGACTCGTGCCCCACGTTCGCGCCGTGGAAGATGGTGCGGAAAGTGTCCCAGGGGTCGTACTGGCCGAGCGCCGCCCAATTGATCTCGTCGCCAAGCGAAGGCGAGCGGTTGATGAGCCTGAAGTAGCGCTTGTCGATGTCGTCGAATAGGCCATCGCGCCAGAACTCCTGCAGCAACGGCTTGTAGTTCCGCAGCGCCACCAGGTTCGGGATTATCGACTCGTACGTGACGACGAACTTTCCGGAACGCATCGAGCCATCGATGGCGCCCTTGATGCACTGCTCGAAATAGGCGATCAGGTAGCGCGTGTAGCCGCCGAAAATCTCGTCGCCTCCCTGCCCGCCGAGCACCACCTTGCGATGTTTGGCTGCCAGTGCTGAGACGAGGTACTGGGGAAACGAGCCAGGGCCGGCCACCGGGTGGTCGAGGTGATAGATGACCTTCTCGATGGAGCTCACGAAATCATCTGCGGTGATGTCGATGTCAAGGAGCTGGAAGCCCTTCCATTTCGCCATCTCTCGGGCATAGCCGCTCTCGTCGTACGCGGGGTCGTCGCCGAATCGCCCGGTGAAGGCGAGGAATTCCGGGCCCTCTTTCTCGACCGCCAGCGACGCGACGATGCTCGAGTCGAGGCCGCCACTCAGATAGGCGCCGACGGGCACGTCAGCGCGCAGGTGAAGCCCCACTGACTCCGCCATGAGATCCTGGATCGCGGTCTCGAAGTAGCCGGCGCTGTGACCGAAGTCCGCCTGGTAGTACACCTCCCAGTACCGGCTGACGGCGACGCGGCCGCCATGAACCGTCAGGAGGTGCCCCGGGGGGAGCTCCTTCACTCCCTTGAACATAGTCTTGCCACCGAGGCAGAACTGGAAGCAGAGATAGTCCTTCAGGCCTTCGACATCGGTTTCGACAGCCGGGAGGAAGGGGATGAGCGCTTTGATCTCGCTGGCGAAATAGAAGACGCCGTCGACCTCGGCGTAATAGAAAGGTTTGATGCCGAAGCGATCGCGAGCGCAGAAAAGCGTCTGCGTCTTTTCGTCCCACAGCGAGAAGGCGAACATGCCCCGGAAATGGTTGACGCAGTCAGTGCCCCATCGCTGATAAGCGCGAAGAGCGACCTCTGTATCGGATGCGGTCCGGAACTCACTACCGCCCAGCTCCGCTCTGAGCTCGATGTAGTTGTAGATCTCGCCGTTGTATGAGATCCAGCTGCCGGCGCCGTCTCCGATCGGCTGGTCGCCGGTGGAGAGGTCGATGATGGCGAGGCGGCGGTGAGCGAACCCCACGTGTTCGCGATCGTGTTTCCAGATCGCATGGCCGTCAGGCCCACGATGAGCCTGGAGCTCGTTCATCACCTCGAGGCGCCGTCCAAGGCCTGCGATGGGCCGCGCCGAAAGATCAATGGCGCCGGCGATTCCGCACACGAGTCAGATCACCCAGTCGACGGCGGAATTACCACTGTTCAAGAATGCGATGGCAGCGTTCACGTGGCCCTTTAGCCTACAGGTTGGACCGCCGACGCGGCCAACGACCGGGAAGCGCAGCGAGACCTACGGGTCGCTACGTCAGTCGATTGCTGCCGGCACCCGCGCGACACCTGCGAGCACCGGGGCCAACGCTTGCTCTAGGGCCGCCGGGTCGCGGCGACCGATTTTGGCAAGCGATGTGAAGCTCTCGAG
>JAYUFT010000101.1:0-6277 GCA_043738605.1 Candidatus Dormiibacterota bacterium | reverse complement strand
TGACTACACCGACGTTAACGACCCGGCCCGATTGCGCGTGCCCACGGTTCAAGGAGACAAGACCACCTGGGCGGTGGCTCTCGATACGGTCGTTGCTGCGATCAAGGGCAAGGGTTCGAAGCTAGGCATCTCATTGGCGCGGGACCTCACCAATGAGGAGGCCTACCTGTTCCGCCGCCTGCTCGATGGACCGCTTCATGGCGCCAAGGTCAAGATGCACGGCCGCACCGCGCTGCCGGCACCGAGCGGCGACCAGCTGATGATCAAGGACATAGATGACGCGCGCGTCATCATCATCGTCGCGTCGGACACCGAGAACGACGTGCCCATCGTCAACCTGCGCGTCAAGAAAGCGGTCTCCAAGCGCGGCGCCAATCTGATCGTCATCCATCCCGACGCGGTCGACCTCGACCGCCACCGGCAGACCGTGCACATCCGCAACCAGCCGGGAGAGGCCGCCGCCGAGGTGCGCAAGCTGGCCGACCACGAATTGCTGCGGGAGCCAGCGGGTCCCGTAGCGATCCTGTACGGCGACGGACGAGGGAGCGAGGACGCAGCTGGTTTGGCCGCCGCTTGTGCTGAGCTCGCGGGCAAGGTCGGCGCGAAGCTCATGCCCCTGTACCGAGGCACGAACGAGCGGGGCGCCCTCGAGCTTGGCGTCGCCGGCTGGGATTCCCTGGATGGGGTCGAGGCGCTGCTGAGCTGGGGCCCGCCGCCCACCGCAGGCATTCCCGAAAGCGTCAAATTCCACGCGGTGTGGGATCACCTCCCGCGGCCTGAGCACAAGAACGCGGCAGTCGTGCTGCCGGCCACCAGCTTCGCGGAGCGGCAGGGCAGCTACACCAATCTCGAAGGACGCGTGCAGTTCCTGCGGCCGGCGGTCGACGCCGAGGCGCCGCTGAAGGAATCCTGGGACGTCCTCTGCGAGCTGGCGGCCGGCCTCGGGCTCGCTCTCGACTACGTGGGCATCTCCCCGATCCAGCGCGAGGTGGCCAAAGCCTACCCGGCCCTGGCGGCCCTCGCGCAACCGCCCAGCCCGGAGCCGGCACCCGTGCCGGTGCTGCTCGGGCCGGCGCGCCCATGACGGACTTCTACAACAACGCCGTCGGCCATTGGGTGGTGGTCACCGTCGCCATCGCGGCGCTGCTGTTCACCGTGCTGACAGCGACCGCGTACACGGTCTGGTTCGAGCGCGTGGCGCTCGGCCGCATCCAGCGCCGCCCTGGCCCCAACCGGGTCGGGCCCTTCGGGCTGATGCAGCTGGCGGCGGACGGCGTGAAGCTGGCCTTCAAAGAGAGCTTTATACCGGCCAAGACCGACAAGGTCCTCTATGTCATCGCGCCCACGATTGCCGTCGCGGCCGCCTTCCTCTCGTGGGCGGTGATCCCGATCGGCCTCTGGTACAACGTTCAGTATTGGATCGCCGACGTCAACATCGGCGTCCTCCTCATTTTTGCGTTCAGCTCGCTCAACGTGTACGCCATCCTGCTTGGCGGGTACTCGTCCAACAACAAGTATTCGCTGCTCGGGGGCCTGCGATCGGCTGCTCAGCTCATCAGCTACGAGATCGCGCTGGGCCTCTCGCTCGTACCGACCTTCATGATCGTGGGCTCGCTGCGGTTGCGCGACATCGTCGATTTCACTGTGCACTGGGGGCCGTACACAGGGCCGATCCCAATGGTCCTGCTGACCCCGATCGGCTTCGTCATCTACCTCATAGCAGCGGTCGCGGAAACGAACCGGGCGCCCTTCGACCTCCCGGAGGCCGAACAGGAGCTGATCGGCGGATTTCTCACCGAGTACTCAGGCCTGAAGTTCGTGATGTATTACCTGGCCGAGTACATAAACATGATCACTGTCTCGGCGCTGGCCGCGCTGCTCTTCTTCGGCGGCTGGTACCTGTGGTTCGTCCCACCAGTGATCGCCTTCGTTCTGAAAGTGATCTTCTTCCTCTTCCTTTACATTTGGCTGCGCGGCACGTTGCCACGCCTTCGCTACGACATGCTCATGCGCCTGGGCTGGAAGGTGCTCATGCCACTGGCCATCGCGAACATCATCGTCACCGGGATCGTCCTGGTGGCAGTTCAAGGGTAGGGATGACTGACGAGAACGGGAACGACCACGACCCCAAGCCGCTGAGGCGGCCGGGCGAGGGCGTGCCGCCCAAACCCCAAGGGAAGAAGCCCAGCGTTGCCGCGGATGTGGCCGCGCTTGCGGGCGGGCTCAAGACCACGCTCTCCGAGTTCTTCAAGCCGGTCGTCACGACTATGTACCCGGAGGAGAAGACGCCGCGGTCGGAGCGCTACCGCGGGCGCCATTACCTGCGCCGGTACGACAACGGCCTCGAGCGGTGCATCGGATGCGAGCTGTGCGCGGCCGCGTGCCCGGTGGGATGCATCCTGGTGATCGCCGCCGAGAACACCGATGAGAAGCGCGTGTCGCCCGGCGAGCGCTACGCGAAGACCTACGAGATCAACATGTTGCGCTGCATCTTCTGCGGCTACTGCGAAGAGGCATGCCCCGTGCAGGCCATAGTGCTTGGCCCCGAGTACGAGCTGTCGGACACCAGCCGCGAGAAATTCATCTACACCAAGGAGAAGCTGCTGGAGCCGCTGCCGCCAGACGTCGAAGCGCGGCTCAACGCCAAGAAGGCGGTTGTGCCAGCTCCACGTCCCCTCCCCAACCCTCCCCCCGGAGGGGGGAGGGAGACCTCCTCCTAATCGTGGGGCTCGCCGTCTTTTTGGTCGCCGCCGCGATGGCGGTGGCGGGTGGCATTGGCGTCATCGCCTTTCACGAACCGATCCGCTCGGTGCTCAGCCTCGTGGTGGTGATGGTCGCCCTTTCGATCCTGTTCCTGCTCTTGAGCGCGCAGTTCGTCTTTGTCGTCCAGATCATCGTGTACGCCGGCGCGGTGATGGTGCTGTTCCTATTCGTGGTCGCGCTGCTGGGCCCGGCCAAGGAGATGGGTCGCGGGCGCCTGCGCTTTCAGCCCTGGCTCGCCGGTCTGTTCGCGATCGTCTTCCTCGTTCTCGTCTCGATGATGCTGCTGGGCGTTCAGTACCGGCAGCCGGCGATCACCGACCTCCATATCTTCGGCACTGTCCAGTGGATCGCGGTGCAACTGTTCACGAAATACCTGTATCCCTTCGAGCTCACCTCCCTCCTACTGCTCGTCGCGGCTATCGGCGCGATTTACCTCAGCAAGAGGAGCATCGAGGACCTGTGAGCAATATGTCGATCGGCGGCTCGCAGCTGGATTCGTCCTGGTTCCTGCTCCTGGGCGCCGTTCTGTTCACGCTCGGCGCGATTGGCGTCCTCGTGAGGCGCAACCCCTTGGTGATCCTCATCTGCATCGAGCTGATGTTGAATGCGGTCAACCTCACCCTGATCACGTTCTCGCGCCAGCTGCAGAACCCGGAGGGGCAGCTCTTCGCGCTGATGGTGATGACGGTCGCCGCGGCCGAAGCGGTGGTCGGGCTCGCAATCCTGGTCGAGATCTTCCGGGTGCGTGACGCCGAGGACGTCGACGACCTCAGCGAGCTGAAGGGATGAGCAGCGGCCCGCTAGAGCTGGCCTGGCCCGGACAGCTGGCCATCATCGTGCTACTGCTTCCAGCGGCCGGTGCGGTCCTGCTCGCAGGCAGGGGATGGCGGCTGCCGCGGATCGTGACCAAGATTGTCGGCCCGGGCGTGGTATGGGCGGCCTTTGCGGGGACGTTGTTCATGTTCTTCAACCACGGGTCCGGCGACATCACGTACTTCACCTGGATCAAGAGCGGTTCGTTCGTCGTGCCCTTTAACCTGCTGGTCGACAACCTCTCGATCTTCATGTGCCTCGTCATCACCGGCGTGGGCGCGCTGATCATCACGTACGCAGTCGGCTACATGGCGGCGGAGAACGACGCGAGCTACGCCCGCTTCTTCACCTACATGGACGTGTTCATCTTCTCGATGCTGCTCCTCGTCCTGGCCGGCAACTTCGTGTTCCTCATCGTCGGCTGGGCGATGGTGGGCCTCAGCTCGTACTTCCTGATCGGCTTCTGGTACCACCGGCACTCAGCGGTGCTCGCGGCGCGCAAGGCCTTCGTCATGAACGTGATCGGCGACGTCGGCATGATCCTGGGCGCCTTCGTCCTGTTCGTGAACTTTCACGCGGTGACGTACTCGACTCTCTTTAGTCAGCTCAAGTCCGGCACCTTCTGTCCAGGCCCAGGGCGTGCGACACCGTGCCTGCATGTATTTGTCAGCGATTCTTCCAGTCTTGAGCTTGCGGCTTTCCTGCTGCTAGTCGGTGCGGTGGCGAAGTCCGCGCAGCTCCCGCTCCACACCTGGTTGCCCGACGCCATGGAAGGACCGACTCCTGTGAGCGCGCTCATCCATGCGGCCACCATGGTCACCGCGGGTGTCTACCTCGTCGGCCGCATGCACCCTATCTACGACCTCGCCGTCTACGCTCACGCTGCCGTGGCGATCATCGGCGCGGTCACCGCTCTTTTCGCCGCCTCGATCGCCATCGTCCAGACCGACATCAAGCGCGTGCTCGCGTACTCGACGATGAGCCAGATCGGCTACATGTTCCTCGCGGTCGGCGTCGGCGCCTACTCGGCCGGCTTCTTCCATCTCATGTCCCACGCCTTCTTCAAGGCCTTGCTCTTCATGGCTGCGGGCAACGTCATCCACGCCATGCACGACGAGCAGGACATGCGCAAGTACGGCGGCCTTTTTCGTCAGCTTCCACGCACGTCCTGGGCATTCCTCATCGGCTCGCTCTCGCTCGTCGGCATGATCCCGTTCGTCGGCTTCTTCTCCAAGGAGCAGATCCTCGGCGCCGCATTCTCGAAACCTGACGACACGCTCTCCCTAATCGTTTGGGGCGTCGGCTTCGTCACCGCGCTGATCACCGGCTTTTACACCGGACGGATGTGGTGGATGTCCTTCGCCGGCAAGCCCTCACCCCAGCGCCCGGTCGAGCACCCGCACGAGGCGCCTTCGGTGATGCTGATCCCGGTCATGGTGCTGGCGGTTCTCGCCACCGTCGGTGGGCTCATCCAGACCCGCGCCCTCGGCTTCGGGCCGCAGGCCGTCTCGGACTTCCTGGCCGGCGCGGTCGGCGCGCAGCCGTGGGACGGCGGCGTCTTCGACGTGGTGCTCAGCCTCATCACCATGGTCCTAGCGGGCCTCCTCTTCCTGGCCGCCTACCGCTTCTACGTCCAGCGCACGTGGAAGCCGTGGAGCACCCGCTTTCCATGGCTCCAAACTCTGCTCGAGCGCAAGTACTACTTCGACGAGGCTTACAACTTCGCCTTCGTCCGCCCGATGGACGCGGTCGCCGAAGGTGGCCTGACCTATGTCGAAGAGCCCTTGATCGATGGAGTGGTGGTCGCCACCGGCCACGCGACGGAGGCCGGGGCGGGGAGCCTCAGCCTCACCCAGAGCGGCTACTTCCGGAACTACGTCCTGGTGTTCCTGGCCGGCGCTTGCATCGCCGCGATCCTCATCCTCGTGAGGGCCAACTCGTGACACTCACGATCCTGTGGCTGCTCCCCCTGATCGGCGGTGCGCTCGTTGCGTTCATGCCCGCTCGGTTGAGCAAGGTGATGAGCGCGATCACGGCGATCGTCACCCTCGGCATCGCGGCCGGCGTGGCGCTGCTCTTCGACCCCTCGGCGCATCAGTACCAGTTCACCGAAGTCGCTCCGTGGGTGCCGCAGCTCTCAATCTTCTACAGGCTCGGCGTGGACGGCATCAGCATCTGGCTCGTCGTCCTCAATGCCTTCCTGACGGTGATCGCAGTCCTCGCGACCCCCGTCACGATGAAGAACGCCAACCGTTTCCTCGGCCTGATCCTCGCGATGAGCTCGGGCCTGGCGGGCGTCTTCATGGCCGTCGACCTCGTCCTCTTCTATGTGTTCTGGGAGGCGATGCTCATCCCCGCCTACTTCCTGCTGTGGCTTTTCGCCGAAGACGAGGAGAAGCCGGGAAGGGCCGCGGTGAAGTTCGTGCTGTACACGCTGGCGGGCTCGCTCGTGATGCTGGTCGGCGTCATCGGCGAGTACGTCGCCACGGGCAAGCACACCTTCGACCTCGCGACGCTGGCCACCATCGCGCCCACGCCCGCGATCCAGTTCGGCCTGTTCTTCGTGTTCGCGCTCGCGTTCGCGATCAAGACCCCGCTCTTCCCATTCCACAGCTGGCTGCCCGACGCCTACCGGGCGGCGCCGACCCCGATGCTGATCACGTTCGCCGGCGTGATGGGCAAGGCGGGCGCCTACGGCTTC
>JAYUFT010000100.1:0-6308 GCA_043738605.1 Candidatus Dormiibacterota bacterium | reverse complement strand
GCTGAACGGCCGCTCCAATCGCTCCCGCCCCTTTTTCGTCACCACGGTCAGCTCCTGCTCCTCCGGCCCCTCGAAGCTCGCCCACACCGAGGCCGTGGCCCCGCCCGCGAACTGCAGCAGAGCACTCACCGTCATGTCGACCCCGTCCACCCCGTCCCTGTGCGCCGACGCCGCCACCCCCACCGGCTCCCCCAGGATCCACCGAGACACGCTCACCGTGTAGCACCCCACGTCGAGCAGCGCCCCACCGCCGAACTCTTTCTTCATCCGATAGTTCGCCGGGTCCCGAAGCGTGAACCCAAACGTCGCATTGACATGCAGGGCATCGCGTATACCGGCGACGAAATCCCGAGGCCGGGGATGGAACCGGTACATGAAGGCCTCCATGAGCAGCACCCCCGCCCGGTCGGCGCCCGCCCCCATCTCCTCCGCCTCCGCCGCGTTCATCCCAAGCGGCTTCTCGCACAGCACATGCTTGCCCGCGGCTGCCGCGCGCAGCGCCCACTCCCTGTGCACGCTGTTGTGCAGCGGAATGTAGACAGCGTCCACCTCAGGGTCCGCAAGCAGCGCCTCATAGGTGGCGCTGACGCGCTCCACCGAATGCTTGGTCGCAAGAGCCCGCGCCCGCTCCCGGTCGCGACTGGCGATCGCCACCAACCGCCCGTTGCTCGAAGCGCTGATGGCGGGCATGACAGCGCTGTCGGCGATCCCCGCGGCACCCAGCACGCCCCATCCCAAACGCCGGGGCGAGGCTATATGTCGACCTCCACCTGCCGGCCGCCTCGCGCGATCGAGTGCGAGGCCGCCTCCATCACCGCCACGGTGCGCCTCGCCTCATCGGGCGGCACGGCCAGCGGCTCGTCCCAGGCGAAATGGTCCGCGAGGTTGCGATAGAACGCGTTCTCTTCGCGCCGCCCCAGCACCAGCACTTCTTCGTGCGAGCCACCATCGTCGGCGGGCCGCATGACCTTCACCCGCGCGGGCGATTCAGCGGGCGCCAGACGCTCCTCGACCAGGTCACCGCTCGGGGATCGCGCGGTGACCGTCTCCTCGCGCCACTCGCCGACGACCGCCCCCTGCGTGCCCAGCAGATACCACTTCGGCTTCATCGCCGCGGCGATGTCGGACTGCAGGAACGTGGCCTGCGCACCACCCTCGAACGTGAGGTCGACGCGCACCTGGTCCGAGTTCGTCACGTCGTGCCACACCCTCTTATGCCCAACCGCCGAAACCGTCTTGACCTTGTCAGGAAAGAGCTGCAGCACCCAATCGAAGTAGTGAGACCCCCAGTCGTAGATGGTCCCGCCTGACACCGGCTCATGGCTATGCCAGAAATCGCACGGGTGCGAGTAACCGCCGATGAACGACTCCATGTAAAACAGATCGCCGATCCGTCCGGACCGGACCACGTCACGCATCGCGATGTAGTCGGGATCCCATCGCCGGCTCTGATAAACGGTGAGCACGCGATCCCCCGACGCAGCCTTGTCGATCATCCAATCGACCTCTTGCACGCGCAACGCAAATGGCTTCTCACACACCACATGCTTGCCCGCAGCGAGCGCCGCGAGAACTGAGTCCGCGTGCGCGCTGGGCGGAGTGCCGACGACCACCAGCTCGACATCCGGATCGTCGAAGAGCTCCTCCGCGCTCGAGTGCGTGGGCACCTGCCACTCACGGGCGGCGAGCTCGCGGCGCTCGGATGACAGGTCGCAGATCCCGCGAAGGCGCAGTCCAGAAGTGGCCGTGATCGAAGTCGCGTGCGCAGAAGCGATCGCGCCGTATCCGATGAGTCCCACACCAACCACCGGCGCCACTGCCGTCCCCGCGGCAAACAACAGCGTGCGGTGCAGCAGCCTCTGGAAGGACGCGTCTTCGAAAGTCAATGCTTGGTGGCCTAGACCGATGTGGACGAAGCGACCGGCGCCGACCGCTCGCTCGTACGCCACCACCTGGTCGGTGAAATGCCAGCTGGTGCGCAGCAGAACCACTGCATCAGAAGGCGGTCCTTCGGACAGGTACAGCTCGTCGGTGAACTTCATCTCGGGCCCGAGACGCTGTGTCAGGGGGTGCGACTGATCGGCGCGCACGACCAGCTCCGTCACCGGCGCAGGTCCTGTGGGCGCCCACCCCGCAAGCTCGCTCAACTTCACGCTGTCGTTGCCACTCTCGACCCACTTCGCGAGCGTGCCGTGAAGCACGACGACGCCTCCACCGCCGCGGACGAAATCGGTGAGCAGCTCCGCTTGTCCGGATTGGAGGGGGTGATCGCTGGCGACCAGCAGCACCTGCCGACCCTCAACCGCGAGGTGACCGGGCTCCGTCACCACATCGAGGTTGAAATGGTGCGTGCCCTCCAGCGAGCGCAGGAGCGGCCGGGCCATCCGCAGGTAGTCGTGAGTGCCGCCCGCGAACAGAGCGAGCACCGACACACGGTTGCGTGAGCTGGACGTTTTGGACACTCAGGAGATCGTACGACCAGCCGGCTCGGCGGCTTCCGGAACCGCGATCCCCCGCAGGACGTCGCGCGTCTTCGCCGCCGCCCGCTCCCACGTGAACTCCGCCGCCCTCTGCCTGCCGACCGCGCCGAGCGTCTCCCGCAAAGAGGCGTCGGCGAGCAGGCGTTCGAGCCCTGTTGCGATAGAGCGCACGTCCTCGGGGTCGACGAGGATCGCGGCGTCGCCGGCCAGCTCGGGCAGCGCGCCTGCATTGCCGACGACAGCCGGCAGGCCGTGTGCCATCGCCTCGAGCAGGGGCAGCCCGAAACCCTCGTAGAGGCTCGGGAAGGCCAGGATCGCCGCCGAACGGTAGAGGGCGCTGAGCGTGGCGTCGTCGACGTGGCCGAGGTAGCGCACTCCCCGCTCCGCCTTGATCCGCTCCAGGGTGTCGCCGTAAGCCCAGCCCGGCCGGCCTGCGATCACGAGCTCGGGCACCCCAGGGCTGTCACCCAGGAGCAGCGGCACCGACTCGCGACGGAGGTGGCGGTACGCGGCGAGCAGGCGGGGGTAGTTCTTGCGGGGCTCGATCGTGCCCACGGCCAGGATGAACCCCGGCTCCAGTTGCGGCGGCAACGGGCCAGGCGGCGCGTCAAGGGTCACGCCCTCCGGCACCACGTGGACCTTCGACTTCAGGCCGGTGATCGGGTAGCAGGCGAGCAGGTCGCGCCGCGTCGCCTCCGAAGGCACGATGACCGCGGCCGCCGATTGTAGCGAGCGGCCGAGCACCGCCCCCATGTAGAGGCGCTGCTGCCAGGGCACCTCGGCGGGCCGGAGCTTGAAGGCGAGGTCGTGGACGAACACGGCCGCCGGAGGCGCATCGCGGCGCCGCATGGGAGGGCTCGGCCAGTACGGATAAAGGATGGCGTCGCAGTCGAGCTGGGCCTCGACGGTGGGCAGCCATCGCGTTTTCAGCGCCAGCTCGTGCCGGTGGGGCGACAGCACGGCCTCACAGTCGAGGCCGGCCAGGGCGGGCGGGCGCTCGCGGCTGCAGAGGAGGGTGTACTGGTCTTCGTCCCTAGCGGCGACCAGGGCCTTGGTCAGCTCGACGGCGACGGTGAGCATGCCGACGCGCTGAGGGCGCCAGCACGCGGTGACGTCGACGGCGAACCTGGCCATAAATGGACTCTACCTAGGGTCGGCCCAAGAAAGTCAGAAGGTCCTCCACCTTTCGGCAGAGGACCCTCAGAAAGGAGGGAGGGCGATTGCGATCCGGTTTCACTAACGTACCGGTTAATCCAGAACTTAACAAGTGTCCCCTTGCAACTGACTTGCAGTCGCGCCTAGGCTCGGCCGGTGGGGGCGCCGGAGTCAGCTCTCCACTGACCGGATCGCGAAAACGCAGTCGAAGGTACCTGTGACGCACCCGCACTCGACCTCTTCCACGTACCAGTCGTTGGCGAGGCCGGCCCATCTCAGGATCGTCTCGATGGAGGCCGTCCACATGGTGCAGGACTTGACCGCCTTGATCCGCCCGAGGGCGAACATGTTGGAGAAGTTCACGAGCCAGAACTGATGCGCGTCGACCTGAAGCCACGCGTGTGTGTGCTCGCCCCGCACCTGGTCCATCGCCTCGGTGTACGACTTGACGACGCCGGCCAGCTTGCGCTGGCGCCCCGGCACCAACCGCCGCGCCCCACCCATCCCGTGGCGGCCATCGGCGAGCCAACGCTCCGTGGCGCGCCTGCCCCAGGCCCTGATCGCGTCCTCGGCCTCGTGCCCGTACACCCTTTCGAACGCCTCGTTGAGGCTGCTCAGGTATTCGACCGGCGTCGCCAGCTGCTCGTCGTTCGGCGGATCCTCCTCCAGGTACTGCACGAGGCCCGCCGAGTAAGCGATCTCCGGCCACCGGTCTGCGGTGACATCGCGCGCCACGTGGATCAGGTTGGCGACGTGCGAGTTGAGGATGAACCGGCCACGAGCGCGCGAAGGTTTGACGCCCATCATCTCGAGCGTCCTCAGCGCCGACGCGCCCGAACCCGAGCCGGTGCTGGGCGATGGTGGCGGAGGCGACCCATGCACAGGGGCCGGGGGCGCCGAGACGATTCGCATCGCGGCCGTCTCGGCCGGCTGCGCCGCCGCGGCGCGCGCGAACGGCACGGGAGCCGCGGCCGCCGGCGCCTGCCGCCGCTGCGGCAGCTTCGCCATCTGCGCCAGCAGGTCCTTCACCGTCTGCGGCCGCTGCGCCGGGTCCTTGGCAAGCACCCTGGCCAGCAGCACATCGAGCTCGTCGGGCAGGGCGGCGTTCAGCTTGGCGGCGGACGGGACCGGAGCGTTGACGGTGGCGTAAGCCACCTCCATTCGGTTGGAGCCGATGAACGGCAGGCGGCCGGTGAGCATCTCAAAGGTGAGGACGCCCATCGCGTAGATGTCGCACCGGCGATCGACCTCATGACCCATAACCTGCTCCGGCGCCATGTACCCAGGCGTGCCGATCGCCAGTCCGATGGTGGTCAGGTGCGTCGGCTGCCCGGCGCCGCGAGCCAGCCCGAAGTCGGCGAGCATGGCGCGGCCGTCAGAGTGGATGAGCACGTTGGTGGGCTTGAGGTCGCGATGCACGATCCCCGCGTCATGAGCGTGCTGCAGGCCATCCCCGATCTCGCGCAGGTAGCGCCACGCTGTGAGCGTGTCGAGCGGACCGCGGTTGAGGATGTCGCGGAGCGTGCCGCCGCGGATCAACGGCATGGTCAGGAAGGTCACACCCTCCGTGACCTCGAAGTCGTAGATCGGCAGGATGTTCGGGTGGTCGAGCTTGGCGAGCGTCTTCGCCTCCGTTTCGAACCGCTTGACGAATCCCTCGTCCTGGAAAAGCTCTGGCGACAGCGCCTTGAGCGCCACCTCGCGGCCGAGGGGTTGCTGGACCGCGCGATAGACGACGGCCATGCCGCCGCCGCCGAGGCGCTCGACGATCTCGTACTGGCCGACTCGTGTGCCGGTTAGGTCTTTCATTTGCCGGCCGTCAGCTTCCCGACGATGGCCACGAGGTCCGCGAGGCGAAAAGGCTTGCTCAGGATGTCGTCGGCTCCGGCGGCGAGGAACCGCTCCCTGTCGCCCGCCATCGAATGGGCGCTGGCGATGACGATCGGCTGGTTCGGCATCGCGGCCTTGATCCGCTTGGTCGCCTCGATCCCGTCGATGCCCGGCATGGCGACGTCCATGAGGATCATCGCGGGGTGCTGGCTCAGGGCCACATCCACCGCCTGGAGGCCGTCGACGGCGATCAGCACCTTGTAGCCGGCCTTCTCGAGCACCCGCTTGCACAGGTTTTGGGCGACGTCATTGTCATCCGCGACCAGCACTGTGATCTGCGTCTTGTTGTTTGGCGTCGCCGGCTCAGGCATGCCGGCGCTGCAGTGGCGTGACGTTTTCCGCCGCCAGCGGGAGAGTGAAGTGAAATGCCGAACCGTGCCCGACCGCGCTCTCAACCCAAATCTTTCCCCCATGCATCTCCACGATCTGCTTAACGATCGTGAGGCCCAACCCAGTCCCAGGTATCGATTGCGCGGCTCCGCTCCGCACCCGGCGGAAGCGCTCGAAGACGTGGCCGATCTCGTCGGGGGGTATGCCGACGCCGGTGTCGGTGACGCTGACCAACGCGAACTCGCCTTCGGCCCTGCTGGACAAAGTGACCGTCCCGCCGTCCGGCGAGTACTTCACCGCGTTGTTGACCAGGTTGCTCACCACCTGGATCAGGCGGTCGCGGTCGCCGACCACGATTGGGAGACGCGGGTCCAGGTCCGCCTTGAAGTCGACCGACGGCGACCCGCCGGCGCGAGCGATCGCGTCGCTCAGGACCTCGTTGATGTCCACGTC
>JAYUFT010000099.1:0-18027 GCA_043738605.1 Candidatus Dormiibacterota bacterium | reverse complement strand
CGCCAGGAAACCCTGAAGCCCGAGCGATCGAGCACCGGTTCGATCAAGTTGGCGAGCCGGTCGGCCGCCGGTGGGTGACACTCGATCATCACCGCTTGAACCAGCCTCAAGACCTCGAGCCCAGGGTTCACAAAGATCTCCTCCTCGGCCCCCTCGACATCGACCTTGAGCAGGTCCACGCTTGGAAAGCCGCTTGCGGCGACGGCCTCGGCCAGTGTGATGGCGGCGACAGAGCGGGCGGCCGATCGTTCAGCGACCGGAAGCAGAGTGGCGCTCGGTGACATCGTCGTGACCGAGAACTGACGCTGACCCGACACACCAGCCACAGCGGCTTCGAGCACTCTCACGCGTGCGCGCAGTCCGGCCGAGTCCAGGTTCTCCCTCAACAGGGCGATTGCTTCCGGGTTGGGCTCGATGGCGAGGACCTCGCATTGCGGCGCGCGCGCTGCAACCCAAAGAGTGAAGGCTCCGATGTGGGCGCCCACGTCGATGACGTAGCGCAGCCGGACCCAATCAAATTCCGGATCGTCATATTCGCCGAGGCCAAAAACTTCGGCCGGCGGACCGATGTCGCGCAAACGAGCCCGGATCCTCGGGCCCTGCCGCGTCCGCAGAGTGAACCGGAGGTCGAGCAGCGGACGAAGAAGCTTAGGCGCCCGTTCTCCGAACGAGATGGCGAAGTAGCCGAGCAGGCTCGGCAGGAACCAGTTCCGAAAGCCGGCTCGCATGGCGCCGAGACGGTTCACTCAGACTCCGCGGACCAGCGCGCTCGCTCACCCAAACGGTCCGAGAAAGCCCTCGCGCGAAGCCATGCCCACCGGTATGGAGCAGGAAAGCAGGCCCAAACCGCCAACAGGAGCAGGGCAAGGGCGGACACTCCCCACCACACGTACACCCTCCACGTCGGGCCGTAATGAAAGACGAGGGTCGAGCCTGCCGGCACCGAGCTCAGCTGGACCAACATGAAGTCCATCTCGGCCGGTTGGATCGCCACCGGCCGTGACCCTCCCGGCCAGCGGAGCTCCGCCGACCACCCCGGCGCGATCGATTCCTTGAACAGCACCGCTGTCGGACCAGCAGCAGGCTCGAGCGCCAGGTGCGCCTCGTCGTCATTGACCCAAACCGGATTGACCGAAGCGGCGGGTGACGGCGAACCCAGCAGCCAGGCGAACTGGCGCGCGATAAACGCATTCTCGTCAGCGGATTTCGAAACATCGGAATGCGCAAGCAGATTCATCCCTGACCAGAGCACTTCGCCTCGCCCGAGCGACCAGCGCGCCACGACCACCTTGCCGCCGACGCTGACGAGGGCTTGAGCGTTGGGCCGCACACCGGCGGCGCTGCTCGCGCCCCACCCGCCGCCCTGGTAGGTGAAGGAGCCGAACGCCGGATCAGGCGCACCCTCGACGGTCGCGGATCCCTTCGGGTCAAGAGGGCCCCAACCGAGTCCCTCGACTGGCAGCACCGGATACGCCGTGGTCACATTCCAGTCTGGATCCGTGTACTGCCAGCCGGTCTCGACGAAGAGGCGCCCCCCATTGCGGACGTAATGGTCCAGCCGGTGCCAGGCAGTCGCCGCATCGTGGTACTGGTAACCAAGCAAGAGCAGGGACGAATAGTTGGCGAGCTCCGAGTCTGAGTAATCGTCGATGTACGCCGATCGCGAGCGCACCAGCCATCCGTTGTTGAAAGGGATCAGTCCCTGCGCCGCCTGCTTGAAGACCTGGTTGTATGGATTGGACGAGTCCGACGAAAGCTGCCCGACGACAAGCACAGTCGATCCGCCGGACCACTCCGCCGCCAGGCCACTCGGGCGGGGCGCCAGATAGACGCTCGCGTCAGGAATGGAATTGCCGGCGGTCCAGCCGAGGCCCGCGTAAACGGATGCCAGGTTGCCTTGCGACGACCCGAGCACTATCGCATCTGCGCCGCTGATATTTGCCAGCTCCTGTTTCAGCTGCGCCCCGCCGCTGTCGTCCACCATGCTGCTCTTCATGTAGTCCGAAAGTTCGAGCGAGGAAATGTCCTGGAAGTTGTAGGCATAGAACTGCCCTCCGCCGGTGAGGTCGTGAAAGGCCATCAACAGTGGGGCCGAGTGTGCGTCCAGCACGGCCCTTTGCGGTGGATTCGCGAACGCAGGCACGACAGGTGTCCTCTGGCAACCAGGTAGGAAACACCCGACCTGCAAGGATCGCCACTGGCTGCGGTCGAGCACTTGCTCCTCGAACGTCTGGTAGCGCGCCGAGCAGACCAGGTCACGGGAGCCTGACCTGCAATCCGAAACCGTGCGAGCAATGACCGTATCGTTGGCGGAGTCCCAGGTCGGCGATTCGATGTCCTGGAGGGCGGCGCAAATCGGCACGTCGCGTCGCAGGGAGTTATCGGACCCGCGGCAGGCGGCGCGGAGCTCGAGAACATTGAAATTGCTGGATAGCAAGGCACTTCGGCACAGCGGGTTCGGGTCGGCGCTCGAACCGGGTTGTACGCACGGATCAGGGAAATGGCGCTCCCAAATGTCATTGGACGGCGCGAAGTAATCGGCCCCCACGTCGTGCGTGGTCGCGAAGTTGGCGCCCACGTCGACGGTGGCGAGCACCAGGCCGATCAGGCTCAGGGCGGTGACCACCGAGAGCTGCGCGAGTCTCGGGGGTCGAAGTCGCCGCATCACATAGCCGGCCGCGGTTGGCAGCGTGGCCATCAACCCAAAGCCGGCCAGCAAGGGCACCGTGAACTGAACCAGCGCCATGCCCGTCCGATTGTTGAGGATCGTCGGAATCGGGGTCTTGTAGAGGACTTGATCGAATAGCGGGACTGACGTAATCACGAAGCCCACAAATGCGAGAGCCACCAGCACCCGCACCCTTCGATCCCACATGGCCACAGCTCCTGCCAGCGCTGGGACCCAGACCGCGGGCACGAAGGAAGCCTGGTCCTCGACCTGGGTTGCGCGAACGGGCAGCAGCTGAAGCATGCGAAGGAAGTCCCAATGTGGGTAGAAGAGAAGGCTGTAGGCCGGCGCTGGGTGTCGCGAGGCGAGGAGATTCAGATAGTCATTGAGAGGCCCGACCCAGAACGCCGCCGTCGCGAGCCAGCCCAGGCCGAGGAGCGGAGTCGCGATGAAAAGCCAGCGAAGTTGCCGCCTCCAGCCGCCGCGCACCGCGAGCGTGTAGGCGACGATCGCTGCCAGTGGAGCGCCCACGACTGTCGGCGAAACCAACCCGGTCAATGTGATCAAGAGGACAGCAGAGAGCCCACTCAACCGGTATCGCCAGCCCGACGTCCCCGCCTGCCACTCCTCGCAGAAAATATCGATGGCGATCACGGCAGGCATGACGAGGACCGTGCCCATCTGGCTGGCGTAGAAGCCCCAGTTGAGCAGGAACGTGTACGTGATCGGGCTGAGCAGATAGAGGATGCCGGCGACCAGGCCCGTCAGCGGACGACCCCATCGCCAGGCGCAGAACGCGTAGATGCCGATCGCGCACAGAGGGTTGATTGCGAACTGGGTCAGCTGCATGGCGTGATCAAGGCTCATGCCGTTCAGCTGCGCCACAGCGACGGTAAGCCAGCTCGGGACCATTGGGTATCCCTCGCGGTAGGAGACCCCCATGCCGTCCCACTGGTACCACCAGTGGATCGCTGGAAACGAGTCTGCGACCCATCGAGCGAGGTGGAGGTGGTACAGAGAGTCGGAACCCGAAAGCCCATCCCACAGCACCTGCCAGGTGACGACCCAGGCCGCCGCAACTATCAACGCCGATGCGACGACGAGACGAATCGAACCGACGGCCGCCAGCTCCGTCAGCTCCAGGAACCGGCTCAAACGGCGACCGACGTCAGCCCTGCTTTCTGGACGTGAAGTGCCCGCAGGCGCCTCGCATCCAACGGAACGCACGTGCTTCGCACCATCCGGTGGCGCTGACGACTTTCCAGGCTGCGCGCATCGGACCTGCGGCCCAACCTCGTTGGGCGCTGACGTAGTCCTCGACCGAGGTACTGACGCCACCCCGTGGCTGGAGGAATGAGAAATACAGAACGTCGATCAAGGAGAAGAGGTGGTGGTAGCTCCACCGCACCTGGGTGACAGGCAGTGCGTTCTTGGCGGCCAGCTCGCGGTAATCCGCCTCACTGAAAGTCTGGATGTGGCCGAGACATCGCACTTTCGCCTTCCAACGTGTTCCTGCGCCGATCAAGTGATAGATCGTGCCCGGCTGATTTTCCAGTGGCACCGCAATGTGAAAAAGACCGCCCGGAGCAAGCACGCGCGCGATTTCGCCGAGCACGCGGCCAGGGTCCTCGAGGTGCTCGAGCACGTCGAACATGGTCACGGCGCTGAAGTACCCGGCTTCGAAAGGGAGTCGCTCGGCTGTGCCGACGCGGAACTCGACGCCCTCCGCGTTTGCGTTGGCGGAAGCGATTGCGTTCCGGCTGGTGTCGACACCGTAAACCTCGAGGTCCGGGCGCTCTCGCTTTATGGCCTTGGCCATATTCCCGCCCCCGCAGCCAACGTCGAGGACGCGGCCAGAGCGAACTGAGGAGAGGTCTTCCAGCGCATATCGCAGCTTCAAACCCTGTATGTGCCAGGGACGAGCGAATACGGGGCTGGACCCCCAGCGCTTCGACTCGTAGTCGAACGACGACGCGGTCACAACTACTGCGGAGTCGCCCGTGAGACCTCCTCGCGGAAAGTAGGCGCCGGCGTATCCAGACCATCGTCTCGTCCAGCTTCGTGCCGGCGCTTCGGGTGGGCAGCCGCGACACTCAGCGTGGAAGCCAGATGCTGGCAGTGGCTCGCATAGCCCAGGCCGTCGTTCACGCGAAGCCATGCCGCCCGGCCCAGCTTGTCAGCCTGCACTGGGTCGACTACAAGCGTATTGATGGTGCGACCGAACTTCTCCTCATCGAAAGGTTCAACCAACATTCCGTTTACACCTGACTCAACACTTGATGTCGGTCCCGCGGACCGCCAAGCCACAACTGGCACTCCGTGGCCCATCGCCTCGACGATGCCCATGCCGTAATCCTCCTCGGGAGCCGGATAGACATAGACGGCGGCCTCAGAGTAGAGCCTGGACAGGACGGTGTCGGAGACGAGCCCTGTGAAGATGACTCGGTCGGCAACGCCCAAGTCCGATGCGAGCCGTCGAACTTCATCGGTGTATGCCGTAAATGCCCCGGTGATCACGAGGTGCGCCCCGGGCACAAGGCGCAGCGCACGGATGGCATAGTCGAAACGTTTGACCGCGAAGTGACGGTTGGTCAGCAGAACATAAGGTTTGGGCAGCACTAATTCACCGGCAACCAGGCCACCTTCACGGCGTGCGCCGGTTATCGCCGACTCCAAGCCCGGATGGCTTCCAGCCGGGCACGACTCGAACGGCCTTGCATAGATGCCCTCAAGCACTCCCGCCATGTAGCTGCCGTTGGCCAGCACCAACGAGGCGCGATCGACTGCGAGGTGATCCCAGCGGCGGACGATGGGCCGCAGCACAGTCGCGATCATGCGAAAGATCCGGTAGTCCAGATTCGGGTGCGGGACGGACAGGTCAATCGCCCGTGGATACAGCACTCGGTTCGGCTGGGCCAGATATGCCACGTAGGACTTCCCGAGCACCTGAGCAGCGCAAAGCGCGATCCACAGCGAAGGCTGATTCGCGGCCAGGATGACGTCGAAGCGGCGGAACCGAAGGGCGAGCACTGGCGCGAGCAGGCACGACAAGAACACCGCGAAGGCGACACGGCCCGGCAGCCATTTCGGCGGATGCGGAACGAGCTTGTGCACGCCGACCTGATCGATGAGCTCGGGGAAGCACGCATCGCGATCGACGATGGGCGCGAACAGCTCAACGTCATGACCGAGCCGGCGCAACCCCTGAACCTGCTCCAGCACCAGGCGCTCCCCACCGCCGGCGTAGAAAAACCCCAGGTGGATTACAGCGATCTTCATCGCACGACTCGCCAGGCGCCGATCGCCTTAGACCTAGCCACCGGCAGCTCTCGTCGCCGCAGCGCACTCGGATCCGTTCGACGGTGGAGCATGCACCTCCTCCACCACCCATCCATACGCGTCCACAGAGCCGACTTTCGTGAACCAGCCGGGTTGATCCGCGATGGCTTGGGTGTAGTTCGCGTTGTTTGGATCAACCGCCCACAGCCGGGTGTGCGTTGAGGTCAGCCAGCACTGCATGAGCGTGTCGCCGACCGCCGCGTTTTGCGAGTAGGAAAAGCCGCTGGCGTAGTAGAAAGGGTCGTAAAGCTGTCCCACGACGTTGCGGCCCTGCAGGCCGTGCTGCTCGACCATCGCATAGAACATCGCCGGATTGTCGGGCGGGATATTCAGCACGCTGCCGCGAAATGCCTGCTGGTCGTAAACACTCATCAGCTGGCTCGCGGCGGTTTGGGACCGAGTCCATGTGGCGCGCGTGGCGTCGTACAGGTTGAGGATCGGCGCCCACTCCAGCTGAGCAACCGCAAGGACGATGACTACAACCGCCCATGCGACGGGCAAGACGCGCCGTCCGAAGCGGCGAGGCGCGGCGCTCAGCAGCACGATGGCGATGAGCACGGCGGCGAACTCGTATGGAAAGAGAAAAAATCTCTCCTGCCAAAACCACGACACCCAGCTCTTCAGGTAGGAGGTCAGACCCAGAGACAGACCTGTATAGGCCAGGTAGCCGAACCCAAACATCAAAAACATGTACGAAGGCGGCCGGCGCCACACGGTCCACGCAAGGCCGGCAAGACCGGCCAACATCAGCGCCACCAGGTAGGGCCTCGCGGCGATCTGGTCCGGCGTGAGATTGGTCGCAAACTCCCATTTTCCGAAGATGTTGGCGAGCAGGTTCCAGTACACCGGATAGATGGGGTTGCCGGTGCGGTCGAGCAGCAGCTTCATGTAAGCGAGGATCACCACGATCCACGCGACCGTCGCGAGCAAGCGCTCGCGTTCGTGCGCGCGCCGGAAATAGGTGGCCACCAGCATTCCGAGGCTGAAGATCCAGGCCTCGGCGCGTGCCATCGAGGCGAGAGCCCATGCGACACCGGTCCACAGGCCACGCTTCGGCCACAACCAGATGCCGAGCAGGACCAGACCAATGCCCATCGGCTCGAGGAAGCCGGTGGAATCGATGAAGACGCTGGTCGGAAGGAGGGCCGCAAACAGGCCGGCCGCGATCGCAACGCCGAGGCCCCAGTAGCGGCGGCACAGGCTGAACACGAGGACGACAACGAGCGCACCAAATAAGACACTCACGAGCCGCGGAATCACGATGTCGACAGATCCGGTGACGTAGAAGAGGACGACCAGAAGGGCGGGGTGGATCACGCCCCAGAAGTAATCGAGTCCCTTCAGATCCCATAGTCGCGGTCCGTTTGGATCCCAAAGCCCGACTTCCTTCGTGAGGTATGCGATCTGCCAGTGATGGAACACGTCGCCATGCCAGCCGTCCCCAGGGTTCTGAGGATCGGTAAGGAAGAAAAGGGCATAAAGACGAGGCAGCAGGGCGACCGCCCACACCGCTCCCAGCGCCCACCACGGCAATGGCTGGGCGGACACAGCTGGAGAGGCTGCGAGCCCTATCTCGCCACCGGGCTCCCCGGTATATGTCTGGAATTCGTCTTCCTCCTCCTCGTCGTCGACGAGGATCCTGGGCAGCAGCTTCATGCCGTGGCGGCCTCCGCCGCCAGCTGCTCATGCGAGCGCGCGACTTCCAGGATCGCCCTCTCGAGGGTGTCGATGTGTCTCTCCCAGTCGAACCGACGCGCCCACTCGAAGGCGCGCTCGCCGGTCGCTTGGTTCCGGGAGGAATCGTCAAGCAGCTTCGAAATCCCTTTCGCGTAGTCGCTCACCTCGAGCGGCTCGGCGAGGTGACCCGTGCCAGGACCCACCGTCACCGTCGGCCCGGCCTGGTTCCAAGCGACCACGGGGACACCCTTGGCCATCGACTCGATGACGCCCATCCCGAAGTCTTCCTCAGGTGCTGGGTAGACATACACCGCGGCGCCTTCGTATAGGCGGTTCAACTCTTCTTCGGTGATGGCGCCTAGGAACAGCACGCAGTCGTTCAGCTTCAGCTCGGTGGTCAATGCCTGGAGCGTTGCGGTGTGAGAGGTTGCGGGCCCAGGGATCACGAGCTGGACCTTGGGATGGTTCTTTCGAACTTCTTGCATCGCACGGATCGCCAGGTCGAACCGCTTTTGCGGGTAGTGACGATTGGTGAGCAGAACATAGGGCCGCCGGATTGGATAGCCGTTGATCGTCAGGCCGCCGCCGAATCGCGAGTCACTCGACAGCGGAAAACCTGAGGCGGCCACGTGGCAGCCGGCCGGGCAGTCGACAGCTTCTCGTCGGTAGATGCTGCGAATGATGTCGCCGATGTAGTCGCCATTGACCAGGAGCTGATCGGCCTCCTGCACCGAGCGGCGGTCGGCCCACGCGACGAACTTTGTTGCCCGCATCACGATGCCGGCCAGCAGCCGGTAGTCGGCGTTGGCCACCCACCCCGTCTCGCGGTCGATGTTTCGCGGATAGACCAGCCGGTTCGGCTGGTTCAGGTACACGACATAAGGGACGTCGATCAGCCGTGCGGCCCACCATGCGATCCAGGCGCTCGGCTGGTTGCACGCGACGATTGCGTCGACGCCCTGCAACCGCCACGCATACAGCGGCATCAGCAGCGAAGCTGCGGCCATCTGGATCGCCTCGCGGTACGGGAACCAGCGCGGGAGCTGCGGCAGGAAGGTGCGAACCCGAACGTCGCTGATCAGGTCGGGGTAGCAGCGCGACGCGTCAACTGTCGGCGCGTAGCACTCGACTTTAAAGCCGCGCCTTCTTAATCCCAGGACTTCTTCGATGACGATCCGCTCGCCACCTCCGGAGTACGTGAAACCGCAATGGAACACCGCAATCCTTCGAGGGCCCCCTTCCCGCAGCCGGCGCCGGCCTCCAACCAGCAGAAAACCGAGGCTCCCCAGCACCAACGCATAGCCGGCGGTGATCGCGTGGTAAAGGACGATCGCCCCCGCCGCCACCGCGGGCGCAAGCCCCAAGCCACCTCCGAGCACCAGCGATCCGGCCACCTCGAGGTTGCCAAGATAGCCAGGTCCAGCTGGGACCGCAAAGCTCAGCAGCAGCGCGGGGTAGGCAGCCATCGCTTGCAGCGTCGGCACCCGGATGCCAACTGCCGTGAACAGCAGCGTGAAGTTGAACGCGTCGATGACAAGCGCCAGCGCTGTCAAACCTGCAAGTCGGGCGGCCAGCGCCGGTGTCCAGAGCCCGCGCGCGCCGGCGCGAAACGCGAAAGCCTGGCCTGCGAGGGCCGATGCGAATCTCGCCGGCAGCAGCCTGCGTGCCAGCGACGAGCGTGCAACTCGCGGTCCGAGCAAAGCCGTCCCCAGCACCGCTGCGAGAAGAGCGACGGCCAGAGCGGCTGCGCCGAGCAAGCCTCTCGGTGCGTTGACCGCACCTGTGGCGGCGACGATCTCGAGGATGGCGAGCACGATGGCGACGCCAGTAAGGTCGCAGGCTTTATCGATCACGATCGTGGCGAGCGCGGAGCCGGCGGGGACGCGATGCCGGCGCCACAACCACCATGCTCGGGCCGCATCTCCTGAGCGGATCGGGATGACGTAGTTGAGCAGTCCGCCCGCCGAGCTCATCGCGAACGCACGCACCATCCCCACGGGCGCGAGCGGCCGGAGAAGGAGCAGCCACCGCCGGACCCTGATCACGCTGGTCACCAGGAACAGGCAGATCATCAGCAGGACGGCCGGCCAGCTCTGGACTCGGGCGTGACTGGCGACTTCTGGAAGCGACACGGTGCGGAGCCAAAGCCACAGCAGAAACAGGCCGAACGCTGTCTGCAGGCCCAGGCGCAACCAACGCTTCATGCGAGCCCCTCGACCTCTTCTGCAAGCGGCGCGACAAGGATGAAGCGCTGAGCGAAGATCCAGAAGGCGAAGAGCCAGACGACCACGAGGATCGTGCCTCCATAGTCGTGAAAGATCGTGGCCGGAGTCTGCCCGAACGTCGCAGCGATCGCCGCGACGGCAGCCACGCGCATGAGGTTCAACAGCATCGTTCCCGCCACGCCGATGAGCACAACCTGAACTCGCGCTTCGACCGTCTGCTGTCCGCGCAGTCCAGAAAGGAAGCTGACCCCCAGCAAGATGAGGCTCTGCCAGCCGATGCAGTTCCATGAGATGAACAGCGTGTGCATTGACCCGGCCGAATCCCAGATCACGAGATGGCTCCCAGACGCCGCTGCATGGATGCCGGCCGCGCCCAGGAGGCCGACCACCATGCGCGTTTCTATGGGCACGATTCCTTGCAACGGATTGTTGGCGCCGAGTGCAAGTGCCCATGACGTGAGCAGCTCGTTGAAGGTCGTGACGAAGGGCAGCAACATCAAGAGCGCGCAGGTGATCGCGATCAAGGTCATGTTCAGCGCGTCGCGGTCCTGCCTTCTCATGCCCGCAACCTGAGGAGACTCAGCAGCCGTCGCCGCCCCGTGATGACCGGGATCGCCAGCGCGAGACCGAGGAACCCAAGCAGCGATTCGGGCACCACCGTGACCGGCGGAATGAGCTGCGTGTCGGCAGTCCCGGCGGCCCCGTCATAGATCATGGAGGTGGCGCCGCCGGTGCCATGCGTGAGGTTGACGATGAGACACATGGTGGCCCCGGCCGGGACCACCAGCGTCTGGCTCGCGCTGGTGCTGACCGTGAACGGGCTGGTCGTGTTGGCGCCGTTGTTTCCGTACGTGGTCGTCCAGGTCGCACCGCCGTTCGGGATCGACGCCACGCAAACGCCACCGGATATCAGGCCGACGCTGAGGCTCACTGTGTCTTTGACCGTGCCGTTGCCCCCGTTCCAGTACATGGTGAACGACCAGGTTCCGGTGATCGTTTGCGCGGTCAGGCCCGCAAACGTGAAGACCGAGGTGGTTCCGTTTGACGTGACCGAGCATGGGGTGGCTCGAACACCGATGGTGGTGCTCATTGTGGAGGGGGTGCAACCGGGCGACACGCCGCTTCCGTGGACATACAGGGGGCTGCCCGCCGATTCGACGACCGGCACTCCCGTGGATCCCCACGCAAGCGCGCCGACTGCAAGCCCAATCGCTCCGACCACCACCCATCCGATCCGGCGGTGGACATGAGACTGGCGAGCAGGAACCGCGCGTATCGGAGCGGTCGGGGATCCCGCCGAGCGCCCACCGGCACGCCGCCCTTCGCCGACGGCCGCTCGGTGGCCGAGGAGCCAGCGCCTGAGTAAGTTGAGCCGGCGAAGGTGGTGGACCTCGTCGGTGATGCGACCGGTCTTCGGAGTGCGGAACCACGGTCCTTCCTCCTTGCTGATGAGGCCCTTGAATGCGGCCCACCCCTGGAAGGGGACCAGCGCGAACGATAGGACCACAGCCCCGAGCACGCCCTGCAGGTCGCGCGGAGGCGCCTCCTCCAGTAGGAGCCCCCCGAGGTTCATCAATGGCAGCGCCAGGATGTTGGAGAACAGAAGCGCCCACCCGAGCGTCGCGGTCCAACCTGGCACGTGGGTGTGGAGGAACACCTCCGATATCAGCCACGCCAGCGAGCCGACAACGAAGAGCCCGGCCTGCAAGTAATAGGTGGTGTCGAACAGGAACTCCAACTTTTCCAGCAGGGTGACGAACGGCGACAGCAGGATCGTCAGGAAATATCGGCGAACGTTGTATGTGTGTCCCTCCGCCCATCGCATTCGCTGGCGGGCCAGGCGAGAGAATGTGCTCACGCATTCGGCGGGGGTCTCAGCCCAGGGCGTGTACGCCACCTTGTAGCCGCGCGCGTAAAGCTTGAGGGTGAGCTCCCAGTCTTCGGTGATGCTGGTCCCCCACCCGATCTCCTGCAGGAGATCCGCCCTGATCATGTAGGCGGTTCCCGCCACCATCTTCAGCGAGCCCACCGCGTCCTGAAACGGCCGCTCCACCATGTAGCTGCCCGCGTACTCCGCTCGCACTGCCTCGGTGAGCCAGCTCTCGGATTTGTTCAGCACGTGCCACTGATAGCTCTGCACCGCGGCCACGTTCTCGCGCCGCTTGTATTCGTGCCTTACGTGTCCGTTCGGCTCAGCCTCGGGCGTGACCTGGCCGTTGCCAGATCCGTTCTTACCGTTCCCGTTCTCGTAGTAGAAATGCGGCAGGAAGCGGTCGAGCGCGTCAGGGAATGGCACCGAATCGGCGTCGAAAATGACCACATACTCAGCGCGCGGATCCATGACCTTCAGCGCCTCTCGAAGAGCGCCGCCCTTGTAACCCGCGCGGCTGTTGCGGTGAAGGATCTTGAATCCCGGCGTGTTCGCCCAGCGCTCGAGGATTTGCTTGGAGTCGTCGGTCGAGTCGTCGACGACGATCACCTCGTACGCGGGGTACTCGAGCTGCGACAGGGCGACCAGGAGGCGTTCGATCACCCTCCTTTCGTTGTAGGCCGCGACGTGGACCGAAACGAACGGGTGATAGCCCAGGTCGATGTGATAGCCGTTCTTCAAGCCGGCGTGGTGCTTGCCGTTGCCATTTCCGCTGCCACCGTTTCGACCGAATGCGATGGTCGTTATGAGCACGATGACGGTGCTCAGGTAGTACTTGACGGCGTAGGCAAAGAACACCGCGCCGAGGAAAAGACCCGTGAATGCAAAACCGTAACCGAGCCAGTCGGCGCCGCTCTGGATCTTCGACTGCTCAACCAGGTCCACAAAGCCGCGAATGAGCGCGATGATCGGCGTGATGGCCACGACCACCGCCGCGACCAGGATGCCGTCCAGCAGGGCAGTCCAGAGGAGCTGGCCACGGTCCTCTCGCCGGCGCAGCCAGATGACCTGGCTTGCTAGCAGGACGAAGCCGGCCAGGAACAGCAAGGTAGCGGCGCCATATCGGGTCAGCGGGTCAAAGAAGTCGAGGACCACGACGGCGACTGCGGCGGCAAGCAGAACGAACGCACCGACGAGGCCCATCGAAGCTCGGCGCATCGAGTCGCCCTCGCCATTACGCGCTTGCATTGTTCGCTCCATCGGCGTCGCGATGACCGCTGCTGTTTCCGTTCGAGGCGCTGGAGTTCCAGGAGAGCTCCCCCACGGCGAAACGCCGGTGACCGCCCGGCGTGATCGTCGCCAGGCTCACCGTGCCCCGCTGCACGGCTCGACGGAGCTTGTCGACGCTCAAGCCCAGCGTGCGGGCCGCCGCCCCACTACCCACGAGCTTGCAAGCGAGCGGCGCCAGCTCCCGGATCCGCGCCTCAGAGAACCGGTGATGGCCGCCCGGCGTGACCTCGTCGGCTTCGAGGTGCCCTTCCCGGCACGCCCTGATCACGGTGTGCTGGCTGACGCCGAGCAGGCGTGCCGCATCGCGGCTGCCGATCAGCTTGGTGCCGCTGATCAAATTGGGGGCTGCTGCCGTGGCGCAAGCTTCGATGTCTTGTAGGCGGAAACGATGGTGACCTCCAGGCGTGGTTTCAGCAGGAATGAGGGTTCGCCGCGCAACCGCGCGGAGAACAGTCGCCTGGCTGACGCCCAGACGCTCGGCCGCCTCCCTCGAACTGATCAATCTGTGCAAGACGTGTGCAGGACTAACGCAGCATTATGACGAACGGTTCACGGGTTCAGTACCCCTTGGTTTTCCCCTAGCAAAATTGCCATTAGGTTGTTGAAAATGCGCGGGAATCAGCTATATTGCTCACGAATTCCGCGCCGAAACTCCTCCAACACGGCGAGTCAGACGCCACTTCAGAAGAGATGGAGACGAGGAGCGGTTTCAACCAAACAAGAACTCACCCCCCGCAGCCAAGCTCGGTGCCGGTGTCGAGAAATCGCCCGGCCCGAGCCTTTTTTATGGGTTCAGGCGTCCTTCTTCTGCCAGTTGGCGGCCCACTCCGACAGCCCTTCTTGCCACGGCCTGAGCGCGGCCGTGCGCACCGACCCGAGGCACCCGTTGAGCGGGCGCGCCGCCGGCGCCGCCAGCTCGGTGCTGGTGACCGGCTCGACGACCGCTGCCTCCCCGCAGGCCGCGAGGGCGGCGCGCGCGAACTCGTCCCAGCCGCAACAACCTCCGGCGACCGCGTGGATCACGCCGCTCAGCCCGCCGGACACGAGCGCGATGGCGGCGGCCGCCAGGTCCCGAGCATATGTGGGGTTCACCCTTTGGTCGGAAACCACGCGGATCCGCTCACCTCGACGGGCCCGCTCGACGATGCGCTGGGGAAAGCTGCCACCCTTGATCGCCGAACCCTGATCGCCGAAAACCGCGGCAGTCCGGATCACCAGCGCTGCCGGCAGGGCGGCCACGACTGCCACTTCGCCATCCAGCTTCGACCTGCCGTAGACACCAAGGGGCTGCGCCTCGTCCTTTTCTATGTAAGGCCGGTGGAGCCGCCCGTCAAACACGAAGTTGGTAGAAAAATGGACCAGCTGAACGCCATGCCGGCGGCAGGCAAGCGCCGCGTTTTCGGCGCCGGCGGTATTCACGGCATAGGCAAGATGCGGCTCGACCTCGGCTTTGTCGACAGCGTTGTAGGCAGCGCAGTTGAACACAAGCTCCGGCCGGTATTCGAAGATGGCCGCCTCGATCGCAGCCTGGTCCGACACCGACAGCTCCTGGTGCGAAAAGCCCACCGCGCCAGGCAGGAGCCTGACGAGCTCAGAGCCAAGCTGTCCCCCCGCCCCAAGCACCAGCGTTTTCACCATTGGGCACGGTATCAACAATCCAGATTGGCTAAAGCACGGCAACTTTTAAGTATTCGCTTTACAGTTGCATGACAAGTATGTTCGGGATGACCTGTTACGACCTGTGCGTCGCCCTGCGTGGTAGTGCCATTTAAGTGCGCAATCCGGAGGCGGCGCCAGCTGGTGAGCCGGCCGCTCGCCGAGTGCACGTACTGATCGTCCAGGACCATCCGCTCCTGGCGTCCGCGCTCGCCCGCGTCCTCGAAGGACAGCCCGACCTCGCCGTTTCCGGCGTTTCCGCAACTGGGGCCGACGCAGTCAAGGCGGCCGCGTTGAAACGACCTGACGTGGTGCTGATGGACTTCCGGCTCCCCGACGTGACCGGACCGGAGGCGGCGCGCATGATCCAGAGCGAGCACGCCGACGCGGCGATTGTGTTCCACAGCGCGGACGAGTCGGAGACGGCCCTGCTGGACGCCGTCGACGCCGGCGCCACCGCCTATCTGACCAAGGACGCCACCGCTGATCAGATCATAGAGGCGGTTCGCAGGGCATCGAAGGGAGAGGTCCTCATCCCGGTCGAGCTGTTCGCACGCGCGATCGCACGGCAGCGTGGTGTCGTCACCAAGAAGCGTGAGCGGGAGCAGCTGATGGCGGAGTTCACGCCGCGCGAGCTCGACATCCTCCACCTGCTGGCGGAGGGACTTGACACCACAGCGATGTCGAAGAGCCTCGGTATCGCCCCCCACACCGTCGAGTGGCACGTCCGCCACGTGATCGAAAAGCTCCAGGTGCACTCGAAGCTTCAGGCGGTCATTGCCGCGGCGCGCAAGGGGCTCATCGAGCTCTAGCCGCTTCGACAAGCCATCCGCTTAGAGGGGTGGCCCGCAGTGCTCCTGCATGGCGACAAACCATGCCCTCCGGCGTAGTACGAGAGGGTGCAGCTTCGACGAGGGCCTCCAACGGCCACTCTACCTCCTGTCAAGACGCAGACGCTCCGCGTGCTGAAGGCCCCTGTTGGGCCTGCCCGCGCGCCCCGGCGCCGGAGGAGCTGGAGATCCCTCGACGGCTACTCCCTCCGAGTCGTGGCTAGTCTGCTGCTGGTATCGGTCCCGGTGTCCATCGTGCTCGGTTTTGTCATGGCCAACTGGAGTGCGCAGACGAGCGCCGACAGCGCCAAGGCCCGGGCTGAAGCAATCGCGCAGAGCGCGGCCGTCCGCATCAACGACTTCGTCGCTGAGCGGAGAGCCCAGATTCGGTCAGTGGCTCGCAACGACGTGGGTGAGCTGACGCAGCCCGACTTCAACGCAAGGCTGGTCAACTATTTTCAAGGCCAGTCGGCGTTCGACGCCATGCAGGTGTTCGACCGCACCGGAAGATCGATAGCAGTGTCCTCACCCGGTGTGGACCTCTCTCCAACGCCCACCGACTCCACCTTCGCCAACAGCCTCAGCGTCGAGACGATGGGCCCCGTAGTTCTTCACGGACGGGTGGGTCTCGATTGGATCATGACCGCGCCGATAGTTGGCTCGGACAGCAAGCCGCAGGGCGTCGTCGTCGGCGACATGAACGTGGCAGTGCTGGGCAGGCTGATCAACCCCTACGGTCTGGACGTCCCTACGGTCAACGACCAGGAGATGCACCTGATCAACGCGCAACATCTGCTCCTGTTCAGCTCCGCCTGGGGCGTCGTCAAAGACGAGTCCGAAATTGTGCCCAGGGGCGCTCTCTCGGTCGTCGCTGAGGGCTCGATCTACGAGGCAGCGATGAAGGGCGGCGCCGGTGCCGCCCAGATCGTCGATTACAGGCACCAATCGGTCTTCGCCGGGTATGAACCAATCCCCACTATGGGCTGGGTGGTGGTCGCTTCCATCGACTATGCCAGTGCCCTGGCCCCGGTCCAGGCCCAGGAGCTTCGAACGTCACTGCTCCAGGGCCTCAGCACGCTGCTCTTGATCGGCTTTGCGATTGTCCTGGCGATCCTGACCACCAGGCCGATCGTGGCGCTGGCTCGCGCCGCTACGCTGGTCGAAGCCGGAGATCTCACGGCCAGGGTGAACCTCAAGGGCGGAGGCGAGGTCCGCGGGCTCGGCGACGCTTTCAACGCCATGGTCGAACGACTCAGCAGTGTTCTCTTCCGCCTCAGAGGTGAGGTCACGGAGTCCGCCGCCAAGCTGTCGGCTGTGGCCGAGCAGCTCGCGTCGGCCACCTTTGAGCAGACCACCGCGGCCACGGCCACATCTGCAAGCATGGAAGAGCTCGCCCGAAGCTCGTCGGCGGTCGCCGAAAGTGTCGACCGCGTCGCGAGCCAGGCCGCCGAAACGCAGTCGAACCTCGAGCTGGCACAGACCGACCTGAGGGCGTCAGGCGATCGCACCCTCGCCCTCGCCGGCCGCGTCAACGAGATCGAAGGCATCCTCGAGCTCATCAACGACATCGCCGACCAGACCAACCTGCTCGCGTTGAATGCGGCCATCGAAGCCGCGCGAGCGGGTGATGCGGGCCGAGGTTTCGCGGTCGTGGCCGACGAGGTGAGACGGCTCGCCGAGCGCTCCAAAGCGGCAGCGGCGCAGATCGCGAAGCTCGTCGAAGGCGCCCAGGCCGAGAGCACCGAGACGGTGATGGCTCTGGAGAAGGGCGTCAAGCAGATGGAACGAGGCCTGGCGATGATGAGGGCGATGACCGAGGTGAGCGGCCAGGTGCAGCTCGCCAGCCAGCAGCAGCGCACGTCGACCCAGGAGGTGGTGGTGGCCATCGAGCACATCGCCGAAGGCAGCCGCTCGGTTGCCACCACCGCGCAAGAGATCGCATCGGCGGCGGCGCGACAGGGCGAGCTTGCCGCTGCGCTGGCCGGTTCCGGCTGGGAAAAACCGGAGGCGGGACCGCGTGGAGCTTAGAAAGCGGAGCGAGCAGGGCGCGAACGACCTCCTTAAGCTCGCGCCCGTCATTCCTTTATCTGTCAAAGCGGCCCACCCGGCGAGGCCGGTTGCGCGCCGGCCGTCCAGGCTGCCGGCCGACACCTTCTTCACCCGCGTCCTGGCCGGCTCGCTGCTGATCTCATTGCCCCTGATGGCGAGCCTGGGCGTCCTGATGTACTCCCAGGGACTCCAGTCGAGCGCTCAAGAAGCCAGCCTGCGGACGCGGGCCAGCGCCACGACCACGGCCGACCGGATCGAACAATGGATCTCAGCTTCCCAGGCGTACCTCGCGCAGCTCGCGCGTGAGGCGGCGGCGCCGGCCGGCCAGAGCGGACCAGTCGGCACGCCACTCGAAAATGCCTCCAACCAGGCATTCGAAGCGATCGACGTGGTGGATGCCGCCGGCACTGTGGTGGGGGGCCC
>JAYUFT010000098.1:0-45847 GCA_043738605.1 Candidatus Dormiibacterota bacterium | reverse complement strand
TCTCTGCGTTGCCGGCTCCGCTACTCGCTTACAGGTCTATCGACATGCGCGCTCCGTTGCTCGCCGTCGCCTTGACCTCGGGCGCCGATCCGGCGACTATCGGCCGATCCCCCGGAGCCGGACACTAGATGAGCGCGCAGACTGCGGTGAGGCCCGTGCGCATCCTTGTTGCCAAGGTCGGGCTCGACGGCCACGACCGCGGCGTCAAGGTGGTCGCCCGCGCCCTCCGGGATGCCGGCTACGAGGTCATCTACACAGGTCTGCGGCAGACGCCGGAGATGGTCGTCGACGCCGCGCTGCAGGAGGACGCCCAGGTGATTGGGCTCTCCATCCACTCCGGCGCGCACATGACTTTGTTTCCCGCTGTCGTCCAGGAGTTGAAGCGTCGCAAAGCCACGGACATCGTCGTGTTCGGCGGCGGCATCATCCCCGAGGACGACATCGCCGCCCTCAAGAAGAAAGGGGTCGCCGAGCTCTTCACCCCAGGCACCCCTCTTCAGGAAATCGTCGACTGGCTGCGAAAGCGATTCCCCCAAGGGGGGAACTAAGGCGACCTCCGTCGCCTACCTTCGGACGACCACCGTGCCGGCGATCTTGTCCATCCATCCCTGCTTGCGTCCATCGAATGCGACCCAGATCACGCCGATGGCACAGACCGCAAATGAGAGGATGAGGCCGAGCCAGCGCAGGGCTGCCTTGCCAAAGCTGATCTGTTGGCCCGTCGTCGCATCCACCACGTGCATTCCGAGGATGCGCTGGCCGATCGATCCGCCCATGTAGGACCACAGCAGCGTGAAATACACGAAGCTGAGAACCAGGTCGATCCCGTTTGAAGTCCGAGCGGCCCCACTGCTCAGGCTGTTCAGGTCGCTGTAGTTGACCCCGAGCGGCACGCTCAAAATGCCACCGATGATGCCGAGGATGATGGCGTCGATGATGTAGGCGACGAGGCGAATCCAGAAGCCGCCGTAGGAACCCGGCGATGCGACGGCCATAGGTTGATAGCCGCCCATCTGAGGTGGTGGTGCGTAGCCGGGTGGGGGAGGCGGTGGGTTCTGCATGTCGTAATTCTCCTTTCTGAGTCGATTCCGTCAGTACTGAAGCACGACAGAGTTGGCAACCTTGTCGTGCCAGCCCTGCTTTCGCGGGTCGAACGCGACCCAGATCCATCCGATGTAACAGGCCCAACCGTTGACGATGCTCATGAGGAATCGAACAGTGGCTCGCGCGTAGCCAATCGGCCCTCCCGTGTCGGCATCGACGACCCTCAGGTGAAGCAATCGCATGCCAAGGGTCGCCCCGGTCGTACCCCAGAAATAGATCCAGTAGCCGACCTGCACCACGAGGGCTATCAGATACAGGAGCAGGAAACCTCCGCCGAAGACGGCGGCGGCGGCGGCGTTTTGAGAATCCTGACTGCCGGAGCTGGTGTTGTTGGCAAAGACGCTGCCGGCGACCGCGAACACACCGAACAAGATCCCGAAAGGGAGGCCGACGATCAGACCGTCGAGCAACCTTGCGACGAGTCGGATCCAGAAGCCGGCGTACCTCGGCTGGGGTCCCTGGTACTGCGGCGCCGCGTACTGCACAGGCGCCGGCGGGGGTGAGTAGACCGAGGGCGTCGATGGCGGCGACTGGTACGAGCCGCCGGGTTGGGGTGGGGGAGGAGGAGGCGTTGGCGGAGGCGGTGGGTTCTGCATGCCTGAAACCTCCTGGTAGCTGGACCGGTTCGCGGAATTCGCTCTCCGCGGTATCATAACGACGCCTCTCCACTCCGAGGCCCAACCATGCAACTGAAAGCTTCAACCCGCACGCTCCTCGGCAAGGCTTCGCGCCGCCTGCACGGCGAAGGCAAGCTCGCCGGGATCGTTTACGGGCACAACGCCACCCCGACGCCCCTCGTCCTCGATCGCCTCGAGTTCCAGAAAGTGTTCATCAAGTCAGGTCGGACCCACCTGGTCGACCTGGTCGTGGACGGCGATCGCACCGAGAAGGTGCTGGTTCGCGAGATCCAGACCCATCCCCGCCGCCTGGGCCCGACCCACGTCGATTTCTACCAGGTGAGCCTCGAAGAGACGATCACCGTCGAGGTGCCGGTCCACCTGGTCGGCGAGTCCGCCGCGGTCAAGCGCGGCGACGCGGATGTCCTGCAGCCGATTCATGCGGTGCGGGTGGAGTGCCTGCCCACCGACATACCGGAGGCCTTCGAGGTCGACCTCACCCCGCTCGAAGAGGTCGAGTCGGAGTTCCGAATCTCCGAGCTGACCGTGCCTAAGGGCGTGACGGTGCTGGTTGATCCCGATGAGCTCGTGGTCAAGATCGTTCACCGCCGAGAGCTCAAGGTCGAAGAGGAGGCCCCGGTGCTGGAGACAGCGGTCGTCGGCGAGGGCGAGGAAGGGGCAGAGGCAGGGGCGCCGGCCGCCGAGGAAGCCGAGACCGAAAAGTAGGTGTCGCTTCGCGACATCGCTGCGAGCCCGCTGCTGTACATCTTGCTGGCGGGGCTGGTCTTCGTTCTTTTCGTCGTCGCCGCCCGGTTCGTCGCGCAGCAGGTGGCGGAGGCGCTGCGGCGCCGCGGGCTGCGAGAAAACGTTGTCACCGTCGGCAGCCGCGTCATCACCGTGGCCCTGATCGTCATCGGCGCGCTTTTCGCCTTCGGCATCGCGGTGCGCAGTGACAACGTCACGATCCTGGGCATCGTCGCGGCGATCGTCATCACCAGCTTTGGCGCCCAGGACCTGCTCAAGGACTACGTGTCCGGTTATTACATCCTGTTGGAGCGGAACATCAAGATCGGCGACAACATCTCACTGGAGCGCGGCAGCGGCATCGTTTCGGAGGTGCGATTGCGAGTGACGTTGCTGCGCAACGAGTCCGGCGACACCGTGATCGTGCCGAACTCGGAGCTATTCACGCATCCGGTCACCATCCATACGCCCACGGCGCCAGTTGCCACGGGCGCGCCGGAGACGAAGACTAAGCCAGCGCCCCGAGAGTGATTCGCCAGAGCGCCTGAAGTTGGTCGCCGTCGATCTCTGTCTCCTCGGCCAGCAGCTCGCGGATCATCTGGGTGGCCGGCTCGACGTGGATTCCCGCCGCCACCTGCGTGGCCAGCGACCGCAAGTGATAGGTGTGATCGGGCTTGTCGGTGTCCACGGCAAGGTCGGCGCTCACCTGGTCCAGCTGCACGAATTTCGCCCAGCGGGCGACCTCGGCGCTGCCCGAGTCAGGGGAGTCCGACAGGTGCAGGCAGTTCACGCCGCCGAAGATGCCGTAGCGCTCGCGCAGCGATCCGGGCCGGGACTGGGCGATGCGCGTCTCGCCGAGGTCGTGGCGCATCTGCTCGAGCGCCTCTCCTGAAGCGGTCACCCGTCCAACTGCAAGCGGCAGCGCGCTCATGAAATCGACCAGCCAGGGAAAGAAGGGCCGCCCTTTCAGAAAGTCGTAATGGCTTTCGATCAAGGATGCCGGCGGCTGAAACCAGGCGAGAGACTCCACCTTCCAATCGCGCTCGGTCGACAACCAGCCCCAGATGCCGGCGCGCGCAGCGAGCCGGTAAGACGCATCGGGTTTGACGATGAGGAGAGCATCTGCCATGAGCCGTGAAAGTCTACGTGTCTCCCTCCCCCCGTCGGGGGAGGGTCGGGGAGAGGGCGTCAGCTGGCACGGCTGTCAGCCGGGTTTCTTATCGCGCGCCCCAGGCTTGTAGACCTTGCGACCGTTGAGCTTTTCGGGCATGTGCGTCTGGTCCGCCACGCCGCCTTCGAAGTCGTGTGCGTACTTGTAGCCCTTGCCGTAGCCCATCGACTTCATGAGGCCGGTCGGCGCATTGCGAAGGTGAAGCGGCACGGCCTCATTGCCGGTCTGCTCGATCAGCTCGCGAGCCGCTCCATATGACGTGAGCGCGGAGTTTGACTTGGGCGCGAGGGCCAGGTACAGGGCCGCTTCCGTCAGCGGAAGCACCGCTTCCGGCATACCGACAAAATGCGCAGCCTGCTGCGCCGCGATGGCGACCTGCAGCGCTTGCGGATCGGCGAGTCCCACGTCCTCGGCCGCCGAGATGACGAGCCTGCGCGCGATGAACAGCGGATCCTCGCCGGCCTCGAGCATTCGGGCCATCCAGTAGACAACGGCGTCAGGATCGCTGCCGCGGACGCTCTTGATCAGGGCCGACACGATGTCGTAGTGCTGGTCGCCGGCGCGGTCGTACAGAAGGTGCCGCTGCTGGAGCGCGCTTTCGATGTGGCTCACCTCGATCGCGCCTTCCCCAGCCAGGGCGGCCGCCGCCTCGAGCCCGTTGAGGGCGACACGCGCATCGCCGCGCGCGTTCTCGAGCAGCGCGTCGAGCGCATCGGGGCTGATGCTCGCGCCGATCTCGCCCACCGCCCGCTCGACCACCACTTTGAGCTCTGTCGCGTCGAGCGCCTCCAGGCGGAAAACGCGGCTGCGCGAGAGAAGAGGTGCGATGACCTCGAATGAGGGGTTCTCGGTGGTGGCGCCGATCAGAGTCACCGTCCCGTCCTCGACGTGGGGGAGGATCGCGTCCTGCTGGGCCTTGTTGAACCGGTGGATCTCGTCGATGAAGAGGATCGTGCGCAGCCCGGCGCGGCGGTGAATCTTGGCCTCTGCCACCAGCTTGCGAAGGTCGGCCACCCCGGCCGTGACGGCCGAGATCCCGACCATGCGTGCCTTCGTCTCGCTCGCGAGCAGCCCTGCGAGCGTCGTTTTGCCGCTGCCAGGAGGGCCCCAGAGGACGATGCTCGGCAGGTGTCCGGAGCGGGTCAGCTCCCTGAGGACGTCGACCACCCGTCGCTGCCCAACGAGCTGGTCGAAGGTGCGTGGTCGCATTCGCGTCGCCAGGGGAGCGCTTGGCTCGGCGCCGGCCGAGGCCTCGAACAGCTCTCCCTGACCCACGCCCTGATTCTGAACCCAAGCTTGGGGCGAGATGCCACGGCGAAGCCTGGAAACAGGTTGGATTTCCCTCATATAGACTGCGCCAATGGCCACCTGCTGGTATTGCAGCTCGGAGCTGCCTGACGGATCTCAGTACTGCCACTCGTGCGGCCACAGCCAAACCGACCGCTCCTCCAGCCCGCTGTTCGGAGTCGTCGACCCTGTGACCGGCATCTGGAACTCGAAATTCATCAACGCCCTGGTCGGCCAGGAAGCCAACCGGGCAGTGCGCTATCACCGGCCGCTTTCGGTGCTCGTGGTCGAGCTCGACCACGCCGAGCACGTTGACAAGGAGCTGGGCCAGATCCAACTCGAGGGCTTACTTCGGGAAATATCGGAACGTTTGGGAAGGTCGATCCGCGACACCGACACCGTCGCCTTCCTCGACGCCGACGGTCCGCCGCATTTCGCGATCGTGCTGCCCGAAACCAACGAGCAGGGCGCGACCCTGGCCGCGGACAAGATCCGGCGGGGCATTGCCGCCCACGACTTCGCGACCGGAGGCAACTGGCAGCGAATCACCGTCAGCTGCGGGGCCGCCACCATTGGGGTGATTCCAACGGGTGAGGTTGAAGCCGGCTTGATGAACCGGCGCGAGTACTCGGGCAACCTCGTTCGCGAGGCTTACCAGGCCCTGGAGGCGGGCCGCTCCGCGGGCACCAACCGGACGTCGGTGGGCGCATTCCGCTCATAGGGCCACACCCCTCCACGCCGCTTCCGTAGGATCACACTCGACTTGGGAGCCACTCGCGTCTTTCTGATCCGGCATGCCGACGTCGAGAACCCACGCCGCCTTCTCTACGGGCACCTCGATGGCTTCCAGCTCAGCGCCCTGGGGCGCGCGCAAGCGCTCGCCGTCGGCGATCGGCTGGCTTCAGCCGGCCTCAAGCGGATCGTGCACAGCCCGCTCGCGAGGGCTCACGAGACCGCGGAGCTGATCAACTCGCGCCTGGCCTCGCCCGCGATTCTCGAGGCCGATCCGGAGCTGCGCGAAGCCGAGTTCAGCCGCTACCTCCAGGGCCTGCCCTACTGGCAGATCCCCGTCCGGCGCCCGCTCTGGTTCGTGCACAAGGCCAAGCGCGGCCTGCTGCCCGGCGACGAGGCGATCGGCGCCTTGGGTGGACGGGTTCTCGACGTTATGAAGCGCATGGCCCGAGAGCATCCTGGCGAGACCATGGCGATCGTGAGCCACGCCGACCCGCTGCAGGCAGCGTGGACTCTCCTCGACGGCCGGGCCCACAACGAGCGCGAGCTCTACCGAAAGGTGGTCGATCGGGCCGGCGTGCTCCAGGTCGACCTCGAGGGCGACAACCCAGTCGCCTGGGAGTACATCCCGCCTCCGAAGGTCGCGAGCCCGACGGGCGCCCCAGTTTCGTGAAGGGGCGGTTCCCAGACGGGTTCCTCTGGGGCACCGCCAGCGCCGCCCACCAGGTCGAAGGCGACAACCGCAACAACGACTGGTGGGAGTTTGAGCAGCAGCCAGGCAGGATCGCCAACGGCGACTCCTCGGTGATCGCATGCGATCACTACCACCGATACCGAGACGATTTCGCTCTGCTGCGCGACATGAAGCAGAACGCCCACCGCCTATCGATCGAGTGGTCGCGGATCGAACCGACCCAGGGCGAGTTCGACTCGCGCCAGATCCGGCACTACCGCGATGTCCTTGGCGAGCTGCGCGAGCAGGGCATCCAACCCATGGTCACGCTGCACCACTTCACGAGCCCTCTCTGGTTCACTGCCAAGGGCGGTTGGGCGGTGCCGGGCGCGGCGCACGCCTTCATGCCCTTCGTCCACCGCGTAATCGATGAGCTCGGCGACCTGATCGGGCTCTGGTGCACCATCAACGAACCGAACATCTACGCCGTCAGCGGCTGGATGGTGGGCGAGTTTCCACCAGGGCGCAAAGGTGACATCGCCTCTCTGTATCGAGTGCTGAGCAACATGCGCCGCGCGCACGAGCTCGCGTACGGCGCAATCAAGCGACGCTGGCCCGACTCGTCCGTGGGCCTCTCGCATCACCGATTTCTGATGCTGCCGGCATCCAAGCGCCGGCGAGACCGCTGGGCTGCCCGCGCCGCTGAGCTGGCCCTAGATCGGTGGCCGGTGGCGCCGGGTCAGCTGCGGCATGTCGTCGAAGCGCCCTCGGACTACGTCGGCATCGCCCACTACTGGGGTCAGATGTGCGCGTTCGATCCGCGCCGTCCGCAGGACCAATTCGTCAGGCGGTTCAATGTTCCAGGCGTCCCGGTGACGGACATGGGCTTGAGCTCCGATCCCACGTGGATGCGCCTGGTGCTCAACGACCTGCGCCGGTTGCGCAAGCCCGTTTACATAACCGAAAACGGTCTTGCGACCAATGACGACGAGTGGCGGCAGCGCTACTTGACGGAGATCCTTTCCAACATTCAACTTGCGATCGATGATGGCGTCGACGTCCGTGGCTACTTCCACTGGACCAATCTGGACAACTTCGAATGGGCGCGTGGCTACGCCATGCGGTTCGGGCTCATCGACGTCGACCGCAAGACTCTGGAGCGGCGGATCAAGCCCAGCGGAAGGCTCTACGCGCGCATCGCGCAGGCAAACTCTGTATCACTAGACTCAGCCTCGTGAATCGGAGGCCTGGAGCTCGCGCCGCAGCGATCGCGGCGGGCGCCGTCGCGCTCGGTTCGGTGCTGATGCTGTCCCTGGCTTGGGGTCTCCAGCATGCAGCCATGCAAAGGCCGGCCCTGATCGGCAATGCGGCGCCTCGACTCACGATCCAGCAGCTCGACGGCAAGCAGCTGAGGGTTTCGGACCTGCGTGGCAAGCCCGTGGTCCTGGATTTCTGGGCATCCTGGTGCGTGAGCTGCGCGGAAGACCTGCCAGTGCTCTCCGGCGCTTCCAATTCCCACCCCGGCGTCGCCTTCATCGGCGCTGCCATGCAAGACACCTCGGGCTCGATGCATGACTTCGAGCAGCGGCATCCGCACCCATACCCGGTCGGCCAGATCGTGGACGGCGACTTCCAGTCCTATGGAGTCTTCGCGCCTCCGGTGACTGTATTCATCGACGCGCAGGGAATGGTCGTGGCTTCGTTCGCGGGGCCGCTCGACGCGCCGACCATCAATCACTACCTGGGGCTCATCGCGTGATCCCCGGCTTGAAGTGGGCTCTGCTGGGCGTGCTCGTCGCCGGGTGTGTCGGCTACCTCGTTTACTCCGCGTCAGGCGGCTCGTCCGAGTACTACCTGACAGTGTCCGAGCTTCGCGCTCACGCGACCAGCGGCGACGTGCGCGTCGCGGGCGTGGTTCAGAACGACCTGCAGAGGAGCAATGGCGGCCTCCACGTTCAGTTCACCGAGAAGGACGGCACCGCCTCGATCCCTGTCGAGTACAGCGGCACGCTGCCCGACATCTTCCAGCCTGGCATCACCGTGGTCGCCGAGGGCAGGCTCGGAGCGGACGGCATCTTCCACGCGCGCGCGGTCCTCGCGAAATGTCCGTCCCGCTTCGCGACTACGCCATACACACAGTGATCGGGTACCTCGGCGCCGGCACGCTGCTCGCGGGGCTCGTCATGGGCGGGTTCGCGACGCTGCTGTCTTTTTGGGCGGGGTGGCGGGAGAACGCCGCCTTCGTCCAGGTCGGCCGCCGTGCTTTTTACGCGAGCGCGGCGATGATCGTCCTGGCCTCCTTGCTGCTCGAGGTCGGGCTCCTGTCGCACGACTTCTCGCTCGCCTACGTCACCGAGCACAGCGACCTATCGACGCCCTGGCCGCTGGTCGCAGCTGCTTTCTACGGCGGCCAGGAAGGCTCGCTCCTCTACTGGGCCCTGGTGCTCGCTCTTCTCGGCAGCGCCTCCCTCGTCGCCAGCTCCCGGCTCGGTCTGCGCCTCGCCGCTTACGCCGCTGGAATCCTTGCCGCGATCGAGACCTTCTTGCTGGTGGTCCTGGTGCTCGTCGCGAGCCCGTTCGACCTCCTCGCCATCACGCCGCCGGACGGGCTCGGCCTGAACCCGGTGCTGCGCGATGGCGGGATGCTCATCCACCCGCCGGTGGTGCTCGCGGGCTTCGCATCGTTCGCGATCCCGTTCAGCTTCGCCGTCGCAGCGCTGCTGGCCGGCCGTTCGGACGCCGCGTGGATCGCGCACACACGCCGCTTCGCGCTCATGGCCTGGGCGCTGCAGAGCACCGGCCTCGTGCTCGGTATGTGGTGGGCGTACCACGTCCTCGGCTGGGGCGGCTATTGGGGCTGGGACCCGGTCGAGAACGTGGCACTGATGCCGTGGCTGGCCACTACGGCATATTTGCATTCATCCCAGGTCCAGGAGCGCCGGGGCCGGCTGCGGGCGTGGAACTTCTCGCTCGTCATCCTCGCATTCCTGCTGGTCGTCTTCGGCACCTTTATCGTGCGCAGTGGTGTAGTGCCTTCCGTGCATACGTTCGCGGTCAGCGCGATCGGGCCCTGGTTCTTCGGGTTCCTGTTCGTGTGCCTCGTCTTCTCGATCGGCCTGCTGGCATTCCGCTCAGGCTCACTGGCAAGCACCAGCCGTCCTGCGCCCACCGTCTCCCGCGAGAGCGCGTTCGTTCTGCAGAACCTTCTATTGATCGGAGTCATCGCCGTCGTCTTCTGGGGGACTGTGCTGCCCCTGGTCTCGGGCTTATTCGGGCAGGAACGGGTGGTGGGCGCGCCTTACTACGAGCGCGCGGCAGGCCCGCTTTTCGTGGTGCTCCTGGCTTTGATGGCCGCCGGACCTCTCCTACCCTGGCGCCACGCGGGTGCGCCTCTGCTCCAATCGCTCAGGTGGCCCCTGGCTGCTGCAGGGATCGTGCTGGCGGCTCTGCTGGTGGCGGGCGTGCGATCTTTGCCTGCACTCCTTGCGATCCCACTTGCCGCCGCGGCGGGGACCACGTGCATAGCCGAATACGCACGCATGGGCTTCAGGCTGCGGCGGTCAGGACAAGGCCTGGCGCACGCGGCAGCCGTGATCGTGCGAAAGCGGCGGCGCTACGGGGCCTACCTTGCGCACCTCGGCATGGTCGTGCTGGTCGTGGGCGTCGCGGGGTCGCATTTCTGGCAGCAAGAGAGGGTTGTGGCCCTCAGTCCCGGAGAGCAGGTGACCATCGCCGGATACACGCTGACCTACACCGGCGCTGACCAGCGGCAGCTCGCCGATCACACTGAGCTCGTCGGCGCGATGCGACTCGGCGATCAGACCCTGGAGCCGGCGCGTGCAACCTACGCCGGGCTTGGTGGGCAGTCGCTGACGCACGCGGCGATAAGCAGCACGCCAATCGCCGATGTCTATGTCGTGCTCGTGGGTTTGAACGATGACGGCTCGGCTTCGTTCCAGATTTTCGTCAACCCGCTGGTCATCTGGATCTGGGCCGGCGGCGCGATCATCATCCTGGGCGTCATCCTGGGCAACGTGGGGGAGAGGCGCAGGGCGTTCGAGCACCAGGTCGCGCCTTCGGCCAGCCCGCAGCCCGCATAGGTGGCGCTGATCGTCGCGACGCTGCTTCTATTCGCGGCCGGCCCGTTTGTGTTGTGGCCGTTGATCAAGACGCCTGCTGAGGAGCCCGCTCCGACGACGGCCCATGGTAGCGAGGGGACGCAGTGAGCGCGATAGTCGCCCACGAGCTCACCCAGCGATACGGCTCAGAGGTTGCCCTCGACTCCGTCGACCTTGCCCTCGAAGAGGGGGAGCACCTGGCGGTGCTCGGCGACAATGGCGCCGGCAAGACCACTCTGCTGCGCATCCTCGCCACCGCTGCCCGTCCCACCTCAGGGCGGCTCGAGATCTTCGGACTCGACGCCGTGCGAGAGCGCAAGGCCCTGCGGGCGCGAATCGGCTTCGTCGCCCATGCGCCCGGGTTGTATCCCGCCCTATCCGCGGTTGAGAATCTCGAATTCTTCTGCGCTTTGCACGACGTTGACCGCAAGCGCGTGCCTGAGGCGCTCGAACTGGTCGGGCTTACCGATGTCGCGCGGCGACCGGCGGGGCGGCTATCACGTGGCGAGCAGCAGCGCCTCGCGATTGGGCGCGCGGTTCTGCACGGTCCACGTTTACTGGTCCTCGACGAGCCCGACGCGAGCCTCGACTCGGGCGGACCCGACCTTCTCGCCAGCGTCATGCGCGGGCGGTCAGTGGTGCTGGCGACCCACGACCACGCTCTCGCCAACCGCCTGTGCCAGCGAACCGTCGTGTTGCGCGACGGTAGCTCACTGGGAGCGGGGACTCGGTTGAGGGTGGTTCGGTGAACCGTTCGATCGCCGTCGCCTACGCCGTTGCGCGCAAGGACCTGACGTCCGAATGGCGCACGCGCGAGCTTGTGCCTGCGCTCGGCCAGTTCGTCGTGCTCGCGCTCGTGATCGCCAACTTCGGCTTCCAGATCGACTCGCGCAATGCGAACGTCATCGCGCCAGGCGTCCTCTGGCTCGCGCTGGTGTTTGCCGGCCTGGTCGCCTTCGGCCGCGCGTTCGCCGCCGAGCGCGAGCAGGCCTCTCTGGAGGCGATGCTGCTCACGCCGGCATCGGCGGCGGCGATCTTCGCGGGCAAAGCCATCGCCGCCGCCCTCTTGCTCATCGCATGCGAAGCGGTCCTGCTCCCGGCGCTCTCGTTGCTCTTCGGCACGCCGTTCAATGCCGAGCTCGTCGCCGCCGTCCTGATTGCCACGATCGGGATGGCCGCGCTGGGCTGCCTGTTCGCCGCCATCGTCGCGCGGGTGCGCTCGAGAGAGGTCCTGCTTCCACTTCTTACACTACCTCTGTGGATTCCGTTCATCGTCGCGGGCGGCCAGGCCGTCCAGGTGGCGATGGGCGCGAGCGGCAGCTACAACCAGGCGGTGGCACTGCTCATCGACTTCGACATACTGTTCGTGGTGCTCACGTCGCTCGCGGCGAGGTTCGTGCTCGATGACTAGGTACACGAGGCTGGCCGGGGTGGCAGTCCTGTTGATGCTTGCCTCGGCGGCTCTGATCTTCCTATATGCGCCTGAGGACTATCTGCAGAAGGAGCCGCAGCGAATCTTCTACCTGCATGTCAGCACCGCCATCGCCGCTTTCGCTTGCTTTGCTGTAGTGATGGGCGCAAGCGCTGTCTACCTTCGAACCGAGAGCGCGCGCGCAGATCGCCTCGCCCGTGGGGCAGCGCTGGTCGGTGTCGTTATGACCTCGGTCACGCTGGTCATGGGGATGCTCTATGCGAAACCGATATGGGGCACGTTCTGGTTGTGGGATGCGCGGCTGACGTCCACGTTGGTGCTCTGGATCATCTACATGGGCTATCTGTTACTTCGCCGTCTCGCCGAGCCCGGAACGCAGAGTGCTCGCTTCGCGGCAGTGGTCGGCATCTTTGGGTTCGTCGATGTGCCGATCGTCTATTTCAGTGTGACCTGGTGGCGAGGCCACCACCCCGGGCCGGTGATCGTCAGCGACGCCCTGCCTCCGCAGATGCTGTTCACGTTCCTGGTGACGATGGCCTGCACGCTGTTCTTGGCAGCCGTGATGGTCGCCATCCGCTACCAGATCGAGGCGCTCGCTGACAAGACGGAAGAGACCCCTTCGCCAGTCGCCCAGCTCGTTGGCGCGCGGCGAGAGCCGGAGGCGCCCCGATGATTTATCTCGTCGTCGCGTATGTCGTCGCCGCCCTCATCCTGGGCGGCTTCCTCTGGCTGTCCCTCGGCACGTTGCGCGAACTGTCTGCGAGCGTGTCGGCAAAGAAATAAGCCTTCCGTTTCAAGTCGGCCTCGCGTAGCGTCAGACGCCGGGTGCCGGATCGAGTGCCTGGCGCAGCTTTGGCGCCAGCCCGGCGACAATGCGCTCGGTCAAGCCCCACACCAAGCTCTCCTCATGGGCGAGGTAGCGAAAGCGCAAGGGGTCTGCCGACTCGACCCAGGCGCTGTCGTCGAGGAGCCTTTCGAGCGGTATCCGGAGCACTCCTTCGAGTTCGCTCGGCTCGTGGACGAAAGGGGGCACGGGGGCCGGCAGGTGGGCGACAAATGGCACCACGGAGAAGTTGGAGACCGAAGCGTAGATCGGGTCGCCCGCGCCGAGCGGCACGAGGCTGCCGAGCGACACGCCGATCTCCTCGGCGACCTCACGTTGGGCGGCGTCCCAGGCCGATTCGCCTTCGTGGACGCCCCCGCCTGGCAGCGCGACCTGCCCGGGGTGATCCCGCAGATCGGCTCGGCGCCTGACGAAAGGGACCTCCCAGCGCCCGCCGGCTTCGTACAGGACGAACACGACCGCGGCGTTCCGGGCGCCTCGGCGGAACTCGCCCCAGTCGCCCACCGGATGGAACAGGCGTTCGAGGCGGCTGAGGAAGGCGGCAGCAGCTTCTGGGGCCACTAAACCTCCGATTTGGTTATTGGCTCCTTAGCCACTAAGCTAAGAAAGGTAGCTGAGATGATCGACCGCACAAGCACGCGCATTGAGCAGCAGGAGACGGCGCTTCGCCGGCACAACCGGCGCCGCTATGCCTTCCAGCGGATGCTGCAGGCCACCGACAGGGTCCTGTGGCGCCTCGAGGAGATGAACCGAGACGGGGTCAAGACGGTGCCCGCGCCAGTGCGGGCCGAGCTCCGGGAGGCCGTCGAGACGATGCCCAACCACGTTCGGGAGCCCCTACGGGACCGTGGGCTCGTCCAGGACACCCTGGACAGCCTTTTCGAGATCCAGGAGCGCCTCTTCCGCTGGCGGTTCCCGGACTGGGACGACACCGAGCCGGACGACTTCGATTATGGGGCGACTGCCTAGCTTTACCGTTACGCCGAGGCGAAGGTCAGGATCAGGTCCGTTGCGTAGGCCGTTAGGAAGCCCAGCAGTAGGCCCCACGCGAAGGCGGGTGGCGTGCTGAGCTTGCGGCCCACGTTGAACAGCTCGTTGACCACGTAAAGCAGCGCCCCTGCCGCGATCGCGAGGAAGGCCACGTAGAAGTAGTCCGAGCTGGCCAGGTAGCCAATCCAGGCGCCGATGAAGGTCGGCCCTCCGCCGATCAGGCCGGCCAGGCCCAGGAAGCCCCATGAGGCAGGCTTGGGCCCCATGGTCATGGGAGCGGCGATCCCAAAACCCTCGGTGATGTTGTGCAGCGCGAAGCCGACGACCAGGACGCCCGCAAACGCGATGGCGCCGGTGTGGGCGGACTGGCCGATCGCCAGGCCTTCGGACAGGTTGTGGAGGCCGAGACCGGTCGCAATCGCCAGGGAGAGGGACTGGGGGCTAGGGGTCTGCGCGTCGTGCTTCAGGCGGCCGAAAATCGCTCGGTTGAAGTAGACGAGGCCCAAAAGGCCGGCCGCAATGCCGACCGCGAAGATGACAGCGATGATCGCAAAAGGGCCGCCGTCACCCAGGTGGGCGCCATTGAGCGCCAGCTCCACCTTCTGGCCCGCGTGGCTGAGGATGTCCCAGAGCAGGAACACGAGGATTCCTGTCGCGAATGCGTTGAGAAAGCCCTGGACGGACTTCGGAAGGCCGCGCAGCCGCGCCACCGGCAGGCCGAGGAAAATGGTGGCGCCGGCGATGGCTCCGAGTAGAACAGCCGTCGTTTGGCTCATGTTTGGTTCACAGTATTAGTACGTGCAAAAGGCGCAATTAGACAAGTCTAACGCCGGATCCCGACCCCCCTCAGAGGTGGTCGCTCACTACCTCGAGGCCATCTATTACATGTGGTCGGAGGGGGAGCCGTTGCGCAGCGCGCGCCTCGCCGATTGGCTTGGAGTGAGCCGTCCAACGGTCACCGTGGCGGTGCGGAGGATGGACGGGTACGGCATGGTCCGGATGAACAAGCGCAAGGAGATCGAGCTGACGGCGGTCGGCCGGCGGGCCGCCGAGGCCATCGTGAGGCGGCACCGGATCATGGAGCGCTGGCTCACCGACGGGCTCGGCCTGGATTGGGTCACCGCGGACGAGGAGGCGGCGCGGCTCGAGCATGCGGTTTCAGAGGTCGTCGAGCGGCGCCTTTACGAGGTCCTGGGCCGGCCGACCACCTGCCCGCACGGCAACCCGATCCCTGGCTACTCCAAGGCACTGCCCAAAGAGGTCAGACTCGCGACTCTCGAGTCCGGAACACGCGCTTCGGTGTCGCGAGTGTCGGAGGTCGCGGAGCGCGAGGCGCCGACCCTGCTCACCTACCTGCACGAGCGCGGGCTCACGCCCGGCCGAGACATCGCTGTGATCGAGGTCGACGGTGTCGCCCGCACGATCCGGGTGCGGGCCGGTAAGCGCTCGGTGACCCTCAGCCATGACACAGCTGCCAAGCTATGGGTCGTCCCCAAATGAGCGAGATCGACGACAGTCACGACCTGCAGGCGATGCGTGAACGCGTTGCCGCCGCGCGGGCCGACCTGGCCCGCCAAGGGGTCGCGGGGGATCGTGGCGCCGGCCCGGTCGATCCGGCCACCGGCGAGGCCTGGCATCGTGGCAATGTCCTCGGCCACATGAGCGAGATGCTGGATTACTGGACGGGCCAGATCCAGGGCGCGATCAAGGGGTCGTCAACGATGGGCCGCGACGAGAAGGGCGCTGCTTTGCGGCGTCAGGGCATCGATCAAGGGAACGGCCTTTCCGAGATTGAGTTGAGGAAAGCGATCGACCAGAAGATCGGACGCGTCCTGGTGTTGCTGGCGGCGATGAGCCCTGAAGACCTCGACCGCACCGTCGACTTCCACAATCGCGAGGGGAACCGGAAGGCGCGCGTTGGCGAGCTAGTTCAAAACCTGGTCGTGAGCCACCTCGAGGAGCACGTCCAACAGCTGGCCGGCCTGGACGGTCAGGCCTAGGTCGTCACCGGCTGGCCGCAATAGCGGCAGCGCTGGGCCGCGGTCGGGATGTCGCTGAGGCACTCGGGACATTTCCTGATCGTCGGGTCGGGAGGCTCGGCTTTACGCGAGCGTTCGATCAGCGTGTTGACGGGCAGCACGATCAAGAAATAGACGATCGCGGCAATCATCAGGAAGGTGACCACGGCGTTGATGAAAGGACCGAACGAGAACACGACGCCGTTGACGGTGAAAGAGAAGCCGCCAAAACTGTGCTGGCCGAAAAGGAGGGCAATCAGCGGTGTGATGAATCCGATCGCAAAAGCCGACACCACGGCGGTGAAGGCGGCACCGATGACCACCGCCACGGCCAGGTCGACGACATTTCCACGCAGAAGAAAAGCCTTGAACCCCTTCATCGCCTCCCGTCTCCTCGTTTACTTTGCAACCGACAGCACGACCTTGCCGAATTGCTCTGAAGCATCAACGCGTGTCAGAGCATCCTGCACCTGATCCAGCTTGTAAACGGTGTCGACCACCGGCCGCAAGCCCTCGTCAATGGCGTTGAGGACGGCCTGGAACTCGGATGCGTTGCCCATCGTCGATCCAAGCAAGTCCGCCTGGCGGAAGAAGAGACGGGGCATGGTGATCTCGGCTTTGACTCCCGACGTGGAGCCGCAGGTCACGATCCGCCCACCCATCGCGAGGGAGCGCATGGACTCGTCCAGAGTGGCCGGCCCGACGTGCTCGAACACCACATCGACGCCATCGTTGGTCACCCCGCGCACGCCCTTGCTAAAGGCGCTCGAATCGAACGCTGCTTCCGCGCCCAGCTCCAGCGCCCGTTTGCGCTTGGCTTCCGAACGGCTCGTCGCGAGGACGCGGGCGCCCAGGTGCTTGGCGATGTTGATGGCCGCGACCGCCACGCCCGCGCCGGCGCCGACGACCAGCACCGTCTCGCCGCGGCGCAGGCGGGCCCGTGTCGTGAGCATCCGCCAGGCTGTCAGGAAGGTCAGCGGAAACGCGGCAGCCTCCTCCCACGTGAGTCCGGGCGGTTTGCGAAAAACGTTGCGCGCGTCGATGTGGATGAGCTCGCAGGCGGTTCCGTCGGAATGCTCGCCAAGCACACCGAAGCTGGCGCACTTGACGTTCTCTCCGGCTTTGCACCATTCGCATTCCCAGCAGCAGAGGGTGGGGAAGATGACCACCTCGTCACCCGCCTTCCAGGACGGGTCGCCTGATCCATGGACGACCCCGGCGCCGTCGGCGGCGATGACTCGCGGCGGTGTGATGCGCTGCGCGCCGTGCGCCAGCCAGAGGTCCAGGTGGTTGATCGACGCAGTGGCTATGGCGACTGCCACGTAGCCCGGCTTGGGTTCGGTTCGTGGCCGCTCGCGGATGCGAACGCCGGCGGGCCCGATGGGCTCCTCGTAAACCGCGGCGCGCCCCTGGCTCAGCACTTCGATCAAATCGTCTCTCTAAAGGCCATTGGCGAAAGTTAACAAGATCGCCGGGGCGCTGCGAGCGCCGCCGCCATAGACTGGAGTCTCTCCCTCAAGGGCTATGCGCATCCTGGTCTCGATCCTCACCCTCCTGACGCTGCTGCTGCACGCCGTCCCCGTGCTGGCAGCCGACGCCTTGCCTCCAGGCCACAAGGCCGGCCGCTACGTGCGCTGGAGCTATCCGAGCCAGATGAGCTACGGGCCGATCGAGGACGGCAAGGGCAACACGGGGATGGCGCCATCGCCTGGCGCGTTCCTGACTCTTCCATTCATGGGCCCGCAATACATCACGTCGATCTTTGATCACTGCTCGCCGGACTACGGAATCAACGGCCAGACGTGCAGGTACGACGGCACCATCGCATCGTCACGGGTGGGCGGGACCGACCCAACCTTTGACGCGGGCTACGCCCAGACCCCCGGCGGCGTGGACTACATCTACTACGACGGGCACGACGGTTACGACTACGGCCTGTACTACGAGCCGGTGGCCGCTGCGGCCGGCGGCGTCGTGATGCTCTCCGGCTGGGCGGTGCCGTCGTGCCACGCGTGCCTGAGCGGGTTGACCATCGAGATCAACCATGGCAACGGATTGCTGAGCTACTACGGCCACCTGTCCCGCCTGGACGTCTCGGTCGGACAGCAGGTGCGGCGAGGTCAGGTCATCGGGCTGTCCGGCAGCACGGGCACCGCGACCGGGCCGCACCTCCACTTCGGCGTCTACCACATTGGGGGCGGCGGGCCCGTCGATCCATATGGCTGGGGCGGGTCGTATCCCGACCCCTACTCCAAGGACGTCGGCGACCTCTGGCTGACAGGATCTCCTCGTTACGCGAACGTCCCCATGCCCAGGGTCACTCTCAACGCGGTCGTGAGTCCGCGTGACCCGACGGCAATCGACGTGTCGTGGTCCAGTCCCGGTGGCGGCGACACGTTCGTCGTTTACGCGGTGGGACCCGATGGCGTTTTCAAGAAATGGACTGGCAAGGTGCCCCAGGGCAAGGCGCTTTTTCATGGCCATCCTGGCCAGCACTACTGGTTCTGGACGTCGGTCACCACCGACCTCGGCTGGAAGGATGCCAACGGCTCGCCGGTGGTTTGGCTCGCGCGCGATCCCCGTACGGAGCAGTAAGCCTTCGCGCCGCGCCCTCTAATATCAGTCGGTCTTGATAGCTGAAGCCTTCAGGGGCAAGACCATCCTGGTCACCGGCACAACCGGCTTCCTGGGCAAGTCGATTGTCGAGAAGTGCCTGCGCTCCATCCCCGAGGTCGGCCGGATCAACCTGGCGATTCGTTCCAGCACCCGCCGTCCCGCCGCCGAGCGGCTGGAGCGCGAGGTGCTGGCCAGCCCGGCGTTCAAGCGCTTGCGGGAGGAGCTGGGCGAAGAGGCCTTCGCGAAGCTCGTCAAGGAGAAGCTGGCGGTCCTCGAGCTCGACCTCGGCCGGGACGGGCTGGGCCTCACCGACGCCGGTCGCGACATGCTCCGGTCGTGCGAGATCGTCATCCATTCGGCCGCTGCCGTCGAGTTCGACAATCCTGCAGACCTCTCCGCGCAGACCAACCTGCTGGGCGCGGCGCGCATGGTGGAGGCGCTCAAGGCCGCCGGCAACCGGCCACACCTCGTCCACGTCTCGACCGCTTACGTGGGCGGAATGCTTCGCGGACTCGTCCGCGAGGAGGCGCCTCACGATCCCGGTCTGAACTGGCGTCACGAGGCCGCCGTGCTGTCGAACCTGCGCCCCGTAGTGGAGGAGGAGTCGCGACGCCCGGAGATCTTGAAGCGGCTGCGGCGCGAAGCCGGCGCAAAGATGGGCCCTGCCGGCACCCCTGCGGTGGCGCGCGCCACCGAGCGGCTGCGCGACCGCTGGGTGAAGGACAAGCTCATCGAGCGGGGCCGCGTGCACGCCAATGCGATGGGGTTCGCGGACATCTACTCGTTCACGAAAGCGATGGCCGAGCACGCCGTGGTGGAGCTCCACGGCGACATCCCGCTCTCGATCGTTCGCCCGTCCATCATCGAGAGCGCGCTGGCCGAGCCGTTCCCTGGCTGGCTCGAAGGCTTCCGCATGGCGGAGCCGCTGATCCTCGCGTTCGGGCGTGGAATCCTCCAGGACTTCTCCGGTCTTCCCGATGCTCTGCTCGACATCATCCCGGCTGATTACGTCGTCAACACCGTCCTGGCGGTGGCCGCGAATCCTCCACCCCATGACAAGCCTCGCGTCTACCATGCCGCATCCGGCACTCGGAATCCGCTGCGGTTCCGCGAGGTCGAGGACGCGTCCAGACGGTACTTCACCAAAAATCCGCTGCGCGATAAATACGGGCAGGCCATAGGCACCCCGACCTGGACCTATCCGACTCGTGGCCAGCTGTCGGCACAGGCCAGCACGGCCCTGCGCTTCGTTGAAGCGGCGCAATGGGTTGTGGAGCGATTGCCCCTCGGGGCCGATGTCGCAAAGGTGTCCGATGACCTCAACGGGGAGCGCGAGCGTCTGGAACGCGCCGTCAACCTCATCCAGCTCTACGGCGTCTATACCGAAGTCGACTGCATCTTCGACACGCGCCACGTCACGGAGCTATGGGGCAAGGTCCCCTCGGAAGAACGCAAACAATTTCCCTTCGACCCTGCGCTGTATGACTGGGACCACTACTTCCAGGACGTCCATCTCCCCACGGTCGTTCGCATGTCCCGCGCGGAGACCGTCGTGCGGAAAGGGAAGCAACCGACCGGCAGCACCGCGGTGAAGCCCGAGACCAGTTCGGTGCGCTCAGCGATCGAGCGGCGCACAGGTCGCAGCGATGTTCTGGCGGTATTCGACGTCGACGGCACGTTGGTCGAAACCAACATCGTCGAATATTTCCTGTGGATGCGCCTGCGCGCGCAGCCGCTGGAAGACTGGCCGTCGTTTATGGCCCAGATGCTTCGTGAAGCGCCGCGCTGGCTCTATCTGGAAAGGCGCTCTCGTGCCGACTTTCAACGCACCTTTTACCGCGAATACAAGGGCCTCGACTACGAGGTCATGAAAGGCTTGGGACGAGAGGCCCTCGACGCTGTGACGTTACGGCGCATCTATCCGGAGGGCATGCGCCGTATTCGCGAGCACAAGCGGGCAGGCCATCGCGTGCTCCTGCTAACCGGCGCGCTCGATGTGGTGGTTCAGCCGCTGGCCGAGCTCCTCGAGGTCGAGCTCGACTGTGCGCATCTGCTCACGGATGCTGACGGCCGTCTGACCGGCGACCTCCAGTCGCCGCCTCCTGCGGGTGAGGCGCGCGGCACGCTTCTCGAGGAGTACGCGGCACGGAACGGAATCGTGCTGTCCGAGAGCTTCGCGTACGCGGACTCCCTGTCGGACCTGGGAATGCTCGAGCTCGTCGGCACGCCGGTGGCAGTGAATCCAGATGCTCGGCTCTCACAGGTCGCGGGACAGCGCGGGTGGCGCATCGAGCGCTGGCGAATGGCGCCGGGAAACTGGCGCCTTCCGATGCCGGACCCGCGCTCTCCGGAGTACCGGGAGGCGGTGAGGCGGTGAGGTGTTAGCCCTCCAGTACGTCCGCTCGATACCCGCGTTCGCCATCGTCAAGGCGTCAGGCGGACGCCCCGACGTGGCCACGAGCGCCCTCTCAATGCTCAAGCTGGGTGACGTACCTGAACCTGAGCTGCCCACGCGCGACTGGGTGCGCGTGCTGCCGACCCTCAGCGGTATCTGCGGCTCCGACCTAGCCGCGATCGGCGGGCACGCCTCGTTGTACCTCGACCCTCTCACCAGCTATCCGTTTGTTCCCGGGCACGAGGTCGTGGGCACGCTGGACGACGGCAGCCGTGTCGTGATCGAGCCGGCATTGGGCTGCAAGGTGCGAGGCATCGAGCCTCCTTGCCCTCGCTGCGCTGAGGGCCGCCCCGGCCTTTGCTACAACGTCACCGAGGGGCCGATCGAGGTCGGCCTGCAGACCGGGTACTGCGCGGACACGGGTGGGGGATGGGGCGAGATGCTCGTCGCGCACCCGAGCCAGCTGCATCCGGTCGCTGACGCACTCAGCGACGAAGCGGCGGTGTTGATCGAGCCGTTTGCGTGCTGCATCCATGCGGCGTTGCGGGGTGCCGCCGGCAAGGACGATTACGTCGTGGTGTACGGCGCGGGCACGATAGGTTTGCTGACAATCGCCGCAGTGAAGCTGTTCACACCCTCCAGGCGCCTCGTCGCAGTGGCCAAGCACCCGACGCAAAGAGACCTCGCTAAAAGGCTCGGCGCCGACCAGGTCATCGCGCCCGCTGACGTGTTCCAGCGGGTGCGCTTTGGGACCGCGGCCAGGCGCCTCGATGGGATGGACCGGCCGCTGCTCCTAGGCGGCGCGGACGTCACGTTCGATTGCGTGGGCAGCGCCGAAAGCCTCAACGATGCCGTGCGCTTCACGCGCGGCGGCGGCAAGGTCATCGCCGTGGGGATGCCCGGTCAGGAGAAGGTGGATTGGGCGCCGATCTGGCAGCGTGAGCTGACCGTGATGGGAGCGTACGCGTACGGCTCGGAGCCGAGCCACCAGGGCAGGCGCACGTTCGACCTGGCCCTGGAAGCGGCGCTTGAGCTCAAGTTGGAGAAGCTGACCGGGCCGCTGTTCGGGCTCGGCGAATATCGCGATGCGATCGCGTACGCGATGAGCGCCGGCAGGCTCGGCGCCGTGAAGGTCGCATTCGATCTGCGAGGATTGAGGGCGTAATGGGTCGCCCGGGCGCCGTTATCGAGGTCGATCGCAACACCCCGCCTGTGCTCTTTCATTTCGGCGAGGGCGTTCGGTTGGAGAAGCTCCCGCTCGGCGCCCGCATCGTCTATCCGCCCGACCCGCTGGAGCCGATAGCCCACGCTGAGCGCGCCATCAAGCGGGCGCTGGCCAAGCCGCTGGACGACGATCCGCTCAAGTCGCTCCTGCGGCGCGGCATGAAGCTGACCATCGCCTTCGACGACCTTTCGCTCCCGCTGCCGCCGATGGCGGCGCCTGACGTGCGCCAGCTTGTGATGGAAGAGGTCATCGACATGGCGGCAGAGGCCGGCGTCGAAGACATCCACCTCATCGCGGCGCTGGGCCTGCACCGGCGCATGACCGCCGACGAGATTCGCCACATCGTGGGCGATCGCATCTTCAGCACGTTCTGGCCGGATCGTCTGTATCAGCACGACGGCGAGGATCCCGACGCCAACGTGTACATCGGCAAGACGTCGGCGGGAGAGGACGTCACCCTACACAGGCGCGCCGCGGAGTCCGACCTCGTCATCTACGTAAACCTCACGCTGGTGCCGATGGACGGCGGCCACAAGTCGATGTCGACCGGCCTGGCCACCTACCGCGGGATCCGCGAGCACCACAACGTGAAGACGCTGATGGGCTCGCTCTCATATATGAATCCTCCGGACTCGGCCCTGCATCACTCCTGTATTCGGCAAGGCCAGTTGATCGAGGACACGGTCCGCGTCTTCCACATCGAGACCACCGTCAACAACCACGCGTTTCCTTCGATCGCCAATTTCATGCAGAAGCGTGAGACGGATTGGACTGCGCAAGACCAGGCCATGTTCCTGGGCATGAAGCAGTTCACCGACATCGCGCCGCCGGCATTCAAGCGCAGCGTCTTTCACGCGATGCGCGCGCCGTACGGGCTGACCGGCGTGCATGCGGGTCAGGTCGACGCGGTGCACGAGAAAACGCTGGAGGCGGTGCGAAACCAGATCAGCGTTCGCGTCGAGGGCCAGACCGATATCGTCACCATCGGCGTGCCGTACCTGGGCCCATACAACGTCAACGCCCCGATGAACCCGGTGCTGGTCGTGTGCATGGGACTCGGGTACCTCTTCAACTTCTATAAGAACAAGCCGGTTTTGAGAAAGGGCGGCGTGGTGATCCTCACCCATCCATGCCGGTATGAGTTCGACGCCGTCCAGCACCCGAGCTATATCGATTTCTACGACGAGGTGCTGGCCGATACCACGAACCCCCAGGAGATCGAGAGCAAGTACGAGCAGCGGTTCGCCGAAGACCCCTGGTTCCGGCAGCTCTACCGCAAGTCCCACGCGTATCACGGAGCCCATCCGTTCTACGCGTGGTACTGGGCCGCTCACGCGATGGACCACGCGGGCGACATCATCATCGTCGGGGGCGATCGTGACGTCGTACACCGGCTCGGGTTCAAGTGCGCGACCACGCTCGAGGACGCATTCGAGATGGCGGAGCAGACAGTGGGCCGGTATCCCAGCGTGACCCATATGCGAATGCCGCCAATCCTGCTTGCAGAAGTCGAATGAGGGCTAAGAGGGAACCCAGGCGGTTCCCTCTCAGCGGCGGGCGCTTCGCGCGCGCCTGCTCTCTTTCCGAGCAGGTTGCGATCAATTGAACGATTACGCCAGGCAGCATCTGGGAGGCGGATTGACGAGACAAAGTCGCGGCCGGGGTAAACCCGTCCGCCCATGCGACGCGAGCTCTGATTCATGACCTGGTACTCCGGCGAGGGCGTGACCCGGCTCGCGGATGCCGTCGGCGCGACGGTTCGCGACGTGCGCCGGGTACGACGAGGTTGGCACTGGGACACGCCCCGCCCGCGCACATGGCCGGAGGAAGGAACCGTGGTGCCGGCGCGCGCAAGCGACCTCGGCTGGGCGCGCCAGGAACCGGTCAGGACAATCCGCTTTCTCATCCAGCGCGGCCTTCTGTTGCCATTCACCGAGGCGATGGCGCACCCCAAGGTCGAGGGCCGCGAGTGGGTCCGCGAGCTCGAGCGTCCGGTGATCTTCGCCGCCAACCACTCGAGCCACGCCGATACCTCGCTGATCCTCCACGCCCTCGGGGACCGCGCCCGTGATCGAACGGTGGTAGCCGCGGCCGCCGACTATTGGTTCAAGCGACCTCTGCTCGGCAACATCGTCAGCCTTTTTCTCAACACGTTCCCTTTTTCGCGCACGGGAGGCGCGCAAGCTCAGCTCCACAGTTCGAGTCAGCTCCTGAAGTCAGGCTGGAACCTGGTCCTCTTTCCCGAGGGAAGTCGCACCCCGGACGGCCGCATCCACGAGTTCAAGCCTGGGGTCGGCCATCTGGCGAACGAGACCGGGACCCCCGTCGTCCCGATGCACATCCGCGGGTCCTACCAGATCATGCCTAAGGGTCAGGCGCTGCCGCTGCCCGGCCCGGCGCGCGTTCGGATCGGCAAGCCGATGTCGCCTGAGCCTGACGAGGGCTCGCGCCAGTTCACGGCCAGGGTTGAGAAGGCCGTGAGGACGCTGGCGCTGGAGCCCGCGCAGCCGGAGATCCAGGGTTCGTGGATCGAGCGGTGGCGCTTGATGAAGCCGAGAGAGCTGCCTTACGAGGACAGCGCCGAAGCTCTAGAGGGCGTCGCTCCCCCGGTCAAGGCCAGCGCGAGAGAGCGCCCGGCTATGACTGCCCCGGCGTTGCCGCCTCCACCCGAAAAACCGGGTGGTCGGGCGCGATCCGCTGCAGCTCCGGCTCGGGCGAGTCGGCCGAAACGCCGCTGAAGAACACGCCGACCTCGGCCTTCCAGCGCTTGAGGTAAGCCCTCAGGATCGGGACCTTCTCGCCGTCACCGATCTCAACCGCTCGAAAGGATTGCGCCTTGCTCCCGAGGAGCAGCTCGCCGGTGCCGGAGACGCGAATGTTGCGCACCCACTGCGTCTGGCCTCGTGGCGCCACCAGGTATTGCTTGCCCTCGTACGTGAGGAGGTTCACCGGCGCGCTTCGCCACTCGCCCGACGAGCGGCCCTTGACACGCAGCACTCGCGAACCCCACACGCTGACCCCCGCCCGCGTCAGGGCCGCGACGGCCGGGTTGAACACGTTCTTGGTGAACCAGCCGGGCCGGCGGTAGTAGGCCATGTGGCCATCAAGATACGCAGGGTCGCGAGGGCGCTGATCGACCAGAGAAAGGCCGGAGCGCGTGTGGCATTGTTTGCGCGTGGTGCGCGAGTCGGTGGAGTCTGATTTCGAAGCGCTGCGGCGGCGCCTTCGCTCCGGAACTCTGGCCGAGGCGCTCCTGGCTCCTGGGGCTGAGGTCGTCTTGAGGTCTGGCGACCGGCGCTTGACCCGCGACCAGCTGCTGGTCGAAGCCGGCCAGGTGGCCGGCGGCCTCGCCGGGGCGGGAGTAGGCCCGGGCGACAGGGTCGGGCTTTACGCCGCCACCTCGCTCGACTGGGTGATCGCTTACCTCGGCGTGCAGCGCGCCGGCGCTTGTGTCGTGCCGATGAATCCCGACTACCACGCGGCCGAGGCCCTGCACATCCTCACCGACTCTGATCCCGCCCTGGTGATCGCCGACGCGCCGAGGGCCGCCACGGTCAAGAGCCTCGGCCGGCACGTCATCGAGCTCGCAAAGCTGCCGCGCGGCACGCCGCCACCGATGCCCGCCCTCACGCCCGACAGCCCGGGCGCGATCCTCTACACGTCAGGTACGACCGGCCGGCCGAAGGGCGCGGTCCTCGACCACGGCGGGTTGCTCGCGCAGGCGCGGGGCGCCATCGAGGTGTGGCGCTGGACTCCTCGCGACGTTTTGGTGCATGCGCTACCGCTCTTTCACCTGCACGGCCTTGGCATGGGCCTGCATGGCACCTTGTTGAGCGGTGCCAGCGCCACGCTCGTCCCGTTCTCGCCGGCCGCGGTCGTGGCGGAGCTGACCAGGCATGACCCGACCCGCGGAACCATGTTCTTCGGCGTGCCTTCGATGTACAAGCGTCTGTGCGACTGGCTCGACGCGAACCCGGCGGACCTCTCTCACGTGCGCGTCTTCGTCTCGGGGTCGGCACCGCTTCCACCGGCCCTTTTCGAGAGGTGCCACCGCCTCCTGGGTCAACCTCCCGTCGAGCGCTACGGCATCACGGAGGGTGGGATCGTGGTGACGAACCCGATCGACGGCCCACGACAGGCGGGCAGGGTTGGCTATCCATTTCCGGGCGTTGAGTTCAAGCTGGGCGATCTCGACGAGGTGCTGCTCAAGGGCGGCCAGGTCTTCAAGGGCTACTGGCGCAATCCACAGGCGACCGGGGAGGCGTTCACCGATGATGGTTTCTTCCGCACCGGCGACGTCGGCGAGATCGGCGACGATGGCACCCTTGCGATCCGCGGCCGGCTCAAGGAGCTGATCATCACCGGCGGCTTCAACGTGTACCCGCGAGAGGTCGAGCTCGTGCTCGAAACGCATCCCGCGGTTGAGGAGGTGGCGGTCGCCGGAGTCCCCAGCGAAGCCTGGGGGGAGGAGGTCACTGCATTCGTGGTGCCAAAGAAATCCGGCAACCTCGTCGAGGCCGACGTGATCGCGTATGCGCGTGAGCGTCTGGCGACATACAAGTGCCCGCGGCGCATCGTCGTGGTCGAAACGCTCCCGCGAAACGCGATGGGGAAGATCGAGCGTTCAAAGCTGCGCGCGTCATGAAGTTCCTCGACCTCACGCAGGACTTCTCATTGCACACGCCGGCCTTCGCCGGCTACGCGGGCCCAGCCATCCGGTGGATTAAGCGGCTGGCGTTCGACAAGGCCGGCGGGCAGGAGATCACCATGACCTTGCACGTAAGCACCCACCTAGATGCCCCTGCTCATTTCCTGTCCGGAGGCAAGTTCATCGGGGATCTTGGGCTCGACTTTCTCATCGGTCCCGCGTGCGTTGTCGACCTCGAACGGATGGGACTGGGCGACTACGACCTGTATGGGCCTGAGCATTTCGAGCGCTGGGAGAAGGACACGGGTCTGCGCATCGAACGAGGCGACATACTCGTGATCCATACCGGCTACCACCGTCACTACCCCGAGAACTGGACCGACCGCTCGCAGGTGGACGAAACGAAATATTTCATTCGCCATCCGGGCCCGACCCGCGCGTTCGCCGAGTGGGTGCTGCGCCGCGGCGTGCGCTGGATCGCGGTGGATGCCGGCAGCGCGGACCACCCGATGAACACTGTGATTCGCCGTGTTCGGGCCGATGAAGCAGAGGACGCCGAGAAGAAGCTCGGCAAAAACCTCGACGAGATCTTTCCCAAGGCCGACTACCAGATCATGCACACGCTGCTTTTTCCGCACGACGTCATTCACATCGAGAACCTCGGTGGGCAGATCGATGAGGTGCTCGACAGCAAGATCCTGTTTGGCTGCTTCCCCTGGCGCTTTCAGGGTGGCGAGGCCGCGCTTTGCAGAGCCATCGCGATGCTCGACGAGTGAAGCCGCCAAAGTTCGAGTACCACGCCCCCGCCACGGTCGAGGAGGCATGCGCTCTGCTCGGATCGCTCGAGGACGCGAAGGTTCTAGCCGGCGGGCAGTCGCTCGTACCGCTTCTCAACTTCCGCCTGGCGCGGCCTCAGCACCTGGTCGACATCAACCGCATCGGCGGCCTGGATCGCGTTTACGAGCGTGATGGCGGTGTCGCCGTGCAGGCGCTCGCACGCCAGGCGGCGGTCGAGGACTCGCCGCTCGTGGCGCGCATGTGCCCCTTGCTCAGCGATGCGATGCGGCTCGTGGCGCACCGTGTGATCCGCAACCGGGGCACCGTGTGCGGCAGCCTCGCCCATGCCGACCCGGCATCCGAGCTGCCCGCCGTGCTGCTGGCGCTGGGCGGCCAGGTGGTGGCCCGCTCGACCCGCGGTGAGAGAGTCATCGCCGCGGATGGTCTCTTCACCGGCGTCATGGAGACAGCGCTGTTGCCGGATGAGCTCCTGGTCGAGGCGTGGTTCCCGGCGTCAAGCGGTGCGTTCGCGATCGTGGAAGAGTCCCGCCGCCAAGGAGACTTCGCGCTGGCCGGTGTGGTCCGCGCCGGGCAGCGGCTGGCTTTGTTCGGGGTCGCGCCGACGCCCGTGCTCGCAGACCCCGTGGACCCCACGCGTGGATTGCGCCCGAGCGGCGACCTAGAAGCCAGCACCGAGTTCCGTCTCCACCTGGTTCGGGTCCTGACCGAGAGGGCGCTGGCCGCGTGAAGGTCAACGGCTTCGACCACCCGGCACCGACCGATGCTCGCCGTCTGCTGTCGGACCACCTTCGCCACGACCTCGGGCTCACCGGCACGCACGTCGGCTGCGAGCACGGCGTGTGCGGCTGTTGCACGGTGCTCCTCGACGGGGTGGCGGTGCGATCTTGCCTGATGCTTGCCGTCCAGGCCGAAGGCCATGACGTGACGACAATCGAGGGCCTGGCTCGTGACGGCGAGCCGCTGCACCCTGTGCAGCAAGCGTTCCACGAATGCCATGGCCTGCAATGCGGTTTCTGCACGCCGGGCTTTGTGATGTCGGTGGCCGGTCTGCTGCAAAAGCATCCCGATCCCACGAGTGAGCAGCTCGAGGAGAGCATCACCGGCAACCTGTGCCGATGCACCGGCTACGCATCGATCCGGCGAGCCGCGCATCGCGCCGCGGAGTTGTCAAAACAATGACGACGCGCTGGTTCGGCGCGCGCGTGCTGAGGGTCGAGGACGACAGGCTATTGCGCGGGCACGGCCGGTTCACCGACGACATCGACGACGGCGCGCTCGAGTCAGTGCTTGTGCGGTCGCCATACGCACACGCTCGAATCCTCTCCATCGATGTGAGCGCTGCTCGCGCGGTACCGGGAGTCGCCGCCGTCTACACCGCCGCGGACCTTCCCTTCGGCGCCACCGACCTGCCGATTCTCATCCCGCATCCCAACCTGACGCACGGCCGCACGCAGCGCTGCCTCGCCTCCGAGATCGTTCGATACGCAGGCGAGGCAGTGGCGTTTGTGGTCGCAGACAGCCGGGCGATCGCCGAGGATGCTGCGGAGCTCGTGGAGGTCGAGTACGAACCTCTCCCCGTGGTCATCACCCCCGAACTGTCCGCGCGCGCCGGTCGCCTGGTCCATGCCGACGTCCCCGGCAACGTTGCGGCCGAGATGACACAAGAGGTCGGGGACGTTGACGCCGCTCTAGCGACGGCTCCACATCGCAAGGCGCTGCGCCTTCGGTTCGAGCGGGCCGCCGCCGCGCCGATGGAGGGTCGTGCCGTTTGGGCGCGCTGGTCTTCGCAGGAACGAAAGCTCACCGTCTATGACTCGACCCAGTCGCCGACCTCGATCCGCGGCGGGCTGGCGGTCCTGTTCGACCTCCCTGAGTCAAGCGTGGAGGTCATTGCTCCCGATGTGGGCGGCGGGTTCGGACCGAAGATCATGCTTTTCTACCCGGACGAGCTCCTCGTTCCCCATGCAGCGATGCGGCTCGGCAAGCCTGTCAAGTGGACTGAGGACCGGCAAGAGCACTTCGTCGCGGTCAACCAGGAGCGAGGCCAGGTCCACGAGGTCGATGTGGGCTTTGACGACGAAGGCAGGGTGCTCGCCCTCAGCGACGATTTCATCCACGACGCCGGTGCGTACACGCCTTACGGCATCATCCTTCCGATCATCACCGCGGGCCAGATACCGGGGCCGTATCGCGTGCCCAACTACCGCGTTCGATTTCGGGATGTCTACACCAACGCGACGCCGACGTCGCCTTACAGAGGAGCCGGCCGGCCACACGCATGTTTCGTGATGGAACGGACCCTTGATGCGATCGCGTCGGAGCTCGGGCTCGATCGAGTCGAGGTGCGGAGGCGCAACCTGATCCAGCCCGACGAGTTTCCGTACGAGGTCGGAGTCGCGTGGCAAGACGGCAACAAAGTCACCTATGACAGCGGCAACTACCCCGCTCTGCTCGAGAGGACTCTCGCGATGCTCGGCCCGCGCCCGGCGGGCGATCACGTCGGGATGGGGCTCAGCGTCTATGTCGAGGGCACAGGGGTCGGTCCGTATGAGGGCGCGCACGTGCAGGTGCTGGTCTCGGGCAAGGTGGTGGCCGCGACAGGGATTCCCAGCCAGGGCCAGTCGCACGCGACGGTATGGGCGCAGGTCGTCGCCGATGAGCTGGGGGTCGACGTCGCCGACGTCGAGGTGACCGGCGGCGACACCCGCCGCTTCCCGTGGGGCGTTGGCACCTTCGCCTCCCGTGGCGCAGTCACCGCGGGCAACGCGATGGGGGTGGCCGCGAGGATGGTCGCTGACAAGGCCAGGCGCATCGCAGCCGAGCACCTCGAGGCTGATCCTGCGGACCTCGAACTGGTCGATGGTCGCGTGAGGGTCAAAGGCTCGCCCACGCGCGGCATGCCGCTGGCGGCCGTTTCGGTGCTGGCCAACCCGGTCCGCTACGCGTTTGGCGGCGGCACCGAGGCGGCAACGCAGTTCAGCGCGAAAGCGCGGCACGGACCACCGCTGGCGGAGGGCGACCAGCCGGGCCTCGAGGCGACCGGCTACTACAGCCCGCCCGGGTCGGCCTGGGCCTCGGGTTGCCACGCCGCGTACGTTCGTGTCGATCCCAAGACGTTCCGCCTGGAGATCCTCAAGTACGTGGTGGTCCACGACTGCGGGCGGGTGATCAACCCGTTGGTGGTCGAAGGCCAGATCGAGGGCGGGGTCGCCCAGGGCATCGGTGGCGCTTTCTACGAGCGCCTCGCCTATGACGAGGAAGGTCAGCTCCGCAACGCATCGTTCATGGAGTTCCTCATGCCGTATGCGACAGAGATTCCGCCGATCGAGATCGACCACATCGAGACGCCGTCGCCGCTGAACCCGCTGGGGATCAAGGGAGCGGGGGAGGCGGGAGTGATCCCAGTCGGCGCTGTTCTCGCCTCCGCGATCGAGGAGGCTTTAGGCGTGCCGATCACGGAGATGCCGTTGTCGCCGCTCAAGCTGTTCGACCTGGTTACGAGTCCCTGACGACCGCGGCCACGATGTTGCCTCCCGGCGGTCCCTGGTGGGAGTTTCTTTCGCCTCCGCTCACGTAGTTCGTGGTGCGTCCGGTCACCGACGCAATCAGCATCCCGCCCAGCGCCTTGCCGATCTGGTAGGCGTCGACGTCATCGAGCAGGGTGATCCTCTGACCGCGAATCCGGTCGCTGCCGGGAATCACCGACTTGGCGAAGACATGGACGAGGCGCGACAGGTCGCTTTCATCAGGCAACCCGCCGCTGAACCGCAGTCCCGCCGCGCGGAGTGCGTTTCGCACGCCCTCCGCGTCGATGAAGTCCTTGGTCACAGCGTGGCCGATTCGCAGGGAGCTTCGCGAGTGGAGCGAGTTGCCGAAGAGCACGACCTCGCCATGGCGCTTCTCGCCGCCGGAGGAAGTCATGGCCACCTCTGAATAAAGGTCCCAGTTGCGGCGCACCACGTCATCCGACAATGCCGACTCCGCAACTTCGCCAAGCGCCATTGCAACGCCAAGCGCTGCGGCGTCGTTGGCGTAGACCCCCGCGCCCTCGGGCCCAAACGTGAGGTCGTGCGACACCACAGTCTTGCCACGCGACTCCGCATCCTGGATGCTCCCGGTGGTCAGCCCGGGAACCTTGACCATGACGAGGTGGACGTCTTGCGGATCTGTCAGGTTCGCATCGGCCATCGCCCGCCGCGTCGCCTCCGCCACCTTTCGAATCTGGCCCATCCGGCCGACCTCCTCCGGGGCGATCGGTTCGGAGCCGGCCCGGCCGACGACAAGTCTCTTGTGTTGTTCGTCGCCGTCACCGGCTTTGGCATCGCCGTCCGGGATCTCGATCCACTCTCGGGTGACGGCGGCGATATGTGGAGTGATCACGCCTGGACAGCCGCCGGACAGGACGAAGATGACCTGCTTGGCCACATCGGCCACCGGGATGCCGAGAAACTTGCCGGTCCACTCGCGCAGGGCCACGTCGGCCCATACGCGACCCCAGTCGTCATGCTGCCCGGTACCTTCAGTCTTTCCAGCGAGTGCGACGAGCGTGTCCGGCTTGATCTTCCCTGCGTCTGCCAGCTGTTGCAGGCCTGACGTGTCCGACGGGGTGGCCATGGGGCATACAAACATTTCGACTCGCTGAGCCTTCATCCGATTACCTCCATCCAAATGTCATTCCAGGCCGGGCGGTCGCTGGAAGCCGAATCCTGGCATCGCCTCGAGCTGCTCCGCCAGCGCCAGCAGCGCCCACTCTTCGCCTGAGCGTCCCACGAGCTGCACGCCCACTGGCAAACCATCGTGAAGTCCGGCCGGAACGGAGACCGCCGGAGTGTGCGCGAAGCTGACGGGCAGCACGAACTGGATGTAACGCCCATATGGTTCGCTCAAGAAAGGCGGCACCGCCTCGATCGGCATCGGTACCAGGCCGAGGGTCGGGGTCAGCAGGAAGTCGAACTCTGAAAGGAGCGGCTTGACCACCACAGTGAACGCTGCTGCGTAGGCAGATTCGAAAGCCTGGAAATAATCGCGTGCGCCTAAGGAGCGGCCCTGCTCGACGAGCTTGCGGATCCCGGCCGCGAACTGCTCGGGGTCCGTCGGGAAGGACGCCATGCTCGCCCTGCGCACGATTCCGTAGCCCGCAGCCACCGCCTCCGACTCCCACTCGATCCGCTCGACTTTATGGCCCGCAGACGCGAGGGCGTCGCCGGCTCGCCGGCAAGCTTCGCTGCACGCCGCCTCCATGCCAATGGCCGTGGAGTCCGCGAGCCCGATCCTGAAACTGACCCGCTTCTCCGTGGCCGCGGGCGGTGGCGCCGCCGCCAGCACTGAGTAGATGAGCCTGACGTCGGCGACGCTGCGCCCGATCGGACCGATGACCGACAGGCCTGCCGGGTCCGTGATCTCGCTGGGGATTCGGTCCGGCGACGGCCGGAGGCCGACAACTCCACAGCATGAGGCGGGTATGCGGATTGAGCCGCCCATGTCGGTGCCGATGGCGACGGTGGCCATTCCCGCCGCCACCGCCACCGCGCTGCCGCCGCTGGAGCCGCCGGGCGTGGTGCCCGCCCGCCACGGATTGTTGGTGGCAGGAAAGATCGCGTTGGTGGTCCCGACCGCTGCCGCGAGCTCGGGAAGGTTGGTCTTACCAAGGATGGCCGCGCCGGCCGCGCGGGCTCGCGCGACTGGCGCCGCGTCCTGATCGGGCACGCGGCTGCGCCAAACGGCACTGCCGTCGGTCCAGGGCATGCCGGCCACCGGAATGTTGTCCTTCACCGCGAGGGTGCTTCCCGCGAGCGAGCCGGCCGCGCCGCGGGCTGTCCGATCCACGTGCACGTATGCATGGAAGAGCAGATCGAAGCGATCGATCGCAGCCAGGTGGGCGCTCACGACGTCAGTGGGGCCGAGGTCGCCGGCCGCCGCGCGATGGGCGACCTCAACCGCTGAGAGCCAGGCCGCAGAGCTCTCGTTCAACTCGGTGTTCGACTGATCGCCACGTTGCTCAAGAGCATTGAGAGTTTAGGCGACGATCAGACGTTGCCGTACATGCCGTCGACGAAGGCGACCATCGGCTCCATCGTCTAGCCCTCAGACCACGGCCGCCAACGGCTCAGAGGCTACTCGCCAGGCCGGGCCAAGTAAACTGCACGAGTCTTGGGGAAATCGAAAGGTCCACGTCGAGGTCCGCGAACGCCGAAAGCGCGCAAGGTCGACCGCGACGATGGAGACCAGAAAGAAGCAGCGGTCGTGATGGACGCCGTCGTCGCGCAGGCGCTACCCAACGCGATGTTCGAGGTCGAGCTCGAGAACGGGCACAAGCTGATTGCTTATGCGGCGGGCCGCATGCGCCGCTACTTCATCCGCATCACCCCCGGCGACCGCATCCGCGTGGAGCTGTCGCCCTACGACCTGTCGCGAGGAAGAATCGTCTACCGGTATCGCGAGTAGCTTGACCTCCGACATCGCCGGCGTGCTGGGCTCAGCCCGCGTCTTCGACCTCGAACAGCTCCGCTACGCAGGCGCGCCATCACACCCCGCCCACGCTCCCGGCTTCAACTACTTCCTGCATCGCCACCACGCGCCGGGCGCCCCGGAGGCGCGAACTGGAGCCTCGGGGATCGTAGTCATGCCGGAGCACTCGGGGACGCACATCGACGCTCTCGCTCACCAGGCCGAGAACCTGATGCTGCATGGGGGAGTCCACGTGGACGGCGTGCAGACATCGGCGGGATTCCGCGTTCTCGGCATCGAGCAGATGGCCCCGATCGTGGGCAGGGGTGTCCTTCTCGACGTGGCCGGCGACAACCGTCTTGAACCTGAGCATGCGATCACCGCCGACGAGCTACAACGGGCAGCTGGCAGCGCCGGCGTGGAAGTTCGCGAGGGCGACGTGGTCCTCGTGCGCACCGGTTACGGGTCGCTGTGGAACGAACCTGAACAGTACCTGCGGGCTGCGGGGGTCAGCGGGGCGGGCTCACGCTGGCTGGCTGATCTCAACGTCAAGGCGGTCGGAGCCGACAACATCGCTTGGGACGTCGTCGGCCCTACCGATCCCGAGCTTGGGGTGACCCTGCCCGGCCACATCCTGCTGCTGGTGCGCGCCGGCATCCCGATCATCGAGAACCTCAACCTCGAGGAGCTGGCGGCGGCGAAGGTCTACGAGTTCGGTTTCGTGTGCCTGCCGCTCAAGATGCGCGGCGCCACGGGATCGCCCGTTCGCCCCATCGCTATAGCGAGACCGTAGCCAACAGCCCCCACCAGCGTTAATCCAAGAGGTGGTGGTCCACAAAATGCCGACGTGGGCATTCGCGTTGGCGTTGACAGCTCTCGTCGCCTGCTCGCCCGCACCCAGCCCGATCGCAGCCGGCCCTCTCGCCTTGGCGGCGGGAACCTCCGAATCACATTCCTCCCCGGCACCGCCGCCGCCCGAGGTGCGGCGCACGCAGCGCCTGTTGGCGGTGAAGCTTGATTACCAGGATCACAACCTCAGCTGCGAGGCGGCGGCGCTGAAGATGGCCCTGGCCTACGAGGGCATCGTGATCGACGAGCTGACTTTGATGCGGTACATGTCGGTCGATACTCGGCCCGCAAAGTTCGACGCTCGCGGCCGGCTCGTTTCGTGGGGTGACCCGGCCAAGACCTACGTCGGGAACGTGGACGGGCACATTGAGCGGTACACGGGCTACGGCGTGTACCAGGCGCCGGTCGCCAGAGCCGCGATTCGCGCTGGAGCGCACGTGCTCGCGGCCGGCTCAGGGCTCTATGGGTCAGGCATCGCTCCGAGTGCGATCTACAACGCGGTTCTCGACGGCCACCCCGTGGTGGCCTGGATCAGTAACACCTATCACGTGGTTCCGTTGAGCCACTACGTCGCCGACGACGGCGCGACCGTCTGGTACACGCTCACCGAGCATGCGGTGACGGTGGTCGGCGTCCGGCCTGGCGCCGTCCTCATCAACGACCCGTGGTTTGGTCAGGCCTGGCATAGCAAGGCGCAGTTCGAGTCCGCCTACAAGACCTTTAACCACATGGCGGTGATCGTCGGCCGCTGATACGGCCGCGACTCTCGGCTAGCGGCGACCCACCGTCTGGAAACAGTCCAGGCAGTACACAGGGCGGGCACCCGTGGGCACGAACGGCACCTGCGTCTGCTTGCCGCAGTTCGAACAAATGACGTCATGCATGGCGCGCGTCCGGCCGTTGCCTTCAGTGGTCCGCCGGGCTGCCCTGCATTCGGGACAACGCCGGGGCTCGTTCTGAAGCCCGCGAGACTGATAGAACTCCTGCTCCCCCGCCGTGAAGAGGAAATCGCGACCGCAGTCACGGCACTGCAACGTTCTGTCCGAGAAACTCACCGTCTGGCCTCCCCAAAATGTCGCTCAGGGCCCGGACGGATACGACCGGATCTACCCCCCCTAGCGCTCCGGGGGCGATTCTAACTCGACTGACCCCGGTTTGGCCGCGCGCCTTTACATATCGGGTTCGGCCTTAATCTGATCGAAGTGATCGTCGACGCCCACCTGGACATCGCCTGGAACGCCATCTCGGCGGGCCGCGGGTTTCTGTCGGCGCCGGCTCCGGGCTACCTGATCAGCCGCTCGTCACTGGCGGGGGCGGGCGTGGGCCTGGTCTTCGCGACCATATACACGGCTCCGGCGCGGGCCGGGAGGGCAATGCGCACTCGGTTCGTTTACGAGAACGAGCACGAGGCGCACATCATGGCCATTGCCGAGCTGAACTACTACAGGAGCTGCGGGCTGCAGCTCGTCGGCACGAAAGGCGAGCTTGACGCCTACGTCCGCGGCTGGCGGCGGGGCCAGGTGGCAGCCGTGCTGCTCATGGAAGGCGCCGACCCCATCGAGACCCCATCCGAGCTCGGCGGCTGGGCCGATTGGGGTCTGCGCATCGTCGGTCCGGCGTGGGGGGCGACGCGGTACAGCGGCGGTACGGGCGCTCCTGGTGGATTGACCGAGCTTGGCGCGCAGCTCCTCAAGGCGATGAGGCGCCAGCGCATGATCCTCGACCTGAGCCACATGGCCGACCAGGCCGTCGCCGATGCTTTCGAGCAATGGCGTGGGCCGATCATGGCTTCCCACAGCAACGCGCGGGCCATCGTGCCTGGTGACCGGCAGATCACCGATGCGACCGCGGCCGAGGTTGCCCGCCGAGGGGGGATGCTCGGGGTCAGCTTCTACCAGCCTCACTTGCGGAAGTCCGGCCGTCCGTCGATCGACGATGTCGTGCGCCACCTTGTGCATCTGGCGCGCACTGCAGGCGGGCCGGAGCACGTCGGCCTGGGCACCGACCTGGACGGAGGCTTCGACTCGAGACACGCGCCGGTCTCGAGCCTCGGCCAGCTCAAAGACCTGTCGGTCCGCCTCCGCAAGCACTTCAGCCGGACCCAGGTCGAAGGCATCATGGGGACGAACTGGCTCGGGTTCTTGTCGCGCGCCCTTCCGGACTGAGCCCGTTACAGAGAGTTCACCAGCTGTTTGGCGCTCATGAAGGCGAAGCCCATGCCGTGTCCGTTGTAACCGGCGCACAGATAGACGTTGGGCATGCCGTCGACCGGGCCGACCAGCGGTAGGCCCGACTCCGTGAACCCCATCGTGCCCGCCCATCGATGAGTGACCCCGCTGCCGGCGCCCAACTGTCGCAGATGGGCCTCGAGGTGGCCCTGGATCTCGGGGGTCGGCCGCTCCTCGTAGCCGACCTCGGCGTCGTACGCGGTGTCGCGCCAGCCGCCGATCAGCACCTGGCCGGTCGCCAGCTGCCGCCAGTATCGATAGCCGAAGTGCGAATAAGTCGGCTGGTTGCACAGGCCGGCGGCCTCGGGCCCTGACGCGAGCATCTGAGCCCGGCGCGGCTGGATCGCGACCTGGGGCAGGAGCTGGGGGGTGTAAGCGTTGGTTGCCAGGATCACGCAGCCGGCGCGGCACTCGCGGCCGCCCGCGTGCACCAGCACCTCCCCGGACCCCGGCTCGATGGCGGTGACCTCCACGCCCTCACGGATCGATCCCGGCGCCGCCTGGCGCGCGAAGGCGGCGACCAGCAGGGAAGGGGTGACCTCGCCATCGCCCGGGTTGCTGAGACGGCTGCCGTCCCAGGAGCTCGGAAAGCCGTCCTCACTCATCAGCTCCGCAGACTCGGCGAGGTGCTCGGCTTCCGTTGGCCCCGACGCGAGCACGATGCTGCCCGAGCGCCGGTAACCGATCTCCTGCCCGCCGACCGCCGCGATCTCCTTGATGTGGTTTTCCTCGGTCATGGTCCAAATGTCGCGGGTGCGCATGCGTCCGAAGATCCGAACCGCCTCCGCGTAACAGTCGGCAACTCCGGCCAGCAAAAAGCCGGCGTTACGGCCGCTCGCGCCGACCGCCAGTTGCAGTCGCTCCACGAGCACCGCGTCGATGCCTGCCTTGCCGAGATGGTGCATGAGGCTGACCCCGGTGATGCCGCCGCCGATGACCAGGACATCGGCACGTAGGGGCAGCTCACCTGGGTACCGCTCGGGCGCCGCAGGCCAGTACGGAGTGCCAGTGCTCATGAGAGCCCCGGGCCCCGCCCGGACGGTCGGATCAGGTGACCGCATAACATCTAGGTGCCACATGGATTTTGAGAGCTACGACGTCCTGGTTGTCGGCGGGGGGCTCGCCGGCCTCAGGGCAGCCATAGCGGTGGTCGAGACCAACCCGCTGCTCAAGGTCGCGCTGGTCTCCAAGGTCTACCCGATGCGAAGCCACACAGTCTCGGCCGAAGGGGGCGCCGCGGCCGTTCTGCGCCCCGAGGACAGTTACGACACCCACGCTTTCGACACCATCAAGGGTTCGGACTACCTGGCCGATCAGGACGTGGTCGAGGCCTTCGTGCGCGAGGCGCCGATCGAGGTGATCCAGATGGAGCACTGGGGTTGCCCGTGGAGCCGGGACCCGGACGGGAAGATCTCGGTCCGACCCTTCGGTGGGATGACCACGTGGCGCACGTGCTTCGCAGCTGACAAGTCCGGTTTCCACATGCTGCACACGGTATTCCAGACCTCCCTCAAGTACCCGCAAATCCATCGCCACGACGAAGCGTTCGTGACCAAGCTCCTCGTCGAGGATGGACGGTGTGTCGGCGTGGTGGCGATCGACATGCGGAGCGGCCGGTTCGATGCAATCACCGCCAAGGCTGTGATCCTCGCCACTGGCGGCATGGGCCGCGTCTATGCCTTCACCACCAACGGCAACATCTGCACCGGTGACGGCATGGCGCTCGCTTATCGGGCGGGCGTCGGGCTGAAGGACATGGAGATGGTGCAGTTCCATCCGACCGGGCTGCCGTTCACGGGAATCCTGATCACGGAGGCGGTCCGCGGCGAGGGCGGGTACCTGACCAACAAGGACGGCGAGCGCTTCCTAAAGCGATACGTCCCCAACAAGATGGAGCTGGGTCCGCGCGACATCATCTCGCGGGCCATGATCACCGAGTTCGAAGCGGGCCGCGGGTTCGAAGGCCCTCATGGCAAGTACATGCACCTCGATGTCAGGCACCTCGGCGAGGCGGTCATCGATCAGAAGCTGCCCTTCATGCGCGAGCTGGGCCGGGAGTTCGTCGGCATTGACATCGTCCACGACCCGCTCCAGGTGCGGCCGGTGATGCACTACATGATGGGTGGGGTGGACGCGAACATCTCCGGAGCCACACCCGTGGCGGGTCTCTATGCAGCCGGCGAGTGCGCCAATGTCGGCCTGAACGGAGGCAACCGGCTGGGCTCCAACTCCCTTTCGGAGTGCCTGGTGTTCGGCGCCGCGACCGGGCGGGCGGCCGCCGAGTATGCGAGCTCGGCCAAAGCGGCCGGTGCGAACCCGATCGACGCGATGCTCAAGGACGAAACAAGGCGCATCGAGATGGATTACCTCGACAAGAAGAGTGGCGATGAAAAAATTGGCGGCATCCGCGAGGAGATGCAGCTCAACATGGACGCCGGAGCCGGCGTCTTCCGGACCCGAGAGGGGCTCGAGAAGCTGACGAAGCAGCTTGCCAATCTGCGTGACCGTTTCGGCAGGATCAAGATCGAAGACTCCAGCCGTACTTTCAATACCGAGCTGATGTCGGTGCTCGAGCTCGACTACATGCTCGAGGTGGCCGAGGTGATCACTTACTCAGCTCTTGCACGTGAAGAGTCGCGTGGAGCCCACGCGCGTCGCGACTTCCCCGAGCGTGACGACGAGAAGTTTCTGAAGCACACGGTCGCATTTCACACTGATGAGATTTCCCCGCGGCTCGAGTACCGCGACGTTCGCATCACCAACTTCAAGCCGCAAGCGCGCGCTTACTGAGGGGAGGACCGAGTGGCCGAGAAGAGGATCACCGTTCGCGCGACGAGGTTCGACCCGGCGAAGGACTCCGAACCGCGCCTGCAGTCCTACGACATTCCCTTCAGCGATGACAGCATGGTGGTCCTGGACGCGCTGAACTACATCAAGGCGCAGGTCGACGGCAGCCTCAGCTATCGATGGTCGTGCCGCATGGGCATCTGCGGCAGCTGCGGCATGACGGTGAACGGGACGCCCAAGCTGAGCTGCTCGGCCTTTCTCCGCGACTACTGGCCCGGTTCGATCACGGTGACCCCGCTCAACAACTTTCCCATCGTTCGCGACCTGATCGTCGACATGGAGGACTTCATGCAGAAGTTGAAGTCCATCAAGCCCTGGATCATCCGGAAAGAGGAGAGGCCGCTCGGCGCAGGCGAGCACCGGCAGACGATGGACCAGATCGACGACTTCCGCCAGTTCAGCCAGTGCATCAACTGCATGCTGTGCTACGCGGCCTGCCCCGTTTACGGGCTGGACGACAAGTTCCTCGGACCGGCGGCGATCGCTCTCTCGCGCCGCTACAACCTGGACTCGCGAGACCAGGGGATCAAGGAAAGGCTGCCGGTGCTCGCCTCCCCGGACGGCATCTGGGAGTGCAGCTTCGTCGGCGAGTGCTCGGTCGTCTGCCCGAAGGGAGTCGACCCCGCCAAGGCCATACAGCAGACCAAGCTCGACACGACTGTTCGATTCGTGCTGCCATTCGGAAACCGCGAATGAGCGTTGAGGCCGGCGCGTCCAGGGCGACCAAGACCCACCGGTCCAAGATGGGCGCCGGCTGGTGGATGCGCAAGCGCCACTACTTCCTGTACATGGTTCGAGAGTTCACAGCGCTGCCGCTGGCGCTCTGGCTGCTGTGGCTCCTATACGAGATCTACCGCGCCGGCCGCGGGCCGTCTGGCTACTACCCGCCATCCTCGACCGCCTTCGTCATCTTCAGCGTCATCTGCCTGCTGTTCGCGCTGTATCACAGCTTCACGTTTCTCAGCCTTGCGGGGGTGATCCTGCACTTCAAGGTCTTCGACAAACCGGTGCCGTCGCGGCTGATTGTGATGTCGCAGTTCGGCCTGTGGCTGGTCGCGTCGATAGTCATCGGCGCCGTTCTTATCGGGTTCGGTCGATGAGCGAGCACGTGGCACAGGTCGAGCACAGGCCGGCGCTCGCGCATCTGTTCTGGTGGTTCATGTTCGCCCAGGGCGGCGTGTTGGCTGCGATCTTGATACCGGTCCACATCCTCGTGCAGGGGATCCTCGGACCCCTTGGCATTGTGCCTGTCGTGGATCGTCATTACGACACATGGATCAGCATCCTGGGCAACCCGATCGTGAAGCTGTACCTGCTGGTCCTGATCTCGCTTCCTTTCTTCCACTTCGCGCATCGCCTTCGTTACCTGCTCGTGGACCTCGGCGTCCCGGCTGCCAGGAGCACGGTGGCGCAGGTGATCTTTTACGGCGGCGCGATCCTGGTGACCGTCGTTGCGATCTACGTGCTCCTGACGACGGCGCCGATTTCGCTGGGTTAAAGAGTCGGTGTTCACAGTCGAAGCAGTCCCAGCGCTGGAGCTGGGCAACGCGAGCTTCCTGGTCGCCGACCGCGAGCGCGGGGTGGCCCTGGTCATCGATCCCCTCCGTGACGCCAGCCCTTATCTGAGAATTGCCGATCGGCTCGGCGTCAAGGTCACCAACGCTCTAGACACCCACCTGCACAACGACTTCGTGTCCGGCCGGCGCGAGCTCCAGGCCGCTGCCGGGGCCGACATCGCCGACCTGGCGCCCGGCCACGACCTGAAAGTGGGGGAGATCACGCTCCAGGCCCTCCACACGCCCGGCCACACGCCTGACCATCTGAGCTACCTCCTCATCGAGCGCGGCCGGCCCCGAGCGCTGTTCTCGGGCGGCGCCGTCATGATCGGCGCCATCGCCCGCACCGACCTGTTCGGCCCGCACCTCGCAGTGCAGCTGGCGCTGGAAGCGCTGCGCACGTTGCAGGTGAGGCTGCGCGGCCTGCCCGACGACATCGCGGTGTTTCCGACTCACGGGAGCGGATCTTTCTGCGGCACCGGAGGACACACTGGGCACGAGACAACTTTGGGTCACGAGCGCGCCACGAATCCGTTCTTCCAGACCACGGAGGTGATGCAGTTCCTGGCGCGCGCCCTCAACCAGCAGCGGTACCCGGCTTACTACCGCGACATGGCGGCGATCAACCTGGCGGGTGCCAAACTGCTGGGACTCGATCCCGCACCACCGACGAAGCTGAGCGCGGAGGCTGTCGCTGCGCTCATCGCCGAGGGCGCCGCGGTGGTGGATGTCCGGGTGGGGCGTGACTACGACAAGGGGCACATTCCGGGCAGCTACAGCGTCGGCCTCGACGGTCCTTTCAGCGCGTGGGTCGGCTGGCTGATTCCCCGAGGCCGGACCATCGTGCTGGCCGGTGGCACCGATGCCCAGCACCGCGAGGCCCAGCGCCAGCTGTACCGGATCGGGTTCGATTCAGTCGCCGGCGCGCTGGACGGGGGAATGGACGCTTGGCAGGTGGGCGGACGGGAGCTGTCCACCTTCGAGACCGTCGACGTCGAGGACATGGCGGCCTGGATCCTCAGTGCCGAGCCGATGACCGTCGTCGACACTCGGGACGAGCACGAGTGGTCCGGCGGCCACGTCCCCGGCGCGGTGCATATGTACGTGCCCGACGTGCCGTATCGAGCGGGCGAAATTCCGCCTGAAGCGCCGGTTGCCGTGCATTGCGCGTCCGGGTATCGCGCAGGCATCGCCGCGAGCCTGCTGGAGCAGGCGGGCCTCAAGCGGATCATCCACGTTAACGGCCCCTACTCGGACTGGGACCGCCTGCACCTCGCCGAGTCTCACCCCTAGCGCTTGCGCGCCCGCCAGATCTCCTCGGCCGGCCATTTCTTCGCCCACTCGACAGGGGTCCACTTGTAGTACGGATGGTCGACTGCGTCGTCCGGGGGGTAGAGCTCGCGGAAATCCAACACCTCGAAGCCGGTCTTGCGCAGCAGTCGGAACAGGTCGGATCCGCTGATATGGAAGTCGGTCGATGGACCTGTGTCTTCGTCCTGCCAGTCGATGTGGTGCATGCCCTTCTGCGGCCTGACCAGGCGGTCCCCAACGACCTCGTCGTCAGGGGAGCACAGGACTTGCAGGGTGCTATTGCGCATGAACAGCAGCTCGCCGCCTGGGCGCAGGAGCCTCGCGGCCTCCGGAATCCAGAGGTAGGGGTCGCACCAGATCGAAGCGCCGTACTCCGAGAACGCGAGGTCGAACGAGGCGTCGGGGAGCGGGACGTTCTCCGCATTGGCTTCGATGAACTCGAGCCCAAGGCCGAACTCCGCGTTCAGCTCCCGGGCGGTGGCAAGCTGGGCCGGCGTGATGTCGACGCCGACGACCCTGCGCGCGCCTCGCTTCTTCAGCCAAGCGCCCCAGTAGGCGGTGCCGCATCCGAGCTCGATGACATCGAGGCCGCGGACGTCAGGTAGCACCCGGACCTCGTCCTCGGGCACGCTCCAAACGCCCCACTCGATGCGTTCCTTGGCCCACGACTCGCGAGCCGTGCGTGCGGTGTGCTGGGCATTGGCCGCGGTCCAGGTCGCCCGGTTGCGGATCGCGTAATCGGGCAGCGCCTTGTCAGGCATCGGTAACTGCGGCCTCCAGCAGGGCGGCGAATTTTCGCTGCGCGGCCTCCCGCCGGGTCGGGATGTGCTCCCGCGGCCAGATGCCCTTTGGCGCCTCGTAGCCGGACAGGATCTGGCGGGCGACCGACACACGGTGTACCTCATCGGGGCCGTCGTACATGCGCGCGGCGCGCGCATGGCGGTACATCTCTTCCAGCGGCAGGTCGGACGAATAGCCGAGCGAGCCGTGGATCTGGACGGCGCGGTCGATCACGTCGTGCAGGACCTTGGCGCCGAAGAACTTGATCAGGGAGATCTCTTTGCGCGCGGCCGCCGCACCCAAGGTGTCGATCACCCAGGCGGCGTGCAGCGTCATCAGGCGTGCCGCTGACATCTCGGCGGCCGAGTCGGCAATCCAGTTCTGGACCGTCTCATGGCTGGCCAGCTTCTTGCCGAACGCTTCGCGCTGCAGCGCCCGCTCGCACATCATGTCGAAGGCGCGGCGCGCCTGGCCGAGCCAGCGCATGCAGTGGTGGATGCGGCCGGGTCCCAGGCGGGCCTGCGCGATCAGGAAGCCCTGGCCTCGTTTGCCGATGAGATTCTCCTGGGGCACGCGCACATCCTCGTAGAGGACCTCGGCGTGACCGTAACCGAAGCGCTCGTCTCCGCCCATGGTCGGAATGTTGCGCACCTTCTTGAGCCCGGGCGTGTCACCCGGGACGATGATCATCGATGCGCGGTCGTGCGGGCCCGCATCGGGGTTGGTCACGACCATCGCGATCAGGAAGTCGGCGATCATGCCGTTCGACGTAAACCACTTATGACCGTTGATCACCCACTCGTCGCCATCGAGCACCGCGGTGGTGGAGAGGAGGGTCGGGTCTGAGCCCGCGGTGTCCGGCTCGGTCATCGAGAAGGCCGAGCGCATCCTGCCCTCGAGCAGGGGATGGAGCCAGCGCCGTTTCTGCTCGTCAGTTCCGAAGTGAGCGAGCACTTCAGCGTTGCCCGAATCGGGCGCCTGGTTGCCGAAGATGATTGGACCCCACATCGAGGCGCCCTCGATCTCGTGCATCAGCCCGAGCTTGACCTGTCCGTAGCCCTGGCCCCCCAACTCCGGTGGTAGGTGGGTGGCCCAGAGCTCGTGCTTCTTGACTTCGTCCCGAAGAGGGCGAATTGCTCGCATGAAACCGGCCTCGTCCGTGTCCAGCACCTCGAGCGGGTAAACCTCATCGCGCATGAAGCCGCGCATCCATTCGAGTTTGTCTTCGAACTCAGGCTCAGTCGAAAAATCCCATGTCATGTCTGCTTCTCCAAAGCGCTGGGCTCGAGCAGCGCAATACCCTCGTCGATCATGCCGGTGATGGTATCCGTCAACCCTTCATACATGGGGTCTGGCCGCTTGCCGCGCCTATGGAGCATGAGGTTGTAGCCGAAGATCGCGGCGTACTTGTACAGGCTCATCGCCAGGTACCAGCGCATCTCGTTCGCGTCGGCGCCATAGAGCCTGTACAGGTCTTCGACGGCGACATCGATGGAACCCCCTGGATTCGGTGCGCCTTCGTACCTGCGGCGATGCGACACGATGCACAGACAGCCGAGGTCGAGCAGGGGCTGGCCGATCTGGGCGATCTCCCAGTCGAGCACCGCCACCACCTCCGCACCTCTAAACAGCATGTTGCCGTAGTGGAAGTCGCCATGAACGAGGGTCGGTGGCCTCTCATCCGGAATGTGTGCGGCCAGCAGGCCGCCGAGGTCGCCGGCGTGCCCGGTGAGCTCCTCGGGCGCGCGCTCGATGAGCCAGAGCCACCGCAGCATCTCGGCGTTCAAGCCAACGGGTGCTTCATCGCCGATGCCTGTCATGTCGAGCGGAAGCGCATGGAGTCGTTTCAGAACGTGAACGGCAGACCCTGCGATTTCGAGCGGTTTCTGCTCGACGCCGGTCTTCTCGATGCGCTCGCCATCGACTGCTTCCATCAGCACGAACGGCCGTCCGTCGACCACCGGGTCTGAGCTGAGGACAGGAATCGCGGGAACGGGCATGGCGGCGGCATGGAGCGCGGACATGATGCGACCCTGCCGCACGACGTCCGCGGGCCCGGCGATCCGCGCGCCGGGAGGGGGGAGGCGGAGGACGAAGCGACGCGGGCCATCACCGTCGTCGATGGTGGCGAAATAGGTGAACCCGGAGTGGCCTTCGGGTATCGAGTCGATCGAAATCACACGCAATAGCGGGCGCCGCATCCGCTCGCGGCATTGAGCCTCGAGATCAGCGCGGATCTTCTCGGTCAAGCCAGGTGCGCAGTGTCGGCGATGGACCCGACGATGCGCACGTCACCCAATGCCCGCACTACGCTCACGCTCGTGTAGTAGGGCAGCAGGCGGAGCTGGCCGGCTTCGAGGTGGAGCAGGTCGGAGACATAAGCCATGAGCGCGACGCCGTGCGTGACCACAATCACA
>JAYUFT010000097.1:0-2004 GCA_043738605.1 Candidatus Dormiibacterota bacterium | reverse complement strand
CTCCCGTGAACCACAGCACGACCCCGTACAGCACATTGCCCACTGCGAGGGTGGCGATCAGCGAGTTGATCTTGAACCGCACGACCAGAATGCCGTTGAGGATGCCCACCGCCAGACAGGCTGTAAGCGACAGGATGATTGCCGTCAGGGGAGACAGGCCAGCCATCGTCATCAGGGCCACGACCACCGCCTGCCCGAACCCGACGACGTAGCCGACCGACATGTCGAGCTCGCCGACGATGAGCGGGGCGATGAGTCCGACCGCGGCGAACACCACGACGATTTGATTGACGAACAGGCCTGAGAAGTTGTTGGCCGTGAAGAAGGACTCGGGGCGCAGGAGCGAGAAAAAGCCGATCAGGCCGAAGAATGCAACCACCAGGAAGTAGCGGCCAAGCAGGCCAAGCAGGCTTGCAGAGTGTCGTGGCACGGTTGGCACGGTTGGCGCGGAATCGAGGTTCGAGATGACGTCGCTCACGAGTTCGTTCCGGCGGCAACGCCGGCCTCCATAGAGAGTGTCGAGCCAGCCAACGCACCGGAAAGGTGGGAGACGGTAAGTTGATCGCCCTCGAATTCAGCGCGAAGCAGCCCGCGCGAAAACACCAGTGCGCGCGAACAGAGATTTTCGATTTCCTCGAAATCCGAGGTGACGATCATCACCGCTGCCCCCGAAGCGGAAGCCAGGCGGATCGCGGCATAGATCTCCTCGCGCGCACCGACGTCGACACCCACGCTGACGTCGTTGATGATCAGCAGCCGCGCTCCCGTGGACAGCCAGCGTGCGAGCAGCACCTTCTGCGCATTGCCGCCGCTCAAGGTGGCGATGCGCGCGTCCGGCAGGGGCGGCCGGACCGCAAAGCGGCGCAGCAGCGCCGCGGCGGCGCCGTCCTCGCGTGCTTTGAGCAGCCAGATCGAGCCGGCCATCGCCGGGCTTTCGCGGGCGGGGTTGAGGAACAGGTTCTCCGTCAGGGTCATCTCGCGCGCCAGCCCGTCGAGGTTACGGTCGCGCGGCAGATAGGCCACGGAGGCCGCCAATGCGGCGACCGGGGAGCGCGGCGTGTACCGCTGCCCTTGAAGCCGGAGTTGGCCGCCGACCAATGGCGCCAGACCATAGAGCATCTCGCCCAATTCATAGTGACCGGCATCGGACAGTCCGGTGAAGCCGACGATCTCCCCGGCACCGACAGTGAAATCGATCGGGGCGAGCAGTTCGCCTTCGAGTGCCTCGGCGTGCAGCAGTGGTTCGGCAGACCGCCGGGGCAAGTTCTTGCCAGCGAAACGCACCTCGTGGCCGCAGATCATCGCCACCATTTCGCGGCGTGACAATTCGCGCGGCCGCGCGCTACCGACATTTGCGCCGTCGCGCAGCACGGTGATGTGGTCGCAAAGGTCATAGACCTCGTCGAGGCGATGGCTGACGAAAATCACCGCCCCGCCCTGCGAACTGATTCGCCGCAGAGCGGCGAACAGCCGGGCCACGTCACTGGGGCCGAGGCTGGCAGTCGGCTCGTCGAGTACCAGCAGCTTGGCCGAGAGCGCGAGCGCTCGGGCAATCGCCACCATGGTGCGGCTGGCGAGTGGCAAATCGGCGACCTTCGTCCGCGGGTCGATCGCCACGCCCAACAGGTCGAGTGCCTCGCTCGCACGGCGCCGCACCGCGAGCCAGTCGATCAGCCCGAAACGGCGCGGATAGCCTTCGACGATCGCGATGTTTTCTTCGATCGACAGACTCTCGATGAGGGTGCTTTCCTGGTGGATGAAGGCCAGGCCGGCGGCCGTGGCCTCGGCCGGTCCGTGCTGATCGGGCAGCCGATGCCCTTCGACGGCGATCGTGCCAGCGTCGGGCGGCGGGGTACCCGCCAGACACTTGATGAGCGTTGACTTTCCGGCCCCGTTCTCGCCGAGCAGGGCGTGAATCTCGCCAGCCTGGACGGTGAGCGAAACATCACGCAGGGCGAGGGTGCCGCCATACGCCTTGCAGATACCCCTCGCGTCCAGCAACAC
>JAYUFT010000096.1:0-2013 GCA_043738605.1 Candidatus Dormiibacterota bacterium | reverse complement strand
TGCGGTGGCGGAAATACCGGCCACCACTCGTCTCCTGATCACCGTCGCCGGAAGGGTGTCCGCGGCCGGCAAGCTCGCCAAGGCTGTCATCGCGGCGGGCGGAGCGGTCGAAGAGATGCAGCCCTTGAAGGGCCGGGCGTTAAGCGAATGGGCCGCCAGGCAAGCAGCCGACCATGGCCTCACGCCGGCGATTGCCGCTCAGGTTGTACGTGTCACTCCACCCGACCTGAGCATCGTGGACTCGGAACTCAGGAAGCTGGCCGCATACAAGGCCTCCGGCGCCAGGCTCACGCCAGAAGCCGTCGCAGAGCTGCTGGCCGGCGGCCGCGAGGACGAGATCTTCAAACTCACCGACAACCTCCTTCCGCATCCCAATGCCGATGCGCTGAAGATCGCCAGGAGCCTTACGCGTGGCGGGTTGCAACCAACGTCGGTCGCCTATCGGATGGCACGACACGTCGCACTGGTGTTGCAGGTCCGAGCGCGACAGGACCGTGGGGAGTCGCTGTCCGAAGTCCAGGAAAAGATGTCGGAGCATCGCTTCGTCCTGCAAAAGGCATACGACGCTGCCAAGGATGCCGACCCGGAACAGTTGGAGGCTGCGCTACGAGCGATCCGCGACTACGAGTGGGAGGTCAAGTCCGGCCAGGTCGATGCTGAGCTGGGGCTCGACGTCTTGCTCGCACGGCTCTGAGCGGGTCGGAAGACCTACTTCTTCTTATTCGAAGCCGCAGCGGCCTTCGCCGCGGGCTTGGCCGCGGGCTTGGCTGCAGCTTTGGCTGCAGGCTTTGCCGCAGGTTTTGCTGCAGGTTTTGCCGCCGCGGCGGCCGGAGCCTTCTTTCCCTTGCCCGCCGCCGTGCCCGCCGCTGAACCAGCGGCCGGGGACATGGCCAGCTTGGCAAGCTGCTTCGCCAACCGCGACTTCCGGCGTCCCGCGTTGTTTCGGTGCAGGACACCCTTCGATGCCGCGCGATCGAGTGCTTGAATCGCCTGCAGCGCGATTGCGAATCGCTCTGACTCGGCTACCGGTCCGCCCGCCAGCGTGCGACGCGCCTTGACGACCTTGGTCTTGACCTCTGATCGCACGGCGCGGTTGCGCAGCGCGCGGCGCACGCCGGAGCGCGCCTGCTTTTTCGCGGAGGCCGTTCGCTTAGCCATGTGTCTACTCCAGGTGGGTCAAGAGGCGAGGGGAGGACGAGAGTCCGAAGCTAGGATTATAGAGGTCAGTGGAGTTTGAGCTTGGCGGCAAACGGCCTTCAGTCCATCCCGACGCTTACATCGCACCGACCGCCGTACTCATCGGAGACGTCGACATCGGTGCGGGCGCAAGCGTCTGGTTTGGCGCAGTCCTGCGCGGCGACGAAGCCCAGATCAAAGTCGGCGCCGGCGCCAACGTCCAGGACAACGCGGTCGTCCATTGCGCCAAGAACTTACCAACGGTGATCGAGGAAAACGCCAGCGTGGGCCACTCCGCGCAGCTCGAGGGCTGCGTGGTCGAGGAGGGTGCTGTCGTTGGCATGGGCGCCACGATGCTGCAACGCAGCCGGCTGGGCAGGGGTTCGTTGCTGGCCGCCGGCTCAGTGCTCGGCGAAGGCAGCGAGGTGCCGGCCGGACACATGGCGGCCGGCGTCCCAGCCGCCGTGAAGAAGCCACTCGATGGCGCATCGGAAGGTTGGGTCGGGATCACGGCCAAGCACTATCAGGATCGGGCGGTCGCCTACAAAGAGAAACTGCGACCAATCGGCAGTTGACGTTGGTCGTGCCGGCGCGGGCCAAGCTCAACCTCGACCTCGCCGTCCTCGCGCGCACGCCTGACGGTTTTCATGAGGTGCGCACACTCATGCAGGCAGTCGCGCTGCACGATCTCCTCGAGCTGAAGCGGGCCGACCGCACGACCATGACCACCAGCGGCCGGCATCCTCTCGATCCCGTCACCAACTCGGTTCGGAAAGCCCATGAGGCGATGCAAGACGAGGCCGGCCGCGAGCTTCCAACGGCGTTTCATCTCGACAA
>JAYUFT010000095.1:0-6368 GCA_043738605.1 Candidatus Dormiibacterota bacterium | reverse complement strand
GTGCATCGGCTCGATGGCGGCCTCGAGCGCGGCGAATCCGACGCGCGTTCCCTCAGCGCTGACGGCTTCCCGATTTACACGCCGCCGGACCTCGACCGGGCGCGCTGGATTCCCGTCCGCGACATCAAATACGTGGTCTTCGGCTCCCCGGACGACCCCGACCTCGAGGCCGACGCGGGCGAGAAGAGCCAGGCGCGCAAAGCGATCCTTCGTTTCCGGGACGGGGAGTCGATCTTCGCGTACATGGACGACAGCCAGCCGCCCGACGGCGCCGGCCTCGCGATCAAGATCCGCGTGACCGAGCGCCAGCGCGTCATCCCCGCCGTCGCCGCGAACCCGGCGCTTCTCGAGATGCAGTTCGTCGACATGTGGGCCACCACCGACACGGCTCTGCCCCGCCGCCGCCGCTCGGACATCCTCGAAGCGGCCGCGCGGCAGGGCCGCGATTTGCACCAGCTTGCCGATGAGTTTCGCGACAAGCTCGCGCTGATCCGCGACGTCGACTTGACCTCAGGCGACAGGCTCGCGTTCACGCGTGCGGTGCACAGGCACCTCGACCACTTTCTCCCCGACGATGGCATCAAGCTCAACCCGGGCGAGAAATCGGCTCTCACCAAAATCATCCTAGATGCGGCGGTCGGGTATGGACCGCTCGACGGCCTCCTCGGCGACCATACGGTGAGCGAGATCATGGTCAACGGGCCCGACCAGGTGTTCATCGAGCGCCGGGGCGTCCTGACCAAGGCCGACATCCGCTTCGAGGACGAGAACCAGCTGCTGGAGACGATCCGCCGCATGGTCGCGACCACCGGACGTCACATCGACGGCCTGAACCCGATGGTGGACGCCCGCCTGCCAGACGGGAGCCGTGTCAACGCGATCATCAGGCCGGCCGCCATCCACGGCGCCGCTCTCACGATCAGAAAGTTCAAGGACGCCGTCCTCGGCATCGACGACCTCACCCGCGAGGGCAGCCTGAGCCCAGCGATGGCGGAGTTCCTCAAGGACGCGGTGCTTGGCCGCATGAACATATTGGTGTCTGGTGGAACCGGGTCAGGCAAGACCACCACGCTCAACGTCATCGCGCGCTTCATCCCGCACAACCAGCGCGTGATCACCATCGAAGACGCCGCCGAGCTGCAGATCGACCACCCGCACGTGATCGCGCTCGAGCACCGGCCGGCCAACGTCGAGGGCAAGGGCGAGCTGACGATCCGCCAGTTGCTGCGCAACAGCCTTCGAATGAGGCCTGACCGCATCCTCGTCGGAGAGGTGCGCGGCTCGGAAGCCCTCGACATGCTCCAGGCCATGAACACGGGCCACGACGGCAGCATGTCGACGATTCACTCCAACTCTGCAAAGGACGCGCTGTCCCGCTTGGAGACGATGGTGATGATGGCGTCGATCGACATCCCGTTCCAGGCGGTGCGTGCGCAGATCGCATCCGCGGTCAACCTCATCGTCCACCAGGCCCGCATGCCGGATGGACGCCGCAAGGTCGCGCAGATTGCGGAGGTCGTCGACTACGACTCCAACGGCGCCATCCTTCGCGACATCTTCCTGCTCGGCATGGGTTCCGACCTGCGCCTGGAGTACAACGCGACCGGTTACATCCCGACCTCGCTCGACAAGGCTGCGTTTTATGGAGTGAAGGTCAACAAGGATCTGTTCGACCCCGTGAAGGCGCGCTTCGTCCCCGCAGGCTCTGACAGCATGATGCCGGTGATCAAGGACCCGCTCATGAGCGGGCAGCGCGGCGGCGGCGGCGGCGAGAGCGGGAGCCGCACAGTGGTGGTGGTTCCATTCAGCTCGGACCGGCCCGGCGATCGCGACTCACGGCAGCAGCAGCAGACGCATCCAGTCGAGTCCACGCCGAACGCTCCGGCAGGCTCGATGCCCTCAGCCGCGGAAATGCGGCAGATCTATGACGACATGCGATCAGTGTCAGAACACATGCGGGCTCAGGCACTGGCTGCCCAGCCCGAGCCGCCTCGGCAACAAATCGAGGCGCCGCCTCAGACTGCCGCGCTTTTGGGGGCACCGACGCAGACGCCGCAGGCCCCCCTGTTCGAAGCCACTCCTGCCCCGCAAGCGCCCGCGCAGCCGGCGCCCGCATTCAATGCCGGCGAATCCACAGCCCAGGCCAACCAGGCTCTGCAGGCCGCGACCGCGATGGCCCGCGCGACGACCGCCCTCGGCCAGATGGCCGCCGCGTCCGGTGGGTTCATCCACGCGGGACAGCTGCCGACCATCCATGTGGAGGGCACCGTGCCGGCGGGCGCGACGCGACGCATCGGGGCCGTGATCGAAAGCCTTATCACCCGCAAGGGTCTGAACCTGCGCCTGGCGCCGGCGGTGACCGAGGCGTTCGAGGGCGCAGAGCTCAAGGCCAGCGACTACGCCGGACCCAACCACATCAGCAAGGAGTCGGCCGGCCGCGAGTTGCGACAGGCGGTCGAGGCCGGTGTGCTCCAGGTGGTCAGGTACCCGCAGGGCGAGGCAGGCTTCCGTGCCGGTCCGGACCTGTTGCGATCGGTCGCCGAAGGTCTCGGCCAGCAAGTGAACGCGGCGCAGCCGCTTACCCCTGAAACCATCATCGGCAGCCTCTCCGTCGGCCAGACCGAGGGCACGGTCACCATCATGTTCACCGACATGGAGGGGTCGACCAACCTCCTGTCGACGAGAGGCTTCACCGAGTCGCACGAGATCATGAAGGCGTACGAATCGATCATCGACGAGAAGGTCGCCGAGCACGCAGGGCGCCGCATCAAGGGCCTGGGCGACGGCCTCATGGTCAGCTTCGGCTCGAGCCGGCACGGCGTCGAGTGCGCGCTCGAGATCCAGAAGGCGATCGCCGAGTACAGCAAGCAGAACCCGGAGCGGAAGATCCGGATCCGCATTGGCATCAATACCGGCGAGGTGGTCGAGGAGGCTGGAGACATCTTCGGTTCGGCCGTGAATGTGGCCGCACGTGTCGCAGGGAAGGCGAAGGGCGGTGAAATCCTCGTCTCCGACGTCGTGCGCATCCTGGTCGGCCCGGTGCGCGAGATCAATTTCGACTACAAGGGCGCTTACAAGCTGAAGGGCTTCCCAGACCGGTGGCGGATCCACAAGGTCACTCCTGGCGAGTCGACCACCATGACCACAGTCGTGCCGACCGGGGACGGCTTCGTCGGCCGCGAGCAGGAGCAGCTCGACATGCGCATGGTGCTGGACCGCGCCGCGACGGGCTCGGGCGGAATGGTGTTCATCGCGGGCGCGCCAGGCATCGGTGCGTCGCGGTTCGCAGCCGAGGTGGCCGGGGACGCCGTGAGCAAGGGATGGGTCGTTCTGAGCGGCCGCTGCGCGGACCAGGCAACGAGTCCGATGTCCCCGTTCCGCGATGTGCTCAACGCTGCCGTTGCGACCGCAGGTGTCAAGACGCTGCTGGACGCGGTGGGCGAGAACGGCCAGGTTCTGGCGCAGCTCATGCCTGCGTTGCGCCAGAAGGTCCGGGGTATGGCCGCAAGTTCCGAGGTCAACGCCGACAAGCTCCGCGAGCAGCTGTTCAAGGCGATCTTCGACTTCCTGGTCGTGTATCAGGGCGCCAAACCGATGCTGATCGTGCTCGACGATTTGCAGTGGGCCGACGACGCATCGATCCTGCTCCTGCGCGACATGGCGGAGCGCCTCAGCGGGAGCCGCATCGTCCTCGCTGCGACCTACTGGGAGTCCGAGCTCGACTCGGGACGCCCGTTCACGCCGGTGGTCTCGCGGCTGCTGCGACGGCGCCGGGCGCAGCGGATCGGGCTGGGACGGCTGTCAGATCGCGAGATCGAGAAGATGGTGGCGGCGATGGCGGAGACGCCGGTCACGCCACTCCAGCTCCTTGGCATTCAGGCTGCGACGGAAGGCAACCCGCTGTTCGTCGAGCACTCCTTCCTCTATATGGCAGCGTCAGACTCCATGCTCGGCGGCAACTCACGCGTTCAAGCCAGCTTCACCGAGGAGGACCTCGAGCTCGCGCAGAGCGTGCGCGGCCTCATCGGGCGCCGGTTGGAACGCTTGAGCGAGCCCGCTCAGAGGATGCTGGTCGCGGCGGCGGTCATCGGCCGCGACTTCGACATCGAGCTGCTGGAAGCGTTCGGCGAGCTTTCGGGACACGAGCTCCGGGAGGCCCTCGACGAGGCGACGCGCGGACGCTTCCTCACCAGCGCGGCGCCCGATCGTTATCGCTTCGGACACGACCTCGTGCGCCAGCGAGTCCTCGCCGTCCTGCCGCTGCCGCGCCTGCAGGCCTACCACCTCGCGGTGGCCGACACGCTGGAGCGTGTGTATGGCAAGAGCGCCAACGAGCGCGCGGGCGAGATCGGTTTTCACCTCTACCAGGCCGGAACCGCAGCCGACCCGGTGCGGACCGCGGGCTACCTGGCGCAGGCCGCGAAGAACGCGCTCGCCGTGGGCGCCTTCGAAGAGGTGCTCCGCCTGGTCGAGACCACGCTAGCGCTGCTGCCCGGCGACAAGATTCGCGAGCGCGCGCAAGCGCTTACGATGCGCGGCCAGGCGTTTTGGGGACTCGGCCGCCTCGACGAGGCACAGGCTGCTATGAAGGGGGCGGCGCAGCGGTACGAGGAGCTGAACGACGCTAAATCGCTGTTGACTATCAACGACCGCCTTCAGGCGATGCAGGCCAACGGGCACCTGGAGAAGGTGGAGCAGCCGGAGGAGCAACCGACAGAGCTGGAGCTCGCGGAACCGGAGCTCGTCGGGGCGGAACCCGAGGCCTAGCCCGTCAATTTCGCGCCGGGCGGTACGGGGCCGTAGTCACCGGGATCGCCGATTATCGTTGGCAGCTGGCCGCCGAAGGTCAGCGTATCGGCGATGATGCCACCCGACTCGTCCGTCCTGAAGGTCGACGCCTTCTGGATGTCGATCGAGGCGGCGGGTGTGTAGACCAGCCCGATGAAGGCGGAGTCGCTGGCGGCGCCCATCTGGTTGGCGCATGTGTTAGCGGGGGGATAGGCAGCCCCTGGTTCGTAAACCACCATCCAGTTGTACTGGTACCCGCTGAAGAAGTAGTTGTCCCCACCGGTCGACGCGTTGAGACAGCCGCCGCTCGGGATGTAGAACACGACCGCGCCGGGCGTGACCTGGCCGGGGCAGGTCGTGAGCGAGCCGGCCAATGTGTTGCACTGGTTCTCGTTGGCGCGGTCGCCACCCGGCGGCGGTGCCCGATCGGCGTTCTCGTTCGGCAGGTTGTTCTTCAAGGGGCTCGTCTGACCTGCGGGCGGATAGGAGCCGACGATCCCCGGGGGCGCCGCCGCATTAGGAGAGAACGGAGGTCCGAGGTCGGTTGCGTCGAGGATGATTCCCTCGTTCCCCAGGCTGCAACCTCCACCCGAATAGACTGGGCAGCCGCCTGTGTTGTTGTTGGCAGGGGTTCCGACGACCGGAAGCACCTCTGCAAGGCCGAATGGTCCACCACACGAGCCACTTGGCGCCGCGTAGATGTTGTAGGCGGTCGCCCCCGGTGCGTTGCTGACCCGTATCTGGACGTTCCGGTTGACGCCGTTGACATTGACCGTATAACAGATGGAAGGAGCACTTTCGCGCGCGTACGGCAGCCCGTTGTAGATTGCCGTCCTCGTCGACGTTATGACGAAAGCCCAGGCGCCGTTGGGGACAGGGTTGGGCCCGGGGCCTGAAGTTACCTGGGCCGAGCCGGCGCAAGAGGCGCCACCGACGTTCCAGAACTGGTGATTGGCCAGCCTGGTGTTGTCCCCGGCCTTCGGTTCATCAGGCGGCTTCAGCTCGTTGGACACGAAGGCGCTGTTATTCGTGTAGCCGGCTTGCCACTGGTAGACCCCCCCGCTCAGGAAATAACAGGTGCCAGCGTTGAAGGCGGGATCGGCCGCGTATGTTCCCGGCGACAGGATGATGTTGCTCCCAGGCCTTGGCTGTCCGCCGCCGACCACCAGCGGAGGTGGGTAGTTCGGATCAAAGAGCTTGTTCCCCGTCTTGGTGAAGCCGACAACGTCAGGGAATGTGCAAGGAGGGCTGTTATTACTGGGGTAGCACATCGCGGTGACGCCGGCCACTGATGACTGGCAGCGCGCATACACGTCTCCAGCGACCAACATCGAACCTGCGTTGGAGATGGCTCCGTTGGAAACCACATCGCCGACGATCTTGAGAGTCCCCCCACTGGTGATCGAGATAGCGCTCCCGGGAGCCCCGCCGCAACCAGCTTGGTTCAGCGCCGCAAGGGTTGGCTGGTAAAGGAGGTTGTTGACGCTGGAAGACGCACGCGCCGAGATGATCGGGGAGGCGCCGTTGGTCAGGATGCGCCCGAACTGAAGCGAAAGGGAGCGGGTGGCTGTGAGCGTGAA
>JAYUFT010000094.1:0-6443 GCA_043738605.1 Candidatus Dormiibacterota bacterium | reverse complement strand
CGACCGAGCTGATACTCAACGAAGGGCAGGCGATCCACTCCATCTACGACTCAAGCGACAACCTCACGCATAGCTACTGGGATTACTTGATGCTGGCGTACGCGTTCCGTCCCGCGCAAAGCAAGCCGCCGATTCCACACTCGCTCGCAAACCTCGGTCTCGCCGGCGGGACCACGGCGAGACAGTACCGCCTTGCATACGGGAGCCAGCTCGATATCACAGGGGTCGAGATCGACCCTGAAATCCTGGCCGTCGGACACCGTTACTTTCACCTTGGGGATGCGGGAGCCCACGAGGTCCTGGCCGACGCACGCTACTGGCTGGAGACGAAGGCCGGGAAGTACGACGTCATGGTCCTGGACGCGTACCGCCAGCCGTACATTCCCTTTCACCTCACCACGAAAGAGTTCTTCCAGCACGTTCGCGACCACCTGAACCCCGGCGGCGTGGCGGCGGTCAACGTCGGTCGCACCGCCACCGACTACAGGCTCGTCGATGCCATCGCCAGCACCATGGCCGCTGTGTACACGAATGTCTATTTGATCGACGATCCCAACTTCAACAACACGCTCGTGTTTGGCACCACGGAGCCGGTGACGATGGAGGACGTCGATCACAACATCGCCCGCGAGAACTCCCCGCTGGCAACCGATCCAGCGCAGAAGGTACTCGCCGGTGGTTGGGTCAAGCCATCGCCCTACCACGGCCAGGTGTTCACGGATGACCTGGCGCCGGTGGAGCGCCTGATCGACGAGATCATCTTCAGCTACATCTCCGGTCGCTGACTAATCGGGGGGGTGCAGCACTCCCCGAACCTGCTCGCCCGCGAGCTCCTGCTCCTGCTCCAGGCACAGCAGGCGCACTCGGCCGGTGGCGACGATGCGCTCCTGGTCGTCGAGCACGCGAGCTTCCCAGATCTGGGTCCGGCGGCCGCGCGTGATGGGGGTCGACACCGCGTGCAGCTTGGCGCCGGCGCGCACGGCGCGGACGAAGCTCGTGTTGTTCTCGAGACCGACCACCGATTGGTTGCGAGGTAGGGCGACGAGGGCAGCGCCAATGGAGGCGAGCGATTCGATGAGCCCGCAGTGCACGCCGCCATGGACGATGCCATAGCCCTGCAGGTGCTCAGGTCCCACCGTCAGCTCGGCGCGCACCTCATCCACCGTGGCTTTGGTGATGGTCACGCGCATGGCTAGCAGCCAGCCCTCGGGCAAGTCGTTGAGACGCTTGGCAAAGTCCTGGCTCACGATCAGATGTTATCGGGATAAGAGGTAGCCCTAGCTAACGCCCCCCACCCCTACCCTCCCCCCTGAAGGGTGGAGGGTTCTTACCAAGGGAAAGACGAAGGCCGGGACTTTCCCGGCCTTCGCTGTCGACGTTCGCAGTGCTTCCGCCTCCGACTCCAGGAGCCGGTTCCGGAAATGGAAGCCCTAGAGGCTCACGTCCTCCCGAGCTCCCGGCTGGCAAACGAGGCGGCTGGCACCACGATTCGGTTTATCCAAGCTTCCGCCTCACCTCCTTTGCCCAGTGGGCAATGAACTTCGCGGTGGAGTGTATCAGCGACCACTCCCACCCGCCCAACTACACTTTTCGCTCGATGCCCCGCAGCCAGAACGCTCACGCGACCGCGCCGAAGATGGAGGTCGTTCGCGAGGTGAGGCCGCCGCGCCGGACAAGAAGCGCGACGAAGCGACTCAGCAAACGGGTGGTGCAGAAGACCGACGGCCGCTACCTTATCTACTACGAAAAGCCTTGAGCGAGCTCCGCTGGCATCCCTTGCTGGAGGAGTGGGTCACCGTTGCGCCCTGGCGGCAGGACCGCACCTACCATCCTCCCGCCGACCACTGTCCACTCTGTCCTACCAGGCCTGGTCATCTCGAAACCGAGATTCCGGAACCGGACTACCACATCGCTGTTTTCGAGAACCGGTTCCCGTCCTTCACCGCGGAGCAGGGCCGCTGCGAGGTCGTCTGCTACACGCCGGACCACGACTCATCTCTCGGCGAACAGTCCGTGGAACACATCCAGGACCTCATCGAGGTTTGGCGCGACCGCACCGAAGAGCTTGGCCGGCTTCGCAACGTCCGCTACGTCTACATATTCGAGAACCGTGGTGAGGCGATCGGCGTCACGTTGAGCCATCCTCACGGGCAGATCTACGCCTATCCGTTCGTGCCGCCTGTCATGCAACACGAGTTGAAGGCGCATGCCCGCCACCAGCGAGCGACCGGACGTTGCATCTACTGTGACGTGCTCGTTGGAGAGACGGGAGGAGAGCGCACCGTGCTACGCGATGAGCACTGGATCGCTTTTGTGCCACCGTTTGCACGGTGGCCTTACGAGGTGCACATCGCTCCCTTGAGACATCGGAATGGGTTGCTCGACCTTGATGCTCAGGACAGCGAATCGTTTGCGCGAATCCTCAAGGGCATGCTGCAGAAGTACGACCGTCTATTTGATATACCACTGCCTTACGTGATGGCGATGCACCAGAAACCGCCCGGGCGAGCCGGGGTCGACCATCACTTCCACGTCGAGTTTTATCCACCGAACCGAAGCCGGGACAAGCTCAAATACCTGGCCGGCTCGGAGCTTGGCGCGGGGGCGTTTATCGTCGACGCCCGCGCCGAGGACACAGCCGCGGAGCTGCGTGGCCTCTAACGCCGAAACGTGGCATGGGCGGGCCCCCGGCCGGGTAAACCTGATCGGCGAGCACGTGGATTACCTCGGCGGAGTGGTGCTGCCGGCTGCGGTCGACCGTCACACCGAGGTGACGGGCAATCCAGCAGCCGAATGGTCGATCAACAGCCGGGTCAAGGGTGGCCTCGCATACGTGCGAGCGATGGGCGAGGAGCTTGGCGTCGAGCCACAGTCGGTGAGCGTGCAATCCAACATTCCGTCGGGCTCGGGGCTCAGCTCGTCGGCGGCACTGCTCGTGGCGATCGCGGCGGGACTCAAGCCTGGACTGGATGGAGCCGAGGCGGCGCTCGCGTGCCAGCGAGCCGAGCAGCGGGCAACTGGCGTGCAGGTCGGGGTCATGGACCAGTTCGCGTCGGCGCTCGGTCGGCGAGGCCATGCGCTGCTTCTCGACTGCGGAACACTCAAGTACCGCGCGGTGCCCTTTCCTGACGAGCTGCTCATCGCCGTCATCGACTCGGGGGAGCACCGCTCCCTGGCGCGCACTCCTTATAACGAGCGCCGCCGCGAGGCGGAGGCCGGCCAACCCAATCGGCGGCGGCATGTGGTTTCGGAGATCGCGCGAGTGCACGACTTCGTCGACGCGCTCGACAATCGCGACTTCGACCGCCTGGGCACGCTACTGAAGGAGTCGCACCGCAGCTTGCGAGACGACTTCGAAGTCTCGACGCCGCACGTCGATGCGCTCGTGGAGAAGGCATGGGCGGCCCCCGGTTGTTATGGCGCCCGCATCATGGGCGCCGGTTTCGGGGGCAGCATCCTCGCGCTGATCGAGCGTGGCGCCGAGGGCCACCTGTCAGCCGCCGTCCAGAGACCGGTCATCGTGTGCACCACAGCCGACGGCGCATTCGTGGCGCCCCGCACGGGAGTGACCGCGGCATGAGCGACTGCCTTTTCCTTCCACTTGCGCAACGGGCGGCCGGCGTTCGTGAGCTGAGCGGCTGGGAGGCGCTGTGGACACCGCTCGGCGAGGGCGAAGCAGAGCGGCTGACGATCGGAAAGGGTGTGGGGTGGAAGCCGATCGAAGTTCCACGCCAGCTCTCGGCTCGCGAGGGGCACCAGGCGGTCTGGTACCGGACCGAGTTCGCCCGCCCGGATCACGCCGGGCGAGTTCTACTGCGGTTCGGCGGCGCCTTTCTCGCGACCAACGCCTGGCTCAACGGCAAGCTCCTCGGCTCGCACTACGGCTACTTCGCGCCATTCGGGTTCGACCTGACCCCATACCTCAAGGCCGAGAACCTCCTGGTCATCTGCTGCGAATCGCCAGTCGAACCACAGCCAGACAAGAAGCATCACGTGATGGGCGTCTTCAATGACGGCGAGCTGAGGCCGTATCCCGCATCGGCCTACTCGAGCCTGCCCGACCCGTACCGATGGGAGGTCCCCATCGGCCTGTGGCGGTCGGTCGAGCTCGAGTACGTGGGCGCGATCACCATCGACTGGATGCGCTTGAAACCACATATCGAGGCGAACGATGGTCGCCTCGAGGTCGAGGCTCACATCCGCAATCTCGACGGCCGCAACATGGATGGCGAGATCGAGCTGACCGTCTCCATGCCGGGCCGCGATCCGCTGCGGCTGCGGCGCGACGTGCATTTGGGGGGAGGCAGCGAGCAGACGGTGTCGATGCGGCTCGCCCTTCCCGGTGCGAGGCGATGGGAGCCCTGGCGGTTTGGAGAGCAGCCCGTTTATGGAGCGGAGCTGGTCGCTTACGCAGGTGGAGTCGAGTCCGCCCGCGTCGAGGACACATTCGCGTTCAGAGAGCTCAAGTGGGACATTGGCCCGCGCCGCTGGAACTTCTCGGTGAACGGGCGCCAGATGTTCTTGAGGGGCGCGTGCTACGCGCCGTCATACCGCCTCGATGAGCTGACTCCAGAGCGAATGGAGGGCGACTTACGCATCGCCAAGCAGGCCAACCTCGACGCGCTTCGCGTCATCGCCAACGTGCTCCCCGCCGAGTTTTATCGCCGTGCGGATGCCGCGGGCATGCTGCTGTTTCAGGAGCTGCCATTGACCGGCATCTACGCGTATCACGCGCGCGGTGACAACTCGCGGTTCTTCGAATCAGCCGCGCGGCAGCAACAGGCCGAGATGGTCGAGCTGCTCCGCAACCGGCCATCGGTCGCGCTGTGGATTGCACACGACGACCCGCCCTGGCTTTCGAGCAACGCCGACCTGGGCGACGTGCACGCGGTGCGGCAGAACCACCCGATCGACCAGGAGCTGAAGGCTTCATTCGAGAAGCTGGATCCCAGCCGGCCCGCCCTGGCTGCATCAGGCGAGATCGATCAGCACCTGATGTACGGCTGGACCACCGGCTCGTGGCGCGAGCTCACCGAGGTCGAACCGGTGATGGTCACGGCCTTCGGAGCGCAATCGTTGCCGTCGAGCGACTCGCCGGTTTGGAAAGAGATAGCAAGCTCATGGCCGGTTGCGGACGACGACGCATCCTGGCGATTTGCCGGCTTCGAACCGGTCAACTGGGCGGAGCGCGGAGTCGGCGTGCCCTCCGGTCAGCAGAGCCTTGAGTCCTATATCGGTGCGTCTCAGGACTATCAGGCGGACGTCGTCAGATTTGCCGCGGAGCATTTGCGGATACGCAAGTTCGAATCGTGCTGGGGCGCCTTTGCCTATCACCTGGTCGATCCTTTTCCCGCGATCGGATTCGGGTTGATGGATGGTGCGCGCCGGCCCAAGCCTGCACTTGCGGCATTGACCATGGCATTCAAACCCACGCGGGTCATCGTCGAGCCGCTCACGTTCGAGCCGGACCGGCCGTTCGGAATCCTTCAGCGCCCGGACGTTGCCTTCAGCGCCCGTTTGGTTGTCGTCAACGACGACCCCGAGGTTTCCGGCCGCGGTGTGGTGCGCTGGTCGGTGGAGCGAGAGCGCACGGGCAAGCGTCGCGGCGCTCGCCTGATTCGCGATGCGATGCAGCGCAAGTCGTACGCAGGCGTAGTGGATGTCGAGGTCCCGACCGCCTTCGAGCCCGCGGTGAGCGCGACCACCGTGACGCTGCCCCTTGCGGCCGAGGGCGACTACAGACTGGAAGCGACACTAACCGTCGGCGGCCGGCTCATCGATCGCGCCGACCTTCGCTTCACAGTGACGTCGACCATGCCCGGACCCCGTCCGCGGCCCGAGCTCGCCAGGTACCTGGCGGAACGATTGGCCGATCTGTCCAGCTTGCGGTCAGAGCCCGATGGCTTGAGTTTCGCGCTAGAGAACCAGACCCGACCTGCGGTGCTGGTTGGGCTCACGGGTCTGCGCCTCGACGGCGTGGTCCTCGCCCGTCCGGATCTCCAGGTGGAGACGCACGCGGGGCGCGCTCCGCTGCCGAGGCGTCTCGACCTGCCGCTGGGGCGGAGCCTACGCGTGCACGTGGTCACAGGGCAGGCGCTCGGCGGCGGCAGTCACTCGCTCGAGGCGGACATCACAGTCCCTGGCGTGGCATCAGGCCGGTTGGTGGTCGAAGGCACCGTCGTGAGCACCCACGCAGCGCCGCAGCCGTCATGACTGCCGCTGCCATCGTTCGTTAGTTAGCTTGACTCGAATTGGTCGGCTGCCATACTTCTGACCGGCGCGAACCGCGGCGGATCAAACGCCCGTCCGCGTACAGTTTTTGGAATTAATACATAGCCGGGATTCGGCAGAAGGGAGGCCCTCCAGCGGATGGACCCTGTTTACGGAATACTCGTTCTGGCGCCCCTGGCCGTAATCGTCGCCATCGCCTACCTGTTCACACG
>JAYUFT010000093.1:0-6453 GCA_043738605.1 Candidatus Dormiibacterota bacterium | reverse complement strand
CCTCTTCGCGCGCGCCGTCGGTCCGCGCTGGGCGGGGGGCGGATCGCGCGGGGGCAGCAGAAGCAGCAGCTGGAGCGGCACCTCCGCCTTCCACAGCGGCGAGGACATCGTCTCGGGTGACCCGGCCGCCCATACCGCTTCCGCGAATCGCCGTGGCGTCGATGCCGTGCTCGGCCGCGAGCTTTCGGACGGCGGGCGAAAGCCGAGCTCGGTCGGTGCCTCCGTTGTCGCTCGAAGAGGCGGGGGCAGGCGCAGAAGCAGCCGGTGCGCTCGCGCCCTGACGCGGAGCGGGGGCCGCAGGCACCTCCGGCTGGGGCGCAGCGGATTCCTTGGCCAGGGTGGCGGGCTGCTTGGCTGGAGTGGGAGGGGTGTCGGTCGCGGCGCCACCGGCGGTCTCGATCTGGGCGATCACGGCGCCGACCCGCACCGTCTCGCCCTCGGTGACCGTGATCTTGACGAGCTTGCCTTCGAAGGGGGAGGGGATCTCGGCGTTGACCTTGTCCGTGACGACCTCCACGATGGGCTCGTCGCGCTTGACGAAGTCACCCTCGCTCTTGAGCCACTTTTCGACTGTGCCCTCGGTCACCGACTCGCCGAGCTGGGGCATCTTGATCTGGGCCAAGCCCATGCGCCTTCTCCTCGCTGAGTATTGATCCGAGTCTATCAACTGCCACTCTCGATCGAGAGGGCGCGTAACGGGCCTGCCCGTTGGGGCGTTCCTGCTTTCGGGCGCCGCGAGCTACGAAATCAGGCCCAGGGAGGTGAAAACGAGTGCGCAACGTCCTTCGGATCGCGATCGTCATGTCGGCGATTGCGGGGCTGCTTCTGGTGCGGGAAATGGGTCCCAAGCCGAGCGTGCTGTCCAACCCGACCAAGTACTGATAATCGATTGTTTCCCAACGAGGGGGCCAGGCGACTGAGGCGTTTTTTCGACAGCACCTAACCGCCTGGCCCTGTATTTCGCAGCCTTGACTCCGTGCCGCCGCGACCGTGCCGTCGACGGGCTACGCTCCGCGCATGAGATCGCCATCAGGCGGTGCGGTTGGCCTCCGCACGATGGTTGCCATCCTCGTCTCGATCGTTGTGGTTGGCGCCGTCGGCCTCTGGCTCATATCGCTGCAGCCACCGGACGTTTCGGTCTCGACGGCGACCGAGACACCTACTCCGGCCGACCCGAGTCCCCTACCAACTCTGCAGCCCGCGATCACCCGCCTGCCGATCGCGCGACTTACTCCGGGGGTGGTCAGTGCAGACGTGACGCCGGCCAACGTCAATCGCACGATCTGTGTGAGTGGGTACACCAGTGGTCGCCGGCTCGATGATGGCCGCACGGTCCGGCCGCCTAGCTCATATACGACCGCACTGAAGCGAGTGCAGATCGTCCAGTACGGTTACGCGGACACTCGGCTCGCCGACTACGAAGAGGACCACCTGATTCCGCTGGAGCTGGGTGGTGATGGATACGCACGGGGCAACCTCTGGCCAGAGCCATATGCCGGCAGCACGGGAGCTCGGATCAAGGACATGGTCGAGAACGCGCTGCACCGGCTCGTCTGCGGTGGCCAGGTTGGGTTGCGCGCCGCTCAGCACGCGATCGCGACCAACTGGTATGCCGCGTACCTGAAGTACGGCTGACGAGAGTTCAGAAAGTTGGAGGCGACGCCCAGAATCGAACTGGGGATGGAGGTTTTGCAGACCTCTGCCTTGCCACTTGGCTACGTCGCCCCGGATCCGTGGACGATTTTACCTGCGCAGTCGCTCCGGCCCGGAACGCGGGCCGGTCGCCATCTGAGGGTTAGGCTACAGGCGGTTTGACCGCGCAAGACTTCCGGGACGTCATGGCGCGCCTACCTTCTGGCGTTGTCGTGGTCAGCGCCCGATACGGGGCAGGCTTTCGCGGTCTCACAGCCAGCAGCCTGGTCGCCGTCTCCATAGACCCTCCGCTGGTGATGGTCGGCCTCGAGCGCGAGGCCACCACCCGAGCGGCGGTCGCCGAGGGTAAAGCCTTCAACGTCAGCGTGCTGACCCGTGCCCAGGAGTTCATCGCCGATCGTTTCGCCGGCCGCGCACCGGCGATCGACGAGTCCTGGCGGGAGATACCGCACAGGTTGGGGACCAACGGCATCCCACTTATCGATGGATGCGTGGCGTGGCTCGAGTGCAGCCTGGTCGCGACCCATGCGGCGGGCGACCACGACATCTGCGTGGGCAAGGTTGAGGCGGCGATGCAGGGTGCGGGCGACCCGCTGATCCTGTGGGACCGGGCCTTCTGGACCCTGCGCTAGACAGCGGGAGCTAGTACGGGAGGTCCTCTTCCTCCATCCCGAAGTGATGGCCGACCTCGTGCAGGATCGTCCTGCGGACCTCCTCGACCAGCTCGTCGATCGTGTCCGCGCCTCGCTCGTGAGAGCGCTTGTATAGCGTGATCCGCTCAGGCATGCCAAGTCCGGCCAGGGCCGTGGCTCCCTCGTAGAGGCCCATGAGCCCTTCGGGCGACGCCTCCTCGATCACAAACACCGTGTTCACGAGGAAGGGCAGGAACTCGTCAGGGATGGAATCGAAGGCAGCCTGCGCCGCGGCCTCGAATTCCTGCATGCTCACCCGCATGAATGAATTGAAGCGTGTGTTGGTGGTGGGCGCAGGAACCATGGGCTCCCAGATCGCCTTGCAGACGGCGTTGAGCGGCAAGTACGACGTAACCCTGGCCGACTCGGTGGAGGGCCAGCTCGAGCGAGCCCGAGCTCAGAACACCCGGCTCCTCGCCCGGTCGGTGGAGAAGGGAAGGTTGACCCAGGAGATGGCATCGAAAGCCCTGGCGCGAATCAAGGACAGCAACGATCTCGCCGGCGCGGCCGGGCACGCCGACCTGATCATCGAAGCCGTGGTCGAGGACTTCGACGTCAAACAGGCTGTATTCAAGACTCTCGGCCAGCACGCGGCCAAGGCCGCGATCCTGGCCAGTAACTCCAGCACCATCGCGATCAGCAGGCTGGCCGACTTCACAGGGCGTCCGGAGCTGTGCTGCAACATGCACTTCTTCCACCCCGTCACCGTCATGCAGCTCTGCGAGGTGGTGCGCGGCCCCAAGACAGCGGAATCCACCGTCGAGACGGCGATGGAGTTCGTGCGCAGCATCGATCGCACCCCAGTGCTGCTGCAGAAGGAGATCTGGGGCTTCATCGTCAACCGCATTCTGTTCGCGGCATCTGAAGAGGCCTTACGACTCCTCGAGGGCGGCTACGCGAGCGCAGAGGACATCGACACCGCGGTGCAGAAGGGACTGAACTGGCCGATGGGTCCGTTCCACCTTCTCGATTTCAGCGGCCTCGACATCTTCTATGGAGCGATGAAGGATCGCCACCGCCAGGGCGAAGGGCCGGATGCGCCTGAGCTGCTGAGGAAGCTGGTCGAAGAAGGGCACCTTGGTCGCAAGACCGGCAAGGGTTTTTTCGATTATCCGAAGTAGTCGGAGGGCGATCCACAGTTCCAGCCTCGCCGCTGCTTGCGCGCTCACAATTGATCCTGCCCCCGTAGCCCAATGGCAGAGGCAGCCGGCTTAAACCCGGTCCAGCGCGGGTTCGACCCCCGCCGGGGGTACTCCGGGGCACCTACAATCGTTCCACTGTGCATACGCGCGACGAAGAAGACCCGGACGACGAACCCGACGAACCCGACGACGAACCGTCGGATGGCGCGGCGGCAACCACCCACATTCCTTCCGTGGGCCTGCCTGCCCGCGAATGGGAATACTCGACCGAGGTTCTGACCCTGGCCCAGGTGGCAGATGGAACGACCCTGGTCAAGGTCCTGCAGGCCTCCGCGGCGGAGGGCTGGGAGCTGGCCGACGTGATCGACGGAGGGGAGAAACGGGTCCTCCTGATGAGGCGCTCGAAGCGCTCGGCGCGCGACTCGCGCAGGGTTGGATTCGCACCTCCGGCGCACAACTGACCTCACTTCAGCTGTCGGTGCAGAGCGGTTAGCGCTCCGGAGGTGCCGAGCTGGCAGGAGTCGAAGGCTTAGAGGCGGGACCTCACGCCATCTTCGGTCCGGTTGCGGCTGATCTCGAGACCATCGAGGCAGGCCTTCGCCGCCTGATCGAGAACGACCCCGACGTGGTGTCGGCGCCGATGGCGGACCTGTTCGCGGCCGGGGGCAAGCGCATCCGGCCGGCGCTCGTCCTTCTGGCCGCGAGGTGCGGTGCGTACGACCTCGAGAAGTTGACCCCGGCTGCCATGGCCGTCGAGCTCGTCCATGCCGCCACCCTTGTCCATGACGACGTCATCGACAGGGCGCAGGTGAGGCGCGGCCGCCCCACGGTCGCGGCCCAGCTCGGCGACGAGGCGGCGATCGTGGTCGGGGACTTTTATTTCGCCAAGGCCTACGAGCAGGCCGCCTTCACTGAATCGCCGGAGGCGGTGGCCATACTCGCGCGCGCGGTGATGGACATCTGCGCCGGCGAGGTGAGGCAGCAAGCGATCAGGCATCGATATGACACCGACGTCGATGAATACATGCGACGCATCGAAGCCAAGACCGCGACGCTGCTGGCCGCATGCTGCGATGTCGGCGCCCTCCTGGGCGGCCTCGATGCCGGTAAGCGCGCCGCCATCCGTGCGTACGGCCGCCTATTGGGTCTTGCCTTTCAAATCGCTGACGACGTCCTTGATTACGAAAGCAGCGAGGACGAGATCGGCAAGCCGATCGGCCATGACATTGCCGAGGGATTCGCGACTCTTCCTTTAATGATGGCTCTCGACGATCGCAACGTTGCCGGCAAGCTGAAGCAGCTGCTCCAATCGCATCGCGAGCTGACCGGCCACGAGGCGCACGAGGTGGTCGAGCTGGTGCGCACGAGCCACGGGCCGGAGGGAGCCCTCGAGCGGGCACGCGAGCTGGCCTCCGAAGCGCGGCGGCAGCTCGAGACATTGGGTGCCGGCGAAGCCCAGGTGGCGCTGGCGGCGCTCACCACCTACGTGGTATCTCGAAAGCTCTAACCTGTCTTGGTGCTCCGAGCGTTGGTGGACTCATGAGCAGAGTCAGGTTGGTAGGCATTGGTCCCGGGCATCCTGGCCTGGCAACCGTGCAAGCGGTTGAGGCGATCAAGGACGCTGAAATCATCCGTTGCTGCGATGGTTGCGGTGCTGCGCTCCTCCACCTGGCTTCCGCGCACGCGGATATTGGGCCGCTCGAATCAGCGGAGGAAGTCGTGCGTCTTGCGCGCACCGGTCGGAAGGTGGCGGTGCTTTTCCCTGGCAACCCTTACGCGTTTTCCAACGGAAGCGACATTGCCGAGAAGCTCGAGCGTGCGGAGATCGATTTCGAAGCGGTCCCCGGGCTCATCGTGGAGCTCGCCGCGCCGGTGATGAGCGGCATTCCCTTGACGATCGAAGGGCAGTCCGCTTCGATCGGCTTCGGGCTGGTCAAGGGCGCCGAGACAGTCGTGCTGCGCCTGGCCTCCGGTTGGTGGGAGTCGGGCATCGCCACGCTGATGGCCGACGGCAGGACGCCAGAGACGCCGGCCGCGCTGATCCTCAACCCTGGCCAGCCGGCGCAGCACCGCGTGAGCGCCCCACTGGGCGAGCTGGCTCGCAAGGCGGCGACGTACGGCCTCAGAGGGGACGCGCTGCTGGTTCTGGGCCCAGGCGTTGAGATGGCGGACCGGCTCGATACGCTGTCGAAGCGCCCGCTCCATGGCCGCCGCATTCTGATCACGCGAGCTCGCCACCAGGTCGATCCGTTCCGCCGCGAGCTGGTCGAGCTCGGCGCGGCTGTCATCGAGATCCCGACTATCGAGATCAGCCCCATGCCCACCGATGAGCGTGTGCAAAGCGCCATCGCCCGCCTGAGTAAGACAGCCCTGGTTATCTTCGCGTCGGCGAACGCCGTCGACATCTTTTTCCGGATGCTGCTCGAAACCGGTGGCGATGCGCGAGCGCTGCATGCGTCCAAGCTCTGCGCGATCGGCCAGGAGACCGCCGAATCGCTCGAAGCTCGGGGCCTGCGGCCGGAGCTCGTTACCTCGGAGTACACGGCCGAAGGGCTCGCCAAGGCACTCGAGGGTTGGGAGATGGAGGGTATGCGAGTCCTGGTGCCTCGTGCAGAGGTGGCTCGCGACGCATTACCATCGCTGCTCGCCAAAAAAGGTGCCGAGGTCGAGATATTGCCCGTCTACCGTGCGATGTGCCCCGCGGGGGCGAGCGAAGCGTTGCTCCGCCTGTTCAACGCAGAGGGCGTCGACGTGATCACGTTCACGAGCTCCTCCACGGTCGCCAACTTCGTCCGGGCATTTCCGGACGACCGCCTGCCCGCAGTGCTCGGCGATGCGGAAATCGCCTGTATGGGTCCGGTCACCTCGGACACTGCTCGCAAGCTTGGGCTGCAGGTCGGCATCACCGCCCGCGAGTACACGACTCATGGGCTGGTTCAAGCCATTGCCGAGGCGGCGGTAAGGAA
>JAYUFT010000092.1:0-2059 GCA_043738605.1 Candidatus Dormiibacterota bacterium | reverse complement strand
CCGGTGCGCGTGTCTGCGGCTTCCTTCCTCGGGAGCGCCGAGCTCATCGACCGCGCCGCCGTGAGCACCCGCACCTGGCTCGAGGACGGTGGCCTGCGCTCGCGCGAGGTGCCGCAACATCTTGGCCCGCACGAGCATCGGGACGCGCCGTCGAACCCCGACGCCGGGAGGGTGGGCTGAGACAGTGCCGAGCGGGCATCATTTCAGGGGGTAGCGAGCGGAACTCCAGCTTGACCACTTCCAATGATGAGGAAGTCGAAGGTCATCGCGTGCCTCGATTCCGTGCGCCAACCTGACCGCGAACGAGTGACGGCGTCACAGAAGAAAACAGAGCAGGCTTTTCACAGACGGTATCGAGCGCAGGTGTCGAGGTTCAGGGCGGGGCGCAAGAGATCATCACCGGGGGCGTCGTCGCCGGGATCATCGGCGGGATGCTGATGGCGATGATCATGATGATGGCGACGGCGGCAGGCGGGATGGGTTTCCTTACTCCTCTCCGTCTCATCGCGGCGACGCTCTACGGCAAGGACGCGATGACCGGAGGAGGCCCGCTCGTTGTCGGCCTGATGATCCACATGATGAGTTCAATGGTCTTCGGCGTGATCTTCGCCTGGATCGCGGGGCGCCGACTGCCGGCAACCCAGGCGCTGATGGCGGGAGTGGCGTTCGGCGTCGCGATCTGGGCCGTGATGACCTTCGGCGGCCTGATGATGCTGAATCCCATCATGGGTGAGCGCGTTGCGATGATGCCGGTCGCTTGGTTCATCGCCCACCTGGCGTTTGGCACGGGCGTCGGATCTGCGCCACGCCTACGGCGCCGGTCCGCGGCGCACTCCACCCCGGGCTCGTCCAGGTGACGAACGAAGGCGAGCCATCTGACAGGTCCGCGGCCGCAACCTGAGCGCTGACCTCGGTCCGGTGTGGCGCCGCGCCAACCTTATGGAGGTCAAAAGCGCCACCGAGCCCTTCGCGGCCTTCCTGCCCGGAGGCAGCGCCTCGATGCCGGTGCCCGAAACTCCGTGCGCGAGGCGGTCGAGTTCGGTTACATGCCAGCCCGTCGCCCCAAGACCAGCACGTCGGCGTGGTGCTTCCGGCCCACCTTGTCGAGCTCGGCGATGGCGCGCTTGAGGTTCTTCGCGGTGAAGGTCTTCGACCGGCGCGACTGCTTAAATCCGAGGTATTGAGCTGGAGCCGATGTCCGGATTTGAACCGGAGACCTGCTGATTACGAAGGCGCGATCCTTTCGTCGTTACGAGGGAAAAGCAGGACATCGCGTGGCCCCGATCGGACCCGTTTGGACCCCAAAGTGGGGGAAGGTTGGGGGACGGATTGGAGCCGATGATCGGTCAATCAGCGGTTGAGCGCAAGGACCGCCTTGGCCTCCTCCGCGGCGTCGAAGGGCTCCGCCCTGCCCCGCTTGCTCCTGTGCTTGCGCGGCCGCGGAGCTTGCTCCCCGAACCCCTCACGCACGATTCGTGCGAACTCGTCCAGCGGGATGCGCCGCCGCTTGCCGACCCCGACCGTGCGCACCAGCCCGGCGTCGATCGCAGGCACGAGCGTGCGCGTGCGGGACACGCCCAGCCGCTTCGCGGCCGCACGCAAAGACAGCAGTGCCGAGGAAGGCAGCCCGGCCGGATCGCCAGCTGTATTGTCCCGCCGGCATGATGGCCGGGGCAAATCGGCAGTCACGTCGTTCGCCGCATCTGGGTTGCCGACGCGCTGCAGTGCCTCCACGCGCAGCGTGACGACAGCAGACTCGCGCAGCCTGACCAGCTCCAATTTCAGCTGCGTGAGGGCAGCAATCTTCTGCTCTCCGTATGGTGGGAGGCAGCCACAGCCGTTGCACTGGTCGTAGGGGTCCCGCGCTGGAAAGTAGCCGGTAACCCAATCTGGCGCCCAGGGGCCGTCGTCCTGAGCCCGGCATTCACGGCACCGCCACGGGCGAGCTGGCATTGGATTCGTTGTCGTCGCGAGCACCTGGCACCTCCACGGGGTCCGATCGATTCGGGGCCGCGAAGACCTGCGGCGAGGAATCGGTGACGCGCGTTTCGTGGAGCCC
>JAYUFT010000091.1:0-2062 GCA_043738605.1 Candidatus Dormiibacterota bacterium | reverse complement strand
TGCTGCGGTCTTTCGACTACGCGAGCCAGTGGGCCATGCGCTCGGACCAGGTCGCCGCCGAAGCGCTGCCGGCCCGTCGGAGCTGGGGCCGGTTCTGGGTCCAATCCGTGTCGGCGGCTTTCTTGAAAACCTACCTGGCGACTGCCGGGACGGCGTCGTTCGCGCCGCAGGCGGCCGACGACCTCGAGGTACAGCTCACTACGATGCTGCTGGAGAAAGCGTTGTATGAGCTGCGTTATGAGCTGAACATGCGGCCGGAATGGGTCGGCATCCCGCTGCGTGGCATCCTGGAGGTGGTGAGTCCGCCTTGATCGCACGCTCCTTGCTGAGTCCGTTCGACCTGCACCTTTTCAACGAGGGCACACACAGCCATCTGTTCGACAAGATGGGCGCGCATCTCTCCACCGAGCCGGACGGCACTTCCTTCGCCGTCTGGGCGCCCAACGCCGACTCTGTCAGCGTGATCGGTGACTTCAACGGGTGGGACAAGACCGCCAACGGGTTGTTTCCTCGGGAGCAGTCGGGGATCTGGGAGGGCTTCATCCCGGGCGTGAAGCACGGTGCGCTGTACAAGTACCACGTCCACTCGCGCGTCACCCGCGCGGGAGCCGACAAGGCGGATCCGTTTGCCGCCTTCGCCGAGGCGCCGCCGCGGCAGGCTTCGGTCGTGTGGGACCTGGAGTACCGATGGGGCGACGAGCGCTGGATGGCGAACCGGCACGTCAGCAACGGGCGCGGAGCGCCCTGGGCCGTCTATGAGATGCACCTGGGCTCGTGGATGCGCGTACCGGAGGAAGGGGACCGGTTCCTGACCTACCGCGAGCTGGGGCCCCGCCTTGCCGACTACGTCAGCCAGATGGGCTTCACGCACGTGGAGTTCATGCCTGTGATGGAGCACCCTTTTTACGGCTCGTGGGGATACCAGGTCACGGGGTACTTCGCGCCGACGAGCCGGTACGGCACGCCACAGGACTTCATGTTCCTGGTCGACTACCTGCACCAGAACGGCATCGGCGTGATTCTCGACTGGGTGCCATCTCACTTCCCGGCCGACGAGTTCGGGTTGCAGAACTTCGACGGGACGCACCTCTTCGAGCACGCTGACCCTCGCCTCGGCGTGCATCCCGACTGGGGCAGCTCGATCTTCAACTACGGTCGCAACGAGGTGCGCGGCTTCCTGGTGAGCAGCGCTTTGTGCTGGCTCGACCGCTACCACGCGGATGGACTGCGCGTCGATGCTGTCGCGTCGATGCTCTATCTCGACTACTCACGCAAGTCGGGCGAGTGGATCCCGAACAAGTTCGGCGGGAACGAGAACCTCGAAGCGGTCGACTTCCTGCGCCGCTTCAACATCGAGGTGTACAAGGAACAGCCCGGGACGCAGACGATTGCTGAGGAGTCCACCTCGTTTCCGCTGGTCTCACGCCCGACGTACCTGGGTGGACTCGGGTTCGGCATGAAGTGGGACATGGGCTGGATGCACGACACGCTCCACTACATGTCGGAGGAGCCGATTCACCGGAAGTTCCACCACAACAACCTCACGTTCCGGATGCTCTATGCCTTCGGGGAGAACTTCATGCTGCCGCTCTCGCATGACGAAGTCGTTCACGGCAAGGGATCGCTTCTCTCCAAGATGCCGGGCGATGACTGGCAGAAGTTCGCCAACCTTCGACTGCTCTATGCGTACATGTACGCGCAGCCTGGCAAGAAGCTCATGTTCATGGGTGACGAGTTTGGGCAGTGGCGCGAATGGGACCACGATGCGAGCCTCGACTGGCACCTGCTGGACAATCCGATGCACGCCGCCATGCGACTTTGGGTGGGAGATTTGAACCGGATCCTGCGCGAGGAGAAGGCGCTTCACGAGCTGGATTTCGATCCGGCGGGCTTCTCATGGATCGACGTCACGGACGCCGACCAGAGCGTGGTGAGCCTGATCCGCAGGGGCCGTTCGCCCCAGGACATCGTGGTCGGCGTGTTCAACTTCACACCTGTTCCACGACACAACTACCAGATCGGCATACCGCAGGCCGGACGGTGGCTCGAGCTCGTGAACAGC
>JAYUFT010000090.1:0-6505 GCA_043738605.1 Candidatus Dormiibacterota bacterium | reverse complement strand
ATGGAGGGGGCCTGGCGGCACTCCCGTTAGACCCGCTACTCCACCGGGTGCATCCTCTGGGTCATCTACGCTGAGAGGCAAGGAAAGGAGCCGACCATGGGCATCTCGCAGATATCTGATTCACCGGCGGTGGTACTTGCGCGCTCCCACCTGGAGGCGTGGACCAATCACGACCTGGATAAAGCACGCGGCAACCTCGCTGAGGACGTGCAGTTCTACAGCCCCGCAGCGAACCTGGTCGGCGTCGACGAGTACATGGACGGGCCCCGCGGCCTCGCCCAGTTCGCCAAGCAGGTCGCGCCAGGCAGCCTGCGGATAATCGCCGCCACCGGAGACGACCGGAATGCGCTGATCATGTACGAGGTGCGCACCGAAGGCGGCGTATTCGGATCCAAGCTGTTTCCTTCGGCGCAGACCTGGGTGCTGGATGAGAGCGGAAAGATCAAGGTTGAGCGGCTCGTCTCGATCGTGATTCCCCTGAGATTGGTATGAGCTCTGCGTGGCCGCTCGGCGCGCTCGAGCTCAAGGTGCTCGACCTCGAGCGTCAGGCCGGCTTCTACGAATGGTTCGGGCTCACAAAGCTGGCTGGTGATGAGGGCTCGGCCATCTTCGGAGCCGGCGGAAAGCCTCTGCTTCGGCTGACGGCCACGCCTGGGCTGCGCCGCCGCCCGCGCCGTTCGGCCGGGCTATATCACTTCGCGATCCTGTTGCCAAACGAGAAAGAGCTGGGAGGTTTCCTGCGCAGGTCGCTCGAGGAGAAGCTGCCACTGACAGGCACTTCGGACCACTTCGTGAGCCAGGCCCTGTACTACGACGATCCCGAGGGCAACGGCATCGAGGTCTATGCGGACAGGCCACGTAGCCAATGGACCTACCCGGGTGGACGTCTCAACATCGGCATCGAGCACCTGGACTTCGAGCGGTTGCTGCGAATCGCGGACAAGCCCCAACCTAAGTTTTCAGACCCAACCCTTTTGGGTCACATGCATCTCAACGTCGGCGACCTCGATCGAAGCCAGGCCTTCTACGAATCGATGGGCATGGAGCTCCAGGCGGAGGCCGGCAACGTCATGCGATTCCTGAGCTGGGACGGTTATCACCACCACCTGGGGATCAACCTGCTCGAGGGTCGCGGCGCAGCTCCCGTCGAACCCGACGTGGCCGGACTCGAGGGTTTCGAAGTCCGTCGACTGGACGAGGCGACCAAGGACCCAGATGGAATCGAGGTCAATCTGTCGCCCGCTTGACCCGTCCGGCCTGCTGCTGGCACCACGCATACAGCGCGTCGTACATCGGAGTCTCGAGCGCTATCTTCTGGTGGTCGTCTTCACCATGCACCATCGCAAAGCCGTGAGCTATCGCCTTCAGGCCGGCGGCCTCTGGGGTGATCGCGAGGTCGGCTGAGACGTCGGCGCCGTGCACGATCGAAGCGAGCCGATCGAGCGCCGGGTCCTTCACCCCGTACTTCAGGATGATCGACTCGAAGCTGCATCGCCCATCGACGTGACCGAGCTCGACACCGCCCACGTCGTACGGGATTGCGCCATCCCGTTCGGCGACCGCGGCAACATCTGACGCCGGCACGTACAGAAACTCGGCGTCTGGATCGATGAATCTTTTGATCAGCCAAGGACAAGCGATTCGATCGACGCTGGCGTTCTTACGTGTCACCCATTTCATCGGCGTTTCTCCATTCAAACGGCCCTGTGGCATCGCCGGGTCTGTTCCTCTATCCTCGGCCAATGGCCGAAGCGCGATGGCGACGTGACCGTTGAGTCGTCGCCGGGAAGAGGAAGCACCTTCACGCTCCGGGTTCTGCTCAGCGGTTAGCGTGGCCCCGGATTTCAGCATGCGATTCGCGGCGGGCCAGCCCCTCGATCTCGCCCTGACTCTGGCTCCGATCGGCGAGAGCCGTTCGCTGCGCCTCAGCCCAGGCGAGGCATGGCGCGCGACCCTCACGCCGGATGGCCCCGCGACGGTGCACCTGATTCAGTCGGAAGGCCTTGTCGACGTCGAAGCCTGGGGTCCAGGGGCGTCATGGGCGGCCGGCCACGCAGGCGACCTGTGCGGGCAGGACGATGACGATGGCGGTTTCGTCCCGCGGCATCCGTTTCTGTCGCAGGTCCATAAGCGGAACCCCGGGGTGCGCATCGCAAAGACGTCGGCGGTCTTCGAGGCGCTCGTCCCCGCAGTGCTCGGCCAGAAGGTCACCGGCGTCGAATCGCGCAGATCGTACGAGCGCCTGGTTGACGCGCTGGGTGAGCCGGCGCCAGGCCCGATGCGGCTCACCGTGCCGCCCTCGGCGCGCGTGCTCGCGCGAACGCCCTACTGGACATTTCACAAGTTTGGGATCGAGCGCCGTCGCGCCGAGGTGATCATCGGCGCCGCTCGCGGCGCAGCGAGGCTCGAGGAGACTGTCTCGATGGAGATGGCCGCCGCGTACCGGCGCTTGTTGGCGTTTCCGGGGATCGGCCCGTGGACCGCAGCCCTCGTCGCGCTGGCGGCTCTGGGTGACTCGGACGCCGTCCCGGTTGGCGATTACAACCTGCCGCACAGCGTCGGGTACGCGCTCGAAGGCACTCCCCGCTCGACCGACGAGCGAATGCTCGAGCTGCTCGAGCCATATCGTGGCCATCGGGCGAGGGTGATCCGCCTGATTGCTCTCGCCGGAATCGGTGCGCCGCGTTTCGGACCGCGGCTGCCGATCCGCGATTTCGCGACCAGCTAGCGGCGCCGCGCTACTGGAGCTTCGCGATCTCCTCTTCGACCAGTTTGATCAGCTCACTCATGCCGTCGCCGTCGAAGATCAGGCGTGCCCCGGCCGCCTTGAACAGCTCGGGCAGCGGCTGAGTCGCCCCCAGCGCCAGCGCCTCTCGGTACTTGCGCACCGCTTCTTTCGGATCTTTCAAGCTGTTGCGCCAGACCTGAAGCGCGCCCAGCTGGGCGATCCCGTACTCGATGTAATAGAAAGGGCTCGAGAAGAAATGCGGCTGCTGGTACCAGCGCGCGACGCGCTCTTTGTCGAGGCCGGTCCAATCGACGGAGTTGCCTTCGAATCGCGTTCGCAGCTCGAGCCACTTGGCGTCGCGAGCGGCCCGATCACGGCCCGCCTTGTCCATATAAATCCAGTGCTGGAATGCGTCGACCGAAGCGCAGTGCGGAAAGAATAAGACGATGCCTTCCAGGTGCTCGGCGCGTGACCGCCGCTGCTCGACGTCTGTGTAGTAACCGCCGCTCGCCCTGTCGATGAACGGCGCCGCCAGCAGCTCCATTGACATCGAAGCGACCTCCGCCATCTCAGACCCCGGATGGCGCTGGAACAGAATCGGCAATCGCGAAGCCTCGAACGAATGGAATGCGTGGCCCGACTCGTGCAGGAGTGTCCGAACATCGTCATCGACGCCCACCGCGTTCATGAAGATCAGCGGCTGCTTTCTGAACGAAAGGGTCTGGCTGTAAGCGCCGGGGGCTTTGCCTTTGCGATTGTCCAGATCGAGCAGCTTGGCGTCCACCATCGTCTCGTAGTACTTGCGGAACTGGGGGTCGACCTGGCCGAACACGCTGGCAGCGCGGCCAACGAACGACTCCATGTCCTCGAAGGGCTTGAGGGCAGCTCGACCAAGCGGATCGACCGAGGTGTCCCACGGCCTGAGGCGATCCAACCTCATCGCACGCCGGCGCCTTTCCATGATCCGTTCGACGGCGGGAAGCACGGCCTCCTCGACGGCCTCGTGAAAGCGCATGCAGTCTGCAGGCGTATAGGCGAACCGGTTCTTCTCTTGATGGGCGTAGTCCCTGAAGTTGTCGAAGCCGGCGTTTTTCGCCGTTTGCCGGCGCAGGTCGTACATGTGGTCGAAGATGTCCGCTATTGCGTCGCGCTGTTGGATGTATGGCTTGGCTCGAAGCTTGAACGCGCGCTCGCGAACAGGGCGATCCGGCGCCTCGAGGTAGGGGAGGAGCTGAGCCGGGGTCTTCTCGACGCCGTCCCACTCGACGGTCATCGCGCCTATGAGCTTCGACCACTTGGTGCTCAGCCGCGAGAGCTCGGCGGAAAGTGGGACGTTGGCCTCATTGAAGATCTGCATCTGGTTGCGAAACCGCTCGATGGTGGTTTCGAGGCCGGCGCGAACGTAGCCCAGTTGAACCAGGCGTTCCTGTAGCCGCACGCGTTGCTCCTGGGCTTTGGGCGAGATCTGGGTGCCGAACCGGAGCTGCGCCGCTTCCCGGTCGGGGTCGGACGTGTCGCATGAATAATCGAAGCTCGCGAGCGCTGACGCTTCCGACAGCAGCGACTCGAATCGCGACCAGTCGGCAAGCCAGTCTTCGACGTTGCCGGCGTCCAGTGGTCGAGAGGCGAGCTCCTCGTAGAACGGGCGGACGTCGTCCCACGTCGCCTTCTTGAAGGCGTCCGCAGATCCTGGAAGTGTCATCACCGGGGTCCGACTAGCCGCCGGAACCCTGGTCGACGGCGCGCCAGCAGTAGAGGGCAGCGATCGACCTGTAAGGCCGGAACTTGTCTCCCTCGGCCTGGAGGGCGCGGGGCGCGGGCGGTGCGTTGAGCTTGTGCGCGAGGGCCCACCCCTTGCGCACGCCGTAATCGTCGACGGGCCAGACGTCGAGCCGCCCCAGCTGGAACATCAGGAACATTTCCGCCGTCCAGCGCCCGATACCGCGCACCAGGATCAGGCGCGCCACCAGCTCGTCGTCGGAGAGAGCTTCGACGTCGTGCAGCGGCACGGTTCCTTCGCTCACCTTCAGCGCGAGGTCGGCGATGGCCGCCGCCTTGGATCCGCTCACACCCGCAGTCCGCATCGCGCCCTCCGGCAGCGCCAGCACTGCGGAGGGGGAGAGGCCATCCGCAAACAGCTTCAAGAACCTGCCATGGATCGTCGATGCGGCCGCGCCCGCCAGTTGCTGGTACATGATCGATCGGACCAGCGCGGCGAAGCCGTCGGGCAGGGGGTCGCGCAGCTCGAGCGGTCCGGCAGCCTTGATGAGGCGAGCCATCGCCGGGTCGCGGCGCGCGACCAGCCTGCTGCCTTTGGCCAGCTCTTGTTGCGTGGAAGGCGGGTCGGTATCGGCTTTGATCAGGCGAATTCGGACATGAAGGTCTCGAAGTCCCCGCGGCTCATCCTCAGCTCGTCCTCACCGAGTTCCTTCAGGGGACTTGCGGGGATGTGCTCGGTGGTGGCGAAGTCTTCCATCGTCGTGTCCAGGTACAGCAGCCCTGTCACCAGGTGGCCGGCGGCCCGACCATCCTCGAGCACCTTCACCGCGGCGCGCCGGTCGGATGGATCGTGGTCCTCGCCGAGCTTCTTGAGCATGATGTGCGACCCATCGTGAAGCTGGACGTCGCGAACCGTCCCCGGCTCATAGTCGACGTGAACTTCCTCGAAGAAAGGAATGAAGGACACATCGGCGATGGATTCTTCGTGATCCTTCACCCAGCTGTAGCTCTTGGTCGAGCCGTCGTGGTCGTTGAAGGTCACGCATGGGGAGACGATGTCGATGATCGCAGTGCCGCGATGAGCGATCGCTGCCTTGATGAGGGGCACCACCTGCTTGCCGTCACCGCTGAACGAGCGCGCGACGAACGAGCAACCGAGCGTCAGTGCGACTGCGCATGGATCGATGGGCTGGAAGGTGTTGACGGCGCCTTTCTTCTGCACCGAGCCGATGTCCGCGGTGGCGGAGAACTGACCCTTGGTGAGGCCGTAGGTTCCGTTGTCCTCGATGATGTAGGTGCAATCGATGTTGCGGCGGATCATGTGCATGAACTGCCCTAGGCCGATCGATGCGGTGTCGCCATCGCCTGAGACGCCCAGCATGATCAGCTGGCGGTTGGCGAGTTGCGCGCCGGTGGTGAGCGAAGGCATGCGCCCATGGACGCCGTTGAACCCGTGGGCGGTCTCGACGAAATATGCGGGCGTCTTCGACGAGCAGCCGATGCCCGACATCTTGGCCAGCCGGTGCGGCTCGACTCCGAGCTCGTACAGCGCCTTGATCATGTGGTTGGTGATGGAGTTGTGGCCGCAGCCTGCGCAGAGCGTCGTGGCCGCGCCCTTGTAGGCGTCGCGCTGAAGCCCGATGCGGTTGAGGGTCACGCTCATGCGGGTACTGGCTCCAATTGAAGCAGCGGCTCCGATATCGCGAATGCAGGTATCGGCTGGCCGTTGTAATGGCGGATTGACCTGACGCGCTCGACGAGCGCCGGCGGCAGGTCCAGGCGGATGAGGTCATAGACCTGGCCGTCTCGATTCTGCTCGACCACGTACACGCGCTCGTGGCGAGCGACGAACTCGCCGATCTCAGCCGACAGCGGCAGCGCCCGCAAGCGCAGGTAGTCGACCGGCCGTCCAGCCGCCGCCAGCGCTTGTCGTGCCTCGAGCACGGCCGCATGCGTCGAGCCGAACGCGATCAACCCAATGCGTGAGCCCGATGTCTCGTCAACGATTGGAGCGGGCAGTGCTGCGCGAGCCGTCTCGAGCTTGCGCGACAAGCGATC
>JAYUFT010000089.1:0-6517 GCA_043738605.1 Candidatus Dormiibacterota bacterium | reverse complement strand
CGCTGGCGCTTCGTCGAATCGGTCGGGCCGCTCGCGGCCGCCTGCGTCGGCTACAGCGTATGGGTGCTCTTCAACTTCGACTGGGTTCCCGCCACGGGGGCATTCTGGCTGCTCGCGGGTACCGCATGGTCGGCCGTCAGGGCGGCCGAGACCGAAACCGTGACGCCTACCCAGGCAAGCCTCGGGCAGAGCTCAGTCCGAAGAGCCGCCTCCGGCCTCGGAGCTGTCGCGCTGGCGGGAGCTGTCGTGTGGCTGGCCGCCATGCCGGTGCTGGCAGATGCCTGGTACTACCAGAGCCGGTCCGACCTGTCGGTCGTGGTCGATCCTCTCCAGGGCCGTTATCACTGGGTCCTTGGCCAGGGCCTGGTCGCTATCGGGTCAACCTCTCGCGGGCTGGACCAGATGAAGCTGGCCGGACGCCTGGGCGAGAGCGATCCTCAGCTGTACGTGGACATCGGCGACGCCGAGCAACGTCTTGGCCGCTCAACCGAAGCACGGTCCGCATACAAGATGGCCCTCGCCATCGATCCCTACTATCGCCCAGCGAAGGACAGGCTGGCAGGCAAAGGCGTGCCGGCATCGGCCTGATCGAAGAAGCTCGACCGCGCCGCCGAAGACTCGACTAGGTTTCGTCCTCCGCGTCTTCGTACTCGTCCGCGCGATGGTCGGTCCGCGCGGGTGCCAGGTTGGCAGGAGGGGCCGAAAGCTGCTTCAGGCTCAACGAGATCCTCCGCCGTGCGGTGTCGATCCCGATCACCTTCACCTGCAGGGTCTCCCCCACCTTCAGCACGTCCTCGGTGCGCTCCACGTGATCCCACGAGAGCTCCGAGATATGCAGCAGGCCTTCGATGCCGGCCATGATCTGCAGGAAGGCGCCGTACTTCTTGGTCTTGGTGACCTGGCCTTCCACGATCGAGCCGATGGGCATCGACTGGACCAGCTTCTCCCACGGGTCTTGCTGGAGCTGGCGAAGCGAGAGCGAGATGCGGGTCTGCTCCGGGTCGAGCTTGATCACCTTCACGGTGACCTCGTCCCCGAGTTGAATCACGTCGGTGACCTTGGACACGCGGTCCCAAGAGAGCTCTGAGATGTGGATGAGCCCGTCGGCGCCGCCGATGTCGACGAAGGCTCCATAGCTCGTGATGCCGGAGACAGTGCCCTTGACCGTGCTGCCCGTGAGCAGCCGGCTGAACAGGTCCTCGCGCTTGCGTGCTCGATCCTCGTCCTCGGCCGCCTTCTGGCTGACGATCAGCCGGTTGCGCTTCCGGTTGACTTCCAGGATCTTGACGGGGATCCGCTGGCCAACCAGCGACTCGAGGCTTCCGGCGTAAGCGCGCGCGACCTGGCTCGAAGGCAGGAACCCGCGCAGGCCCAGGACGTTGACGATCAGCCCGCCCTTGTTCTGCTCGCGTACGTCAGCCTCGATGACAGAGCCATCGGTCTGCTTCTCCGCGGCCACGATCCAGGTGGTTTCCGCTCGTGCCCGCCGAAGGCTGAGGACGACGTTGCCCTCCTCGTTCTCGGGCTGCAGGACGTAGACCTTGATCTGGTCCCCGGGCTCGAGTCCGACGGAATCGGCCTCGCCGCGCAGCCCAAGCTCCTTGCTCGAGATGACGCCTTCGGCCTTGGCGCCGATGTCGACGAGGACCTCATCGGCATCAACACGAACCACGATGCCATCGACGATGTCTCCGTGGTTTGGAGTCTTGAAGGCCTCCGATTCGTAATGGAGGTAGTCCTCCATCGTCATCGGGTTGGATGAGTCTCTTTCGGTAGCCTCCTCTTCTTCAGTCAGGACAGCACCGGACTCATTTGACAACGCGCATTCCCCCTAAGGTTTATTGGTGTGGTGTTGGTCGTCAGATCGGCCTCCGCCAGTAACGAACCGCAATTGTACCGCAGAAATCCGACTTATCCAGGAAAAGGCTGGGCCAGGTCGGCGTTGTCGATCAGCCGCGTTTTTCCGATCCAGACGGCCATGACGGCGAGGGTGCCCGGAGGGCTGAAGGTGTCGGGGTCGACCAGCTCGAGGTACTCGATCTTGGCAAGCGGCTCCGCCCCCAGAACCTCCAGGATCCCCCGCCGCAGCTCTTTGAGGTCCCGGTCGCCGGTCTTGTACGCCCTCGCGGCGCGGTCGAGAGCGAAGCTCAGGCACGATGCCGATTGGCGCTCGTCGGGACCGAGGTACGCGTTTCGCGAGCTCAGGGCCAGCCCGTCAGGCTCGCGAACGGTCCGGCCGACGATGATCCTGACTCCGGTATCGAGGTCCTGGGCGAGCCGCTTGACCACCGCCACCTGCTGGGCGTCCTTCTGGCCGAAGTAAGCCGTGTCCGGCTCGGCCGCGCTGAAGAGCTTGGCGACCACCGTGGCGACCCCCTCGAAGTGCCCAGGCCGAAAAACGCCCTCGAGGGTATCGGCGACGCCAGAAACTCTGACCCGGGTGGCCGCCTGAGGCGGATACATGACCGCGGCTGAGGGTGCATAGATGGCGGCCACCCCGGCTTGCTGGAGCAGCCCCACGTCGCGCTCCGGGCTGCTTGGGTACCGGGCGAGGTCCTCTTTGGGCCCGAACTGGATCGGGTTCACGAAGATGCTGACCACGACTTTCGAGTTCTCCCGACAGGCTCGCTCGACCAGGCTCATGTGGCCTGCGTGCAGGGCGCCCATCGTCGGGACCAGGCCAATCGTCAGGCCTTCATGCCGCCAGCCCCGGGAGGTTGCGAGCATCGCCGCAGGGGTATCGATTACGACCGGGGCGTTAGCCAGGGCCGTACTTGACCTCTTCCCGGGCCTCCCTTGCCGGCGCTTCCTTCGGCCCGGCGGCGGCCCCATTTGCCGAGTACGTGTGCTCTGGGCCGGGGAACGAGCCCGCGCCCACCTCCTGGGCAAACTGCTGGGCGGCCTTGCCGGTCTCAGCCGCCAGGTTGGCGTAACGCTTGACGAACTTCGGCGCCTTGCCGCTGGTCATGCCGAGCATGTCGTGCAGAACCAGCACCTGGCCGTCGGTGCCCGGCCCGGCGCCGATCCCGATTGTCGGGATCCGAACAGCCCGCGTCACCCGCGTGGCGACTGCGTTGGGCACGCCCTCCAGAACCAGGCTGAACGCGCCGGCGTGCTCCAGATCCTTCGCATCCGCAATGATGCGGGCCGCCTGCGACTCGCTCTTGCCCTGGACCTTGAACCCGCCCATCTGATGCACGAACTGCGGCGTCAGCCCAAGGTGGCCCATGACCGGTATTCCCATCTCCGTCAGGCGCCGCGTGATCTCGACGATCCTGCCGCCACCCTCGAGCTTCACCGCGTGCATCCCGCCTTCCTGCAGGAAACGGCCGGCGCTCGTGATCGCCTGCTCCACCGATGCGTGATACGACATGAAAGGCATGTCGCCGACCAGCAGAGCCTGCCGTGAGCCTCGGGAGACAGCCTTGGCGTGGTGGATCATCTCGTCTAGCGTCACCGGGAGGGTGGTTGGGTAACCAAGCACCACCATCCCCAGGCTGTCGCCGACCAGCAGGATTGGAATGCCGGCGTCATCGAGGATCTGTGCGCTGAGGTAGTCGTAGGCCGTGAGCATCGCGAAATGACGGCCTTCATCCTTGAATCTCTGGACGTCCAGGACCGTTGTCATTGACGAGATCTCCTTCGGGTCGCTGCCACTTTTCGGGTCAGCGCCCTTCTCGTTTGCTCGGCCGCCGCAGGCTTCAAACCAGCCTGTTGGGCGATCTCGAGCGCGACGTCGCCGAGCATACGATAAAGGTCGGTTTTGCGCCTCCGTCCGGCGCTTACGGCGTGAGCGTCGAGCTCGGCGAGAGCGGCCAGGTGCCGGCGGACAGTCTGCGCATCGCCCCGGCGGATCGGGCCTGTCAGCGCTGCGACCGGACCACGTTTGCGGACGTTGGCGATGGCGCCTTCCGCCAGCGGCACCAGCCCCTGGACGGCTTCTGTTTCGGTCCAGCCAGAGCGCTCGAGCAGGCCAATCGCCTCGGCCAGAAGAGCCACGACGTAGTTGGACGCGAAGACGGCCGCCGCATGGTAGACAGCCCTCTGTGCGTCGTCGACCTTCTTCGGTTTGGCGCCCAGGTCGCGGGCCACTCGGTTCAGTACCCGCCTCAAGGACTCGCTGCTCGCATCCACCCCGATCACGATTCCGCTGAAGGCCCCCGGCGGGCCCGGCTCCGGGAATGACCGCAGAGGATGAAAAGACCCCACTGCGTGGTGTCGCCGAAGAGGAGCCAGCACATCCAGCTCGAGCGCACCGCTCGCGTGGACGAAGGCGACGTTCGCCGGGATGAGCTCACCCAGCTGGGCCAGGCTCGCGGCCACCTCCGCGACGGCGTCATCGGGCACCGTTAGGAAAATCAGGGCCGGCTGCGCGGGCGCAAGGCTGCGAACCACGGCGGGCAGTCCCTTTCGAGCACTCACCAAACGAACCCGGTGACCGGCTGCGCGCAGGCCACCGGCCAGGCTGCGGCCGAGGTTACCCCGGCCCGCGACGATCAGCCGCGGAGGGGTGGGCGTCTTAGGACGCGGTCGAGGACGCTGCGGCAGGCTCTGCCGGTGCCGTGCGATTGAGGATCTCGTCGAGCTCTTTCGCGTCAAGTGTCTCGACAATCTTGAGCCGCTCGACCACCGCGTCCATCTTGTCCCGCTGGCCGGAGAGGATCGCCTTGGCCGTCTGGTACCCGTGGTTCACGATGCTGCGGATCTCCTCGTCGATGATGGCAGCCACCTCTTCTGAGTAGTTGCGCTGCTCGCCGAGGTCGCGACCCAGGAAAACAAGCTCTTCGCGATGGCCCATCGCGACGGTGCCGAGCTTGTCGGACATGCCCCACTGGGTCACCATCCGGCGCGCCATCTGCGTCGCTTTCTGGATGTCGTTCTCGGCCCCGGAGGTGATGTCGCCGAAGACGAGCTCTTCGGCCACTCGTCCACCCATGATGCCGGCGATCTCGTCCATCAGCTCATCACGCGAGATGAGGTACTTGTCCTCTTCCGGCAGGCTCAAGGTCCAGCCCAGCGCCATGCCTCTGGAGATGATCGAGATCTTATGGACCGGGTTCGTGTGCGGCAGCGCCTTCATGACGAGCGCGTGACCCGTCTCGTGATAGGCGATGACCTCTTTCTCGTGGTCGGAGATGCGGCGGCTCTTGCGCTCGGGCCCGGCGATCACCCGCGCGATCGCTTCCTCGAGCTCCTCCATGCCGATCGTCTTCTTGTTGGCGCGCGCGGCAAGGATGGCTGCCTCGTTGATCAGGTTGGCCAGGTCGGCGCCGGTGAATCCTGGCGTCTGGCGAGCCAGGACGTCGAGGTTGACGGTGGAGTCAAGTGGCTTGTTCCTGGCGTGGACATCGAGGATCGCGCGACGGCCCTTGATGTCAGGCCGGTCGAGCGTGACGTGCCGGTCGAAGCGTCCAGGTCGCAGCAGGGCTGGGTCGAGCACGTCGGGCCGGTTGGTTGCGGCGATCACGATGACGTGGGTGTTGGTGTCGAAGCCGTCCATCTCGACCAGGAGCTGGTTCAGCGTCTGCTCGCGCTCGTCATGACCGCCGCCAAGGCCGGCGCCACGCTGGCGGCCGACGGCGTCGATCTCGTCCACGAACACGATGCAGGGCGAGTTCTTCTTGGCCTGGTCGAACAGGTCGCGGACGCGGCTGGCGCCAACGCCCACGAACATCTCGACGAACTCGGAGCCCGAGATCGAGTAGAAGGGAACGCCGGCCTCGCCGGCCACGGCCTTGCTGAGGAGGGTCTTACCCGTTCCAGGCGGGCCTACCAGCAGCACCCCTTTCGGGATGCGCGCGCCTAGAGCCACGAATTTCTCGGGAAATTTCAGGAACTCGACGATTTCTGACAGCTCCTGTTTGGCCTCCTCGACCCCGGCTACGTCGGCAAAGGTGATGGCGGGTTTGTCGCCCGCGATCAGGCGCGCGCGAGAACGTCCAAAGGACATCGCCTGGTTATTGCCGCTCTGGCTTTGACGGAGCACCCACCACATGAAGGCGCCGATGAGGATGACCAGGATGATGTTCGGGAGCAGAACGCTGAGCAGGTAGTTGCCGCCGTTGCTCTTATCGAAGAAGACGTCAACCTGGTCCGTCTGGAGCTGAGTGAGCCACGCGGCGGTGCTGCCGGTGGTATCGGGCACGACCACGTTGTGTTTCTTGCCATCCGCACCAATGGCGATTCCATCCGTGCCGTTGATCTCGAGCGATTTGACCTGGTGGTTGTCAGCCTGGCTGATCAGAGTCGAGTAGTGCCAGTCGCTCGAGCCCGAGTTGCCCTGGAGCGATTGCCACGTGAACCAGAACACCAGGCCGAGCAATACGACCAGTGCGAAGTAAAACAGGCTGGAGCGGGGGAAGCGGCTCAAGTGGGCTCTCCTGAGTGGCTGTGCATCGATTTTAGCACGGCGATTTTTGACTTCTGACTTAAGGGATACGGCACGACGGATACATGCTGACCGATGGTGCCAGGAGACGTCGTCAGCTCCGCGTCGATCGCGACCCCGGGCACCCAG
>JAYUFT010000088.1:0-18650 GCA_043738605.1 Candidatus Dormiibacterota bacterium | reverse complement strand
AGGACCAGCGCGGCCGAGTGATGTCGATCTGGGGCGTGGGCAGCACCCTCGGCATCGCGGTCGGATTCGCCGGCGGCGGTTACATCGCCGACAAGTTCGGCTGGCGCAACGCGTTCTTCTTCGCGGCGGTCCCGGGGCTGCTGTTCGCCCTCCTGGCCTTCGGGCTGCGCGAACCGCTACGCGGCAGCGTCGAGGAACGAGGGCCCGCCGTCCGGCGAACAAGCGACGCGAACCTGCGCACGTTCTTGGGTCTGATGCGGATCCCGACCCTTCGGGCCACCATCCTCTCGCAGACCGCGCTGTATTTCGTGTTGGCTTCCAACGCGTTTTGGCTGCCCACCCTCCTGGTTCGCAGGTTCGACCTTTCGGTGAGCCAGGCCGGGCTTTTCGCCGGCATAGTCCTGGTTTTGGGCGGCCTCGTCGGCACGCTCGCGGGTGGATGGATCGCGGACCGCCTGGCGCGAAAGAATCCCGCCGCTCATTTGCAGGTCGGCATCGTGGGCTTCTTGATCGGGGCCGTCTTCATCGTCATTTCTTTGGTGGCCCCGCTGAACATCGGGCCGATCCCGATCTTCGTTCCCGCCTTTCTGATCACGGTGATCGCTCTGTACCTGAATGCAGGTCCGTTCACAGCCGTGGCGCAGAACGTGGTGTCGCCGGCTTTGCGCGCAAGCTGCGTGACGATGCTGTTGTTCGTCGCTCACGTTTTCGGTGACTCGCACTCGACATTCGACGTGGGCTTCCTGGCGGACCGGCTCGGTAGCCTTCAGGCCGCCCTACTGATCACCTCACCAACCCTGCTAATCGTCGCGGCGATCATCGCCGCCACCGGGCTCCGCTCGGTCAGGCCGGACGTTCAGGCAATGGAAGACGAGTGGGCCAGGCGGCCGGCACAGGCTGCGAACGCCGCGGGTGAGGCCTAGTAGATAAACCCGACGAGCGCGCCGCCCAGCTGCCCGGGCTTAATGGTGCGCTGGCTGATCACCGCGAAGGCGACAAAGTTCATCTCAGAGACCGTCCACGAGCCGTCGGCGTTCACCGCCTCGACGTAGGCGACGTGGCCGAGGTAGCTCTCCCACGTGACCATGATCGCGCCGACCTTCGGCTTCGAGCCGACCGGGTAGCCGGCGGCTGCGGCGTTCTGGTACCAGAACCCCGCGTCGCCACGCCAGGTCACGTTCCGCTTGGTCGCGACGTAGTAGGTGCACCAACCGGGAGGGAAGCCCGTGGCCGGGTATGGGCCAAGGCAGCAGCCGAGGACGACTGAGTGGTAGCTGCCACCTCCGGTGCCGGCCTGGACCAGGCTCGAAAACACGGTTGGGGGCGGCGGGAAAGCGGCACCGACTCCACCAGGGATGACGAGGACTTTGCCCGTGGTCAGCTGTGAGCTGCGCAGGCGGTTGAAGTCGAGAATTGTCTGGGCGTCGGACTGGTACTTCACGGCGAGCGTCTGGAGCGTGTCGCTCGCTTTGGCCGTGACCACGATGCCGGGGACCGGCGGGATGACGACCTGGTCTCCTGTCGCGACTACATCGCTCGAGATCAGGTTGGTGTTCGACCAGCGAATCTCCGCGACGGTGACGTTGAACTTCTTGGCGATCGCCTTGAGGTTTTCGCCCGAGGCCACCGTGTGGGTGAATGCCGAGTGGCTGATCGGGGCCGACAGCGGGATCGCGACGGGCTTGATGATCGTGCTGAAGCGGCCGAGCGAGACATCGCCCACCGCCCCGCCCTCGCCGCTGACAGTCGCCTCAGCGTTGACTGCCCCCAGGCTGGCGGTGAATGAGGACTGGTAGTGACGATCCAGCGAAGCGTACCCACTGATCGCGACCGCTATCGCGAGCACGACAGCATGGGTCAAATAACGATGGATTTTCAATACGTACCCCTAAAGCGATGTAAACCCGCCCACGTCGGACGGATCCCCCAAGACGCGGGTCACCCTACCAGACCCCCGCCAAGCCCGTCAACCCTAAAACCCCAGGGTTGGACACCTGCGAACGGATGGGAAGCGGTAACACGCTGAACTCAGCTCGAATACGCGGTCTGGGGTGCCAAAAGACCCCTGGACGAACTACAGTTCGCCCCCCCAAAATGGCCCGTTTGGGCCTGGCCAATTGCTTGCTCACAAGGTCTTCAACGGTAGAGACGGGCTTCCCTTGCCAACGGCCTTTAAGGCTCCCCGAGGGCGACTTCGCATATATAGGGACGCGCGCGGGGGCTAAGCTGCCATCGACCCACCATGGCCAGGCTCCAGACGCCCATATGCGACCTGCTCGGCATCCAGCTTCCAATCTTCCAGGCGGGTATGAGCAGCTACACCACCCCCGAGCTCGTGGCGGCGGTGAGCATCGCCGGCGGCCTCGGGATCATCGGTGGGCTGTCCCGAGGACCTGACGAGCTGCGTGAGGAGATCCGCAAGGTCCGCGAGCTGACTTCTCGACCCTTCGGCGTGAACCACGTCGTCTCGCAACTCGACCCCGATTCCATCGACGTGACCATCGAGCTGCGCGTTCCAGTCCTCTCGCTCGCTTGGGGCAGAGCCGGAGAGATCGTCCACCGCGCTCACGACGCCGGCATGAAGGTGATCCACCAGGTGAACACGCCGGAAGAAGCGGGACGGGCAGCGGCGGATGGCGCTGACGTCATCGTCGCGCAAGGCGGTGAGGGTGGCGGCCACGTCGGCGCGATGTCCACCCTGGCGCTGGTGCCACAGGTTGTTGACGTCGTCAACGGCGTGCCGGTGCTGGCGGCAGGCGGGATCGCCGACGGGCGTGGTCTCGCTGCTGTCCTGATGCTGGGGGCGCAGGGGGCGCTGATCGGGACGCGCTTCCTGGCGACTCCAGAGGCCCGCGGCCACGGCCACTCCAAGGACGTGATCCTCAACGCCCTGGGCAGCCAGACGGTCGCGAGCAAGTTCTTCGATGACGTCCTGGGCCTACGGTGGCCGGGGGCTCTGGTGCGTTCGATCAGGAACCCGCTGCTCGACCGGTGGGCGCAGCGCCAGCAGGACTGGGCCCTGGCCGCCGACCAGATCCGACCCTCGCTGGAGGCGGCGCTCGCGGCCGGCGATTTCGTGCTCGCGGGCGAATCCGCTGGACTGATCCACGACATCGTGCCGGCCGGCGAGCTGGTGGCACGGATCGCGCGCGAAGCTGAGGCGCTGCTCGGTAGTTAGGGCCCGCCTCGCACGTAGATGTTCTGTCCCGACACGAAGCTCGACTCGTCGCTGCACAAGAAGGCGATGACGTTCGCGATGTCCTGCGGCTGGCCCACCCGACGCAGAGGGATCTGCGACGCGGCTCCAAGCTTGAACGTTTCGTAGTCAACACCCATCCGCTCCGCCGTCGCCCTCGTCATCCGGGTCTCCACGAATCCCGGCGCCACCGTGTTGACGTTCACGTTGTAAGGGCCGAGCTCGATCGCGAGGGTGCGCGCCATACCCTGCAGACCCGCCTTCGCCGCCGAGTAGTTGGCCTGTCCCCGATTACCCAGCGCCGAGGTCGAGGACAGAAACACCATCTTTCCGTACTTGTCCTCGACCATGTGCTTCTGGGCAGCCTGGGCGCAGAGAAAGGTTCCCTTCAGATGTGTGTCGATGACAGCATCCCAATCCTCGTCGGCCATCTTGAAAAGCAGGTTGTCGCGGATGATGCCGGCGCAGGTGACGAGCACGTCGAGACGGCCGAACTCCTTTACGGTCCGCTGCACCATGCTTTCGACCTGAGCTCGATCGGTGACGTCGCAGGCAATGGCCAGGCCACCGATCGGACCCGCGACCTCCTTAGCCGGACCCTCATCCAGGTCTGAGACCGCGACCTTCGCACCCTCCCGCGCGAAAAGCTGCGCCGTCGCCGCCCCGATCCCGCGGCCGGCGCCTGTGACCAGCGCGACTCGATCCTTGAATCTCATATCGCCTCGGTCTCCAGTGCGGTGCCGCCGTCCTTGCGCGGATCGGAAGCGCCGCGAAAACGGCCCTGGCCGTCGGCAGCGATGACTTGCGGCCTGGCGAAGTAGGAGTCGTAGTTCAACGTGCGCCGGTTGACCCTGTAGCCCAGCTTCTCCAACCCGCTGGTGACGACAACAGGGATGCGCGCCTCGGTCTGGACGACATCGCCCTGGAAGTCGACGCGCGGTGCGCTCACGGCCTCGACCGGCGACATGCGATGGTCGATGAGGTTGACCAGCACCTGCAGGATCCCCGTGACGATCTTCGTTCCGCCCGGCGCGCCGATGCACACGCTCAACCGGCCGTTGTCGAACACCATGGTCGGCGTCATCATCGTGACTCGCGTCTTGCCCGGGCGCACCGAGTTCGGCGTGCCCGGCCTCGGGTCGAAGCAATTCATGTAGTCGTTGTAGCCAAACCCTAGCCCGGGGGTGACCACCCCGCTCGCCGAGCCGAGCGTGTGAGTGAGCGAGACCGCATTCCCTTGATCGTCGATGGCGCAGACCTGGGTCGTGTCCGAGCGGTCATGAGCCATGGCGCCGGCCGCCGCCGCCTGTCGAGCCTTCGCCGCGTACTGCTTGTCGGCGAGGGAGCCCGTTGGAATGTCGACGAAGCGAGGGTCGGCGACGTGGAGCTCACGGTCAGCGACCGCCCACCCCATCGCCTCGATGAGCAGGCGCGCGGCTTCGGTGCTCGGCCAGCCGTGCGATCCGAGGTCATAGCCCTCCAGGAAGTTCAGCATCTGGAGCAAGGTGAGCCCGCCGGCGGGCGGACCGGCGGCGGAGATGCCCAGACCCCGGTAGGTGCCACGCAGGGGCTCGGTCACATTGACGCGGTAGCCGGCGAGGTCCTCCTTGGTGATGAAGCCGCCATTGGTTTCGAAGTCAGCGGCAATGACGTCGGCGATCTCGCCTTGGTAGAAGATATCGGGGCCGTCGCTCGCGAGGCGCTCGAGGGTAAGCGCCAGGTCGGCCTGGACAAGCCGTTCACCGATTGCGAACAGCTCGCCGTTCTTCGTGTAGATCGCCTTCGCGGCCGGCGTCGCCTGGATCCTCTTGATGTTGGGGACGACATCGGGACCGTAGTCGGTCGTCCAGTAGCCGTGCATGAAGCCGCTCACAGGGATACCCTCGCGAGCGAGCGGGATCGAAGGCGCGATGGCCTCGTCCCACCGTATCGTGCCGAAGCGCGTCAGCGCTTCGTATAGGCCGGCGACCGTTCCAGGGACGCCCACCGACTGGTAGCCGATGTCGTTGACCCAGCCTTCGAGCACATAGCCGTAGCGGTCGGCCGCTTCGCGGATGAAGAGCTTCTCCCACTGGTCCTCGCGCGCATGGGCGCCGGCCGTGGCATAGAACTCGAGGAGGGCGTCACCACGTTGCGGGCTGTGGACGAGCATCACGCCGCAACCGCCGATGCCACACATCTGGGGGTCCATCACGCCCTGGACGAACGCGCACGTGACCGCGGCGTCGACAGCGTTGCCACCGCGCCGCATCACCTCCAGGCCGATCTCGGCAGCCTGAGGTTGCGGAGCGACGATGATGGCCACGAACAAAGAATGAAGGAAAACCGGGACGATTTCCCTAAGGATGTGACGTCAGTCGAGCGTTGGCGACGGTTCCAACGACTCTGGCGGTATCGCCAACAGGAACGGCGCGTACAGGAGTTCGAACTGCTCTTGCGAGATGAGGTCGCGCACCGCGAGGGCCACCGCGGCGTTCCTGCTCGCCTCCAGCATCTCGACCTGGGTCCCCGCTCCGGAGATCGCGAGCTGGATCGACATCCACTCCGCGGGCGAAAGTCGAGCCAACCGGTCGATGAACTTCCCCACCATTGCGCTCATCGGAAACTCACGCTCTGATTCACTCAAGTGGCCGACCCTGACCAGGGCGCTCTCACGGGCGTGCCATCACATTTGGGCGGGGACCTCACGGCTGGAGCTTAGGCAGCCATGCTGCAGCAAAGTTGCAGTCTTTTCGAGCCCTTACGGCGTGCTGCGGGGGCGCTCCTTCTCGGATTGGGCAAAGGCACGGAGCGCCATAGCGTGCGAGCCGCTGCCCTGGATCACATGCTCCAGCTGCCGCTCTGCGAGCGCCTCCCAAGCGGCGTTATCGGTCAGCAGCGCGAGACGGGTCGTGATGCGCCACGCTTCCGCCCCCAGCACGTCCCCGGCGCGCTTGAGCACCTCGCCAATCGCCGTGGTGTCGATGCCCGCCCCAGACTCCGCCAGCGCCTCAGCCTCGAGCAACCTCGCGGCCACCGCTCGGACCGCGTCCCCCGACCGGGCGGAATCGGCCACGAGGTCCCTGGCCTCCGCCAGTGCCCGGTCCGCCTTCCCCGCGGCCAGCTCGAGCCGGGCTTGCAGCAGCCGGCTCCGGCCCCGCTGCTGCCACCTGAACGGATAAGGAGCCACCCGAGCCCGCAGCGCCTCACCGGCGTACCGCATCGCCGACCGCCTACCTCCCGCGACGAGCCGGCTCTCTCCCAGGCCGATTAGGCTCGCCTCGAGCTGCGGGCGAAGCGCACCGGCACGCGCCTCTTCTAACTCCTTGTGGTTGATGACGTCAGCCGCCTCCACCTCGCCCAGGCTGACCAGGATTGCGGCCCGCATGTTGGCCCCGTCGGGCCCGACCTGGGCGACCTCTGCCGGCCCGCCGTCGGCGGCCAGCCGGTCCAGTGCCGCGAACGCCTGCGCGACCTCGCCGAGCATCATGTGCGCCCGGGCCAGCGCCAGCTCGCGATGGCGGTTGATCAGGGGTTGGTCCATCTCGTCCGAAGTAGTCGGAGCGAGGCGCACCAGCTCGAGGGCATCGCGCGCGCGGCCCTGGTCGCATCGCAGCGAGGCGAGCCAGATGGCGGCCAGCGTCGTGAGGCCGCTCTCATCGGCCAGCTTCCGTGCGTCCGCATAGCGACGATCGGCCTCTTCGAGCTGCCCATCGGCGTGCAGCAAGCGGCCGGCGATCACGAGACAACGCGCCTTGGTGCTCGAGTTGTCGGCGAGCGCGGCTCCCTCTTCCGCGAGGGTCAGGGCGTAACCAAACTCGCCCAGGTAGTACGCGCACCAGGCCGCAGTCTCCATGCCCGCCGCGCCCGCGCCTCGGACAATTGCAGCTCGCGCATCCTCGGCCGCTCGCGAGAACTGCCCCATCGTGATGCGCACCTCGGCGCGAAGAAGCCGGCTATCGGCGTTGTCCTCGAGCTCGATCGCGTCGGTGAGAAGGCGCTCCGCTTCCGCGAAGTCGTGGCGGTGGAAGCAAGTTCGAGCCGCGACCATCAGGGTCGAAACCGCTTGCGTCACGTCGCCGCCAAGCCGCGCGTGGTGGGCGACCCTGATCGGGTCGGGCGTCTGCCGCGCCTCCATCAGTCGCGCCACGGTCCTGTGGACGTGAGCTCGCCATGGGCTCGTGAGCCCGGCAGCGAGCGCCTCGCGCACGAGCTCGTGATGGAACGTGAAGGCGCCGGCGCCTTCATCGAGGAACAGCGCCTTCACGCCCGCCTCGAGGTGCGCGAATAGGTCCACAGGATGAAGGTTCAGAATCTCCATCAGAAGATCCGGGTCGATGACAGGCCCGATCGCAGCGGCGGTGCGGAGCGTGCGTGCCGCAGCGCCCAGCTGGTCGCACCGGGTATCGACCGCTTGCCTGATGGTGGCCGGCAGCCCGGCGTGCTGGTCGGTGACCGCCAGCTGGCGGAGAAACAGCGGGTTGCCACCCGTCAGGGCGTGAAGCTCCTCAGCCCGCTGGCTGCCGACGATCATCCTGGCCGCGGCCAGGTCCAGCGGCCCGAGCGCGATCCGATCATCGATGCGGCTCGGCATCCTGGTGTTCAGCAGCTGCGTGACAACAATCAGCAGCGGCACTCCCGAAGGCCTTGCCCGGGCGAATTCGACCCAGGCGCGGGTGAGCTCGCCTGCCAGGTGAATGTCATCGAGCACGACCGCGGTCGGGCCCGCCGATGCGATATGGCTGAAGGTGGTGAGCATGATCTCGAACATTCGCCGTCGAACGCTCGCGTGGAGGGCGGGCGCGATGACGGCAGGCGTGGGGTCTGCTCGCGGCCCATCGAGCAATGTCCGAAACGCAGGCTGCGGGCCGAACAGCGCCTGCGCCCGGCGGCGATCGCTCTCGACGAATTGATCAAGCGCCGCCATCAGCGGATGGAGTGGCACCATACGGTCCAGGCTGGCGCAGCTCGCGAACAGAACGGTGGCCCCCTCGTTCCTAGCGCGGTTTGCCCACTGGGTGACCAGCCGTGTCTTCCCGATACCGCTATCGCCCTCAACCACCGCGAGCCTGATGCCGCCGGCCGTCACCTGGGACATCGCTGCATCCAGTACCACGAGCTCGGCATCCCTGCCGGCGAGGCCTTTGCCCGCAACTTCGTCACCGGGCGCCAGCAACGCGCCGGTGTCGCGGCCGTAATTGGTCGCCACCGCGATCACCAGGCCCGGTATCGGCTTTCCCTGCAGGATCGCCTTGTGGACGGCGTCGGTGGATGGCGACGGGTCGACGCCAAGGTCTTCGCGCAGCCGCTTCCGAGCGCGGGCGAACGTCGCGAGCGCGGTCCCCGGCTGGCCGCCGTGCGCCAGCGCGGCCATGAAGACCTGGAGCGCGCCTTCGTCGTACGGGTCCGCCGCGACGACCGCCTCGCTCATCTCGCGAGCGGCGGCAAAGTCGCCGATCGCAAGCGCGGCGCGCGCCGCCGTCCGCCGCACGTCGACTCCAAGCTTGCTCACCGCTGCCCGCTCCTCGTCCGCCCAGGGCGAATCCGGCTCGTCGGCCAGCAGCTCACCGCGCATCAGCGCCAGGGCCGCCTCAGCGGCCAGACGCGCGCTGGCGTAGTTCTGCTGCGCCAGCCTGCGGGCGGCGGCGGTGGCGAGGTGGTTGGCGACGTCGAGGTCGATCCAGTCCGCCAGCAGCTGGTAGCCGGCGTCCGAGCGCGGCAGCCGCTCCGCTCCCAGCACCGATCGCAGCCGGCTGATGAGCACCGAGATCTGTTGGGACGGCCTGGCGGGAGGACGGGCCGGCCACAGGCAGTCGATCAGGCGAGGGACCGGTACCGGCTGGCCACGCGCCACCGCCAGTACCTTAATTAGGGTGCGCGCCTTCCGGCTTCCCAAAGCCTGCTTGTCAACGCCATGGATATCCAGGGCGCCAAGGACGCTGACCTTTAATTCGCCGACCATATGTTGACCTGCCCGAGTCAAGATTTTTCCGCTTGAACCCGCCTCGTATCTATCTCGATTTGAGTCTAAACCGGATGCTAAATGGAGGCACGAAGTATTTTTGGGCCAAACGCCGCCGGCGTCGCCGTAACGAGTTCGCAAAGCCTCCCGTTCTGTTGCAAGTGGGAGGCACGCGATGAGCCGGCTGCCCGCGCCGGCCCGGCGCATGGCCCTGGCGCTGGCGGTCATCGCGGTGGCGGCAGCTCCCAGCGTCCTGACCCTGTGGGTTTCCACACCCTCCGCAAGCGATATCCAACCACGCCTGCTGGCTGCGACCAGGGCCCATGGCGTGGTCCTACTGGCCGAGGGCGACGTTCCGCCGCTCCTCGCGCAGGCGGTGGTGGCAACGGAGGACGAGCGCTTCTATCAGCATCACGGGATCGACACCATCGGACTGGGCAGGGCATTCCTTTATGACGCGACCCATTCGTGCCTTTGCCAGGGCGGCTCGACCATCACCGAGCAGCTGGTCAAGGACGTCTACCTCGGCGGATCGAACGAGGGCTACAACAAGGTCGTCGACATCGTCATGGCGCTCAAGGTCGAGCAGGTCATCGGCAAGGACCGGATCATGGCCGACTACTTGAGCGAGATCACCACAGGGCTCAACCGATACGGTGTCACCGAAGCCGCGTGCGACTACTTCCACAAGCCGCTCGGCGACCTCACGATCGGCCAATACGCCTTGCTCGCCGGTGTCACCCAGGCGCCGTCGCTGTACGACCCCACCGTCGATCCCGGCCTCGCGACGTCGCGACGCACCTTCGTCCTGGCCGCTATGGTCGACCACAAGATCATCACGGCGGAGCAGGCCGCGGCCGCGAACAGGGAGCCGGTGGTAACCGCAGGTCCGGCGCCGACGAGCTGCCCGGGCTAAGCGCCGTCCGTCAAGCGATCCAGACGATCGGGGAGGTTGCGTCGAAGCCCAGGTTGGTCGTCATCTGGACGGGCTTGATGACCACGGGCGGAACCGATGGTGACGGGCTCGGGCTCGGCGAAGGGCTGCCGGCGGGAAAGCCAGGAGTCGGGGTTGGCGACGGCGGCACAGGGCTTGGCGTCGGCGGTGTGTAAGCGGCCTTCGGCAGCCACCACAGCTGAAAGCCGGCTCCCAGCTGGGCCGGCGCGAGGTACGCGAGGCCGGTGCCGTCAGGCGCCCAGGTCGGCTGCGCCACCAGCTGGTTGCTGACGATTATCCGGCGCGCCCCCAGGCGCGATCCGTTCCAGGACGCGACTTCCAGGTACGACACCTGCGTCTTGTGCGTGCAGATCATGGCCATCGTCTTGCCATCGGGCGACAGCGTCGGCTGGGCGCACCCCTCGTTGGCGCTGGTCAGCGCCCGCCCATGGCTGGCCCCCGGCGGCGGGTAACAAACGCGAGCGCCGCCGTAGGCCTGCTCGGGCTGGTTGGTGATCCAGATCTGGCTCTCCAGGCCGCCGCAGCTGGGCCCGTACGAGTACTTCGTGTAAATGAGCGCGCCGCTTTTGAGCGGCAGGGGCTGTATATCTCCACCCGTGTAATCGATGGCGATGCTCCAGAGGCGTCCCTGGCTGATATTGCCACCGGCCGGCATCGACCAGATCGACATAGGGACGTCGAAACCGAACTTGGGCTTGTCATAGCTCATGAACAACGTCTTGTTATTGGTGCTGAGGCGCGGGTAAAAGGACCAGTGCCGCGCAGACGGGTCGTAGTTACGAGCGGGGGCAGTGTTATGTGTCAGCTGCCTGATGACTTTGCCAAAGCGGTCAAGGATGTAGACGTCTGAAAAAAGCAGCGAGCGCTTGACCGCGAGCAGCCTGCCGCCTGGGTACGGTGCCAGCTGGGTCCAGCCCACGTCCAACTCCGTCAGCTGATGGAACCTCCCCGCGCTGAAGCTGTAGATCGCTCCGGCTTGGGTCACGAACAGGGTCCCTGGCAGGTTGAATGCCGACGGGCGGGGCGTGCCCGACGTCGGCAGCTGAGGCGGCGCTGCGACCTTGGACTGGCGGGACCCGAGGTACATATATGTACCGACGCTCGAGAACACCATCAGAACTGCGACGCCGGCCGCGACCAGGGCCCTCGGGATCATGGGAAGTACTGGTGCACCAGCGGTAGGATCGCGCCCCACACCGGCACCACGTAGCCCGAGGGGCACCCACATCCGTGCGTGTAGGGCGGCAGCAGGACTACCTGCTGGATGTTCTTGATGTCGATGCTGCCGGCGAGCGGCAGCAGTGTCGCGATGCGCGACAGCGACATGTCGGTCTTGATCTGGCCCTTCATGGCCGCCGCCAGCAAGGGCACGTCCTCGGCCGAAATCTGCGCGGCCTTTGCCCGCAGAGCAAGCAGCACCACCTGCTGCCGAGCCGAGCGTCCGAAGTCGCTCTGCAAGTCGTTGTGGCGCGACCTGACGTACTCAAGAGCGTGCGTTCCGTCAAGGTGCTGTGGTCCCGCGAGAACGGCCACTCGCAAGTATCGGTAAGGATTGCCCGGGCCTACGTCGTACGGGTAGAAGTCGTCGAAGACCGGGGCTTGCGTGACCGCATCGATGCCGCCGATTGCATTGATGACGTTGACAAGCCCGGCCAGACCGATCCAGATGTACGCATCGATCTTGATGCCGAAGTTGTTCTGCACCGTCGCGATCGCAGCACCAGCCCCGCCGAGCGCGTAGGCGCCATCGATCTTGTTGGTGCCGCCGGTTGACAGCGGCACCCACAGGTCCCGTGGGATCGACAGCATCGTGACCCGCTTGGCCGTTGGGTTGAAGCGAACGATGATCATCGACTGCGTCAGCACGCCCCCGAGAAACTTTGCGTCGTTGTCCGAGCCGAGAAGCAGAACCGTGAAGGCGCCTGGCGGGTGCGGCGGGGTCGGCGTCGTGGTGCCTGTGGAAATCGACGGAGACGGCGTGGGCGTAGGCACGATCACGACCCGGCTGGTGGCGTCGAAGGCTTCTTGAACCGCGGGCAAGAAGTACGCGAAGCCGCCGGCCGCGCTCGACAGAGCTACGGCGATGACAGCCATAGAGAAAATGCGAAGGGGCCTCAGACGCCCTTGCGAAGCGCGGGCGCGGCGGCCCGGTCGATTGCCGAGCAGCACGGGCGTGAATTCTAGACCGACCACCTGTGAGACTTTGTAAAGGAGTTGTTAACGCCCTTTCTCCCTCTCACCTTCAGGGGAGAGGGCTGGGGAGAGGGGCGTTAGCTTGCACGACCTAGTGAAGCGCCAGCTGCGTCGCCTTCACCGCCAGCAAGATCACGGCCACCACCAGGTAGACCGCCATGGCGACCATCGCCACCCGCCTCGGCGCTGACCACGTGGGCCGCTCCAGCAGGACGAGAGCCGGCATACGCCAGTTCTCACGGTCAGCCCGAGAGACTTCCGGCTCTGGGGCGGCACCGCGCTGGCCGTTCCATAGCCAAGCACCTCCAGCCACGAGAGCGACTGCCATCAGGGCCCCAAGGACCACCACCAACCGGTTCACGTCGACCGACGGAAAAGCAGTCGAGACCACCAGCACCATGGAAAGGACGAGGAGCGCGCTGATGATGACGCCGGCCACCACGTTAAGCCACGGCCGGTTGACCCATGGACCGAGGATCGCGCGGTCGTTGCACAGGAGGACGACGAAGACCGTCGAGCTCGGCAGGAGAATGCCGGCGAGAGCCTGCACCGCGGTCGTGATCAAGCCAAGCGGCGCGCGAGGGATGAGGACGATGGCGGCCGCCACGGCAACAGTCGCAGCATATGAACCGTAGAAGAGCTTCGCGTCGCCGATGCCCCTGTGCAAGGAGTGCCGCAGGCCGAACATGTCGCCGAACGCGTAAGACGTGGCGAGCGTCACAGCTGAGGCGCCGACGATCGATGCGTCGAACAGAACCAACGCAAAGATCGCGCCAACCGTCGGGGAAATGTTCACGTGCAGCCCGCGTGCGAGGCCGAGCGCGTCCTTGTAATGACCGAAATCGCTCGTGCCCGTGAAGGCCGAGGCAGCCGCCATCATGATGGCGGCCGCGCCGACGACGACGACGATCGCGCCGAGCACCGTGTCCGCCTTCTCGTACTCGAGCCAGCGAGGCGTGATGCGCTTGTCGATGACGTTGGACTGCTGGAAGAACAGCTGCCACGGTGCGACCGTGGTGCCGACGATCGCAATGATCAGAAGCGCCGCGTTGGACGTGAAGCCTCCCTGGACGCTGGGCTGCAGGAATCCCTTGATGGCTGCGCCGGGATCCGGGTGGCTGAGCACAGCCAGCGGTAGGACGAGCAGGCTGGCGAACAGGAAGACGAACATCGCACGCTCCCAGCGCGTGAAGTTGCCCGTGACCGTGATGCCGATGAGCAAGATCGCCGCCAGCGGAACGACCACGTAAGGGCTGAAGCCGAAGTACTCGCCCGCCATGCTGACCCCGATGAACTCTGTGCTGATGATCAGGAAGTTGAGAAGGAACAACCCGCCCACCGAAAACCACGCCCAAAAGGAGCCGAACCTCTCCTTGATGAGCCTGGCCTGGCCGACGCCGGTGACTGCGCCAAGGCGAACGACCATCTCCTGGTTCACGATCAGGACCGGAACCAGAATGAGAAGCGTCCACAGAAGCGAATAGCCAAAGTCCTGGCCGGCCTGCGCGTAAGTGGAGACTCCACCCGCGTCGTTGTCGCCGACCATGACGATGAGGCCAGGCCCGATGATCGCCGCCAGAGTGAGGAAACGCCGACGCCACGTTCGTCGAGGGGCCTCGTCGCTGAGCCGGATCGTGCCGAACGCGCCGTGGATGTCGCCGGAGTGGGTCTCCTCCACGCCCGAGATAGGGACCGGGTGGGAGTCGCCTCTCACCGGCCCACGCTCGGCCACCGAGGGTTAGACCCCGCTGCTCGCTTCGGCGCGGTTGCGCCAGTTTTCCGGCACCAGAGCTTCGAGAACGTCGTCCACCGAGATCGCGCCAACCAGGTTCGATGTGGTGTCGGTGACCGCCAGGGCCGTGAGGTTGTAATCCGCCATCAACATCGACACGTCGGCCAGGTCGGCGCCTGCGCTGACCCGCAGGTCGACGAGGGCGGCCTGGTCTTCAACCTTCGTCGTGGAGTCGCTGCGCAGCAGGTCGACCACGCCCAGGCTGCCGATGAACTTGCCATCGGCCTCTGTCACGAACACGGTGCTCAGAAGCTGGCGTGGCGCTTTGTCGTCGACGCGAGCGCGCTCGAGCGCGTCGGCCGCCGATGTCCCTCGCACCACCGAGATGTAGTCGGGGTTCATCATTCCGCCGGCGGTGGTCGGGTGGTACTGGAGCAGCTTGCGCAGCTTGTTCTGCTGAGGCGCCGGCATCATGCTCAACACCGGCGTCAGCCGGTCGTGATCGAGCTCCGCCAGCAGGTCTGCAGCGTCGTCGGGGGCCATCCGGCTGAGGACCTTGGCCGCCTCCTCGTTCGAACGAGACTTCAGAAACTCGAGCTGGTGCTCGGTGTCCAGCTCTTCGAAGATGTCGGCCGTCAGCTCGACGTCGCTCTGCACGGCCTGGATGATCTCCTCGCCTTCCTCGTGGGAGGCGCCCTCGACCAGGTCTGCGATCTGGGCGGGGTGCAGCCTGCGCAGGCGCTGCAACGGCATCAGCAGCTTGGCCGTCGGGACGTGCCCGACAAACGGCTGCACGTCCTTCCAATCCAGGATGGCGTGCCGGCGGAGGTCAGGCCGCGCCCGACGAGGGATGAGGCGCCGGAGCATTGCTCGCGGGCTGCGGTCGACTCCCAGCAGCACCCACCCTTCGGCCAACTGGCCCAGCACCAGGTCGTGTGCCTGGACGATTCGGCCGCGCGCGACGTCCATCAGGTGACGGCCGAGCACGTCGGCAGCCAGCAACACCTCGCCGGGCCGGCGCTGGAACGCGCCGGTGTGGAGCGTGGGACTGCTCAACCGCACATCTCCGGGCGCCACCTTCTCGATGTTCGACAGGCCGACGTAGACGTCGCTGCCGCCGATGCGGACTTTGATTCCGGTGACCGGAGGATAGGCGCCTCCGCCTTCGCCCAGCTTCACAATCAGGTCCTCGACGCGGCCGACCTCAGCGCCGGCAGGATTGAGGACGGGACTCTTCAGGATCTGCGTGAGCATGAGCCTCCGCTTGTCGTCCGCGCCACCGCCGTCGCGGGCGCGATTCACATCAGTCACTGGACTGTCGGACTCTCCGTTGCTCATCTGATTGCTCATCGAATCACCGCCTTCGCGGTCCTCCACCTCCAACTGACTCTCGACCAGGCCCCTTCGGCCCGGCCTGCTTCGGCCATTATCCAGCGGCGCCTTGCATCTTGCCTTCCAGCAGCTCCATGCGGTGGAGCATCCGTTCCAGCGCTCGGTCCTGCGCTGTCAGATGCTCCTGCATCTGGAGGCATTCGTGCAGGATCGCCTCCGCGTCCTGGTAGGTGACCACAGCCCGCTTGTCTGAAGCGGCGCCCAGGACCTGCTGGCCGACCATGATCACGAACATCAACAGCAACTGGACGATGTTGCCCAGGAACAGAAGGAAAGCGAATGGATACGGGTCGATTTTGTGCAAGGGACCCCACGCAAAGCCGGCGAGAACCATCCAGGTCGCCATCGTTACTGCGGCGATGTAGAAGGCCCACATCGTGCCGACGCGCTTCGTGATTGCGGCCCCGAGCCGCCCATTCACGCCGATGTGCTGATCGGAGACCTTCGGCGGGGGTTGCAGCTTCCTCTTCTCCGTGTGGGGATGCGGATGGTGGACGAAGTCGATGTCGGTCATTACGTAGAGCCTCCTGAATACGGAAGTGCGGAAACGTGCCGGTGGCCGACCCGCGCCGCTAGGATCGGTTCATGGGACGCGTGGAGCAGTATCGCGCCGAGCTCAGGCGGCTGACGGAATGGGAGCCGTTTCTCAAGAAGAACTCTGGGCTGCCGGGAGCGCGGGCCAACCTCGAGCTGGTCGAGGCGGTGGGAGAGGAAGCCGACGCCGAACGGTTGTGGCGCCTGTCCGCGTCGAGCGATGAGTTCCTCGCCCTGTGCGGCACGGCCGGCCTCGGGCACCTGGCGGTGTCAGACCCCGTGCCCGTCATGTCGTGGCTGCACGAGCTGGCCGGCGACCAGCGCTGGCGAGTGCGCGAGGGGGTCGCGATCGCCCTGCAGCACCTGGGCCGCTACAGCATGCCGCGCCTCCTGGCCGAGATGGAGAAGTGGGCGACCGAGGGCCCGTACCAGCAGCGCGCCGCGGCAGCGGGCCTGTGCGAGCCGAGCTTGCTGAAGGAGCCCGAGCACGTCGCCAGGGTGCTCAAGGTGCTGGATCGGATCACCAAGTCGCTGGCCGCGACGAGCGCGCGCAAGGGCGAGGACTTTCGGGTCCTCAGGCAGACGCTGGCCTACAGCTGGAGCGTCGCCGCGGCGGCGCTGCCCGAGTCGGGACGGCCGCTGATGGAGAAGTGGCTGCGATCTCCGGACAAGGACGTGGCGTGGTTGATGGAGGGCAACCTCGCCAAGGCCCGCATCGCAGCGCTGGGACCGGCCTGGGTCGCAAGATGGCGCGCGAAAGCCCCCAAGAGGGGAGCCGAGCAAACGGTGGCCAGCGATAACGCGCCGGCTTCAATCACCGCCGCGACTCTACCCAAGAAAGGTGCCCCTGCCAAAAAGGCGGCACCCGCGCGGCCGCGGACTGCAACAGCGAAAAGCGCCAAGAAGCGATGAGCATCAGGCACCTCGGCCTCGTTATCTGGCGGGATACGCGCAAGGCCGCCTAAGCCAGCGCGAAATCGCTGATTGGTGCCCCGCAAAGGATTCGAACCTTTGACCCTCTGCTTAGAAGGCAGATGCTCTATCCACTGAGCTAGCGGGGCGAAGGCGCCGTCTCGGAGAGAATACTGAGGTGAAGAAGGTGAGACCAGAGAAGCCTCGCCTCCGGGGGGTGGAATGACCGACAAGCTGCAGCGCCTGAAGGAGATCCTGGGCGAGGTGTCCGACCTGAGTAGGGCCGGCTCCGTGCTCGCGTGGGACCAAGAGACATTCATGCCGCCTGGCGGGGTCGAGAATCGCGCCGACCAGCTCACGACTCTGGAGCGGCTTGGTCACAGCCGGTTTACGGGCGACGATGTGGGTGCTCTCCTCGATGAGGCCGAGCACGAGGTGGGGCGGTTGCCCTTCGATTCAGATGAGGCCAGCCTGGTCCGCGTCACTCGCCGCGACTACGAGCAGGCTCGGAAGCTGCCCCTGGAGCTGGTCGGGGAGATCGCGCGCGCAGGCGCGACCGCGCGGCCGGTTTGGGAGAAGGCGCGCGCCGATGCGAACTTCAGCTTGTTCGCCCCTTACCTGGAGAAGAACGTCGAGCTCAACCGGCGCGTCGCCGACGCGCTGGGTTACAGGAAGCGGCCATACGACGCGTTGCTCGATCGCTCGGAGCCGGGGTTGACCACGGATCAGCTCGAGGAGATCTTCACCGAGCTCAAGCAGGCGATCGTGCCGCTCGTCGCCGATGTCGCGCGCAACGCCGACGCCGTGGACGACAGCGTGCTGCACAGGGGGTTCGACCCCGATGTGCAGGTGCAGTACGCGCTCGACCTCGTCACGAAGTTGGGATACGACATCGAGCGTGGCCGCCAGGACATCTCCACGCACCCGTTCACGATTCCGTTTGGGCCTGGGGACGTGCGGATTACAACGCGCGTGTCGCGCGATTTCTTCAACGAGTGCTTGTTTGGGTCGATCCACGAGGCGGGGCACGCCATGTACTACCAGGGGGTCGGGAAGAACCTGGACCGGACGCCGCTGTGGGATGGGGCGTCGCCGGGGGTGCACGAGTCGCAGTCGCGGTTGTGGGAGAACATGGTGGGGCGGAGCGTCGAGTTCTGGCGCCACTTCTATCCGAGCCTGCAGAAGGCGTTTCCCGAACCGTTGAAAGGGGTAGACGAGGAGCAGTTCTTCAGGGCGGTCAACAAGTCGTACCCGTCGCTCATCCGGGTCGAGGCGGACGAGGTCACCTACAACCTGCACATCCTGCTGCGGTTCGAGCTTGAGAACGAGCTGCTCGAGGGGACGCTCAAGGTGAGGGACCTACCCGAGGCATGGAATGCGCGGGTCAAGGAGTACCTGGGGATCGATGTGCCCAATGACGGGGTGGGCGTGTTGCAGGACATCCACTGGTCGTGGGTGGACTTTGCGGTGTTTCCCGGTTACACGCTCGGCAACCTCATGGGTGCGCAGCTGATGGAGAAGATTCGGATGGACCTGCCGGGGCTCGATGGCCAGATCGAGAGGGGCGAGTTCGGCCCCCTGCTGAAGTGGTTGCAGGTCCACGTCTATCAGCACGGGAGGAAGTTCACGCCGAATGAGCTGATGGAGAGGGCCACGGGCAAGCCGGTCTCGGCGGAGCCGTGGATCGCCTATGTGCGCCACAAATTTGGCGCGCTGTACGGAGCGAAGGCGGCGCCTTAACAAGCAGGGTTGTGGGCCGCGCGCGATCCGATTTAAAGTGCGCGCCAGGAGCGTG